>NZ_LR134201.1:2867066-3185629 GCF_900635955.1 Cedecea lapagei
TGACAAATCAGTGCTGTAGGCTTTGGAGACCTTGTCGCTCATAGATTTCAGCTGCTGGATCATGCCGGTCAGCTTGCGGGCGTAGTTAGGATCCGTTGCGTAACCGGCGTTTTGCAGCGCCTGTGCGCCCTGCTCCGCGGAGGCCGCGTTGGTGACGGCGGCATAGCGTGGATTTTTTGTCAGCAGCCCAACGTAGTCCGAGAGCGCTTCAAGGTATGAACTGTACACACGGAATTTCGCTTTCACCTTCTTAGCCTCACCGTTCTCAAACTCGGTGGTGGTAATTTCAGTGGTCGGCCCTTTCCAGCCCGGCGTCGCTTTGACGCCAAACAGGTTAAAGCTCGGCTCGCCTTTTTCCGTGCGAATCTGTCGCTGCCCCCAGCCGGACTCGAGCGCCGCCTGGGCAAGAATCAGGTGATGCGGAATCCCGCTCGCCTCACTCGCCAGACGGGCAGGCAGCGAGAGCTGCGCCAGGAAGTCCTTGCTGTCTCCGCTCAGCGGCTCCTCGTTAGAAGGCGCACGCGGCACGGCCTGACGCACCATCTGCGTCAGGGTCTGGTTCTGGTAGCTGGTGATGGTTTGCGGGTCGAGCTTCAGCGGCACCTGCCCCGCCGTCTCTGACGGCTCGGCCTGCTCACCGCTCATTTGCTTAACCATCGCATCCGCCAGCCCCAGCCCTTTTGCGCTGAGCTGCTGGGCAATCTGCTGGTCATACATGCTGGTGTACATGCGTGTGGATTCGCTGCTGAAAATTCCGTCTTTCGGCAGCGCCTCACGCATGCTTTTCAGCATCATCTGGACGAACATCCCCTCTACCTGATGCGCGACCTCTTTCAGGTTGCCTTTCGGATCCTGTCCTGCCTTCGCCTTCAAATCATTCAGCGAGTTAGCGTCAAAAGCGGCATTAGCCAGTGAGCGGGCATCGGTAAGCATCAGATGATTTCCAGTTTCGCGCGCAGGCAGCCCGCGCTTTGCATGGATTGCAGGATAGACATCAGATCGATGGGCGAAGCACCCAGAGCGTTCAGCGCACGCACCACGTTATTCAGGTTGGCGCTGGCGTTAACGCGCTGCACCGAGCCACCGCTCTGACGCAGGTCAATCTGGGTTTGCGGAGTCACCACGGTCTGACCGCCGCCAAATGGCGTATTAGGCTGGCTGACCTGGTTTTGACGGTTCACCGTAACGGACAGATTGCCCTGCGCGACGGCACAGTTATCCAGCGTGACTTCACGGTTCATTACGACTGAGCCCGTACGGGAGTTAATCACCACGCGAGCATCCTGAACCGGCATATTCACCTCAAGGTTCTGAATATCCGCCAGCAGGCGAACCTGCGAGCTGCCGCCGCTGGGCACGCGTATCTGAATCGTGCGGCCATCCAGCGCCGTTGCGCTACCAAAGCCGCGAGAGCGGTTGATGGTATCGGTAATCTGCTGCGCCAGGCTGAAATCGTCATCGTTAAGCTGCAGATTAAGGGTATTGCCGTTGCCGAAGGTACCGGCCAGCTCACGCTCAATGACCGCGCCGCCGGTAATACGCCCGCCGTTAAGCTGGTTCACCTGCACGCTGCTTCCGCCGGCAGCCGCGCCTGCCCCACCAACCAGCACGTTACCCTGCGCCAGGGCATAAACCTGGTTATCCACGCCCTTAAGCGGCGTCATTAACAGCGTCCCGCCGCGCAGGCTCTTGGCGTTACCCATTGAGGAGACGACAACGTCAATGTTCTGTCCCGCTCGCGCGAATGCCGGGTATTTTGCGGTAACCATAACCGCCGCCACGTTTTTCAGCTGCATGTTGGTGCCGGTTGGCACGGTGATACCCAGCTGAGAGAGCATGTTGCTCAGGCTCTGAGTAGTAAACGGCGTCTGCGTCGTCTGGTCACCGGTACCGTCCAGTCCGACGACAAGGCCGTAACCTATCAAGGAGTTTTCACGCACGCCCTGAACGGTTGTCAGGTCGCGGATGCGGTCGGCTGAGGCATAAGTTGTCGCCAGCAGGACTACCAGCCCAAGTAAATATTTAACCATGGTACTCCTCGCTTACATCGGCGATACGTTAAGGAAGAAGCGCTGCAGCCAGCCCATGTTCTGCGCTTCATTAATGTAGCCGTTACCGACATACTCAATTCGGGCATCCGCCACCTGGGTCGATGCAACGGTGTTGCTGCCGCTGATGGTGCGCGGGTTCACTACGCCAGAGAAGCGGATAAACTCCGTCCCCTGGTTGATGGCAATCTGTTTCTCACCTACGACGTGTAGGTTTCCGTTGGCCAGCACCTGATCGACGGTGACCGTCAGGGTGCCGCTAAAAGTGTTACTGGCGTTGGCGCCGCCTTTACCGTTAAAGCCGTTGCTGCCGGAAGCGCTCAGGTCAGCTTTCCCGCCTCCCAATAGCCCTGAAGCAAAAGTCGGGACCGTGTCGAAGCCGAGGGCCGATTTGCCGTCGCGGCTGGCATTCGCAGAGGAGCTCTTGCTGGCGCTAACGTTTTCCTGAAGCTGGATAGTTAAGGTGTCGCCGATATTACGCGGGCGACGGTCTTCAAACAGCGGCTGATAGCCGTAGTTCATCGGCTGTGCGGTCTGGAAAATTGACCCGTTGATCGCCGGCGAAGGGCCAGGAACCGGCTGGGCGGTGGTCGCACCTTCCACCAGCGGTTTACTTGGCACAAGGGCGCAGCCGCTCACGGCAAACACCAGACTCAGGACAACAGGACGGAGCACCATTGGGTTTTGCATTGCTTTCATCTTCAGGTCACGGCAGCCGACGCGTTTTCACGCGCCGGCACACGCCTTACATTTGCGTCAGTTTTTGCAGCATCTGGTCGGTCGTGGAGACCGCTTTGCTGTTGATTTCGTATGCGCGCTGAACCTGGATCATGTTCACCAGCTCCTCAGCAACGTTAACGTTTGAAGTCTCAACGTAGCCCTGATACAGCAAACCAGCGCCGTTCAATCCCGGCGTGGAATCGTTTGGCGCACCGGATGCCTGGGTTTCGGTGTAAAGGTTTTCACCGATACTTTCCAGACCGGTATCGTTCACAAAGGTCGTCAGGTTAAGCTGGCCAACCTGCACCGGCGCGGCCTGCCCCTGTAAGGTTGCGCTCACCACGCCGTCACGCCCGATAGTCAGGCTCAGCGCGTTTGCCGGTACGGTAATTGCCGGCTGCACCTGAAAACCGCCCGCCGTGACCAGCTGGCCATTCTGGTCAACCTGGAAAGAACCATCGCGGGTGTAAGCGGAGGTGCCGTCCGGGAGTAAGACCTGGAAGAAGCCTTCGCCTTTAATCGCCACATCCTTGCTGTTGTCCGTTTTAGACAGGTTGCCCTGGCTGTGCAGACGCTCGGTGGCAACCGGGCGAACGCCGGTACCAATCTGCAAACCGGACGGGAGCGTGGTTTGCTCGGAAGACTGAGCGCCTGGCTGGCGAATGGTTTGGTAAAGTAAATCTTCAAACACGGCGCGTTGACGCTTGAAACCATTGGTGGAGACGTTTGCCAGGTTGTTGGCAATCACATCCATATTGGTTTGCTGTGCATCAAGACCCGTTTTGGCGATCCATAAAGAACTGATCATCGTTTAATCCTGTAGTAAGTAAGCCGGTCGTCAGGTCATTTGCAGCAGCGTATTCGCGCGCTGTTCATTATCATCAACGTTGGAGATAACTTTCATCTGCATCTCAAAACGACGGGCGTTAGCGATCATGTCCGCCATCGCTTCCGCCGGTTTCACGTTGCTGCCTTCCAGTACGCCGGACATCACTTTAATGGTAGGGTCAGCCTGAGCTACCGCACCGCGAGTGGCCTGAGCGGTGGCGTTTAGGCGGAACAGCCCGTCATCGCCGCGCACGACCTCCTGCTGCGTGGCTTTCACCAGCTTTAGTTGGCCAATGGGCGACACGGTGTTCGGCGGGTCGCCGGGGTTCAGGGCGGAGATGGTCCCGTCCGCCGCGATAGTGACCTGCGAACCTTCCGGCACCGCAATCGGGCCACCGTCGCCAATCACAGGGCGGCCGCCGATGGTCAACTGACCGGCGGGCTTACCTGAATATTGCCGTTGCGGGTATAGGCTTCGCCGCCGTCCTGCGTCTGCACCGCCAGCCAGCCATCCTGCTGCAGAGCCACGTCCATCGGGCGCGAGGTGTAGTCCAGTTGGCCCGGCGTCATATCGGCCCCGGGCGTCGAGGCGATGACGAGGGTGCGGGTTGGCAGAGAAAGCCCTTCAACCGGCACCGCACGCAAAGCGTTAAGCTGCGCACGGAAGCCCGGAGTGGAAGCATTTGCCAGGTTGCCTGCCGTCACTGATTGTTGATTCAGCGTTTGGCTGGCAGCGCCCATGGCGGTGTAGATTGCGTGATCCATTAAGCCGTCCCGTCAGGCGCTTAGCGCAGGTTAACCAGGGTATTGAGGATCTGATCCTGGGTTTTGATGGTCTGCGCGTTCGACTGATAGTTACGCTGCGCGACGATCATGCTCACCAGTTCTTTACTCAGATCCACGTTTGATGACTCCAGCGCACCGCTGGTCAGCGTGCCGAAGTTACCGGTACCCGCGAGGCCAAGCAGCGCAACGCCGGAAGAGTTACTTGCGGTCCAGACGTTATCGCCCTGGGATTGCAAACCTTCAGGGTTAGCAAAGTTGGACAGCACGATTTGACCCAGCAGCTGGGTTTGCTCGTTGGAGTAATTCCCGACCACGGTGCCATCATCGTTAATCTGGTAGGAGACCAGGTCACCCGGCTTATAGCCGTTCTGATTGGTCGCGACGATGTTGTTAGCGCCGGTGTTCTGCTGCATCGAGTTCTGGAAGCTCAGCGCGAAGTTGGCCGCCGTTGCGCCGTTGGTTACGCCGGTCGTCACGTTAATGCTGGTTGGCAGCGTATTCGGGTTTGGAATCGGATCGGCAGCCCCTGCGGTAATCCCCTGCAGGTTGCCGTTGTTGTCGAAACGCATAAACCCGGCGGCAGTCGCCGTCGAATTCGCAACGGAGGAGTCCTTGGTGTATACAGCCCAGGTATTGTCCGCGCTCTTGACGTAATAAATATCCATGCCATGGGCGTTACCCTGGCTGTCGAAGACTGTGACCGTGCCCTTCTTGTTGTAGCTGTCCGCTTTGGTCGGATCGAAAGGCGTGGTGGTCGGCACTTTATCAGTGGAGTTCAGGTTGATCTGTTGAGACGCGGTGGTGGTGCTCTTCGCCGCCATCAGCGTATTCGGCACAGACAGGCCTACCGGGTTGGCGCCCTGCTGGATGGTCGGTGGAGTGCCGGTAGCCGGGTAGCCGGTCAGCTGCAGGCCCTGCATGTTCACCAGGTTGCGGTTTTCATCCAGCTTGAACTGTCCGTTGCGGCTATAGAAAACGGAACCGGAGCTGTCTACCAGGCGGAAGAAGCCGTTCTGGCTAATCGCCACGTCCAGGCCGCGGCCTGTACTGGTGGTTGTACCATCGGCAAAGTTCTGGGTCACGCCCGCCACTTTAACGCCCAGGCCCACTTTAGAGCCTGCAAACATGTCGGCAAAAGAGACCGAGCCGGATTTAAAACCGTAGGTCGCGGAGTTGGCAATGTTGTTACCAATCACGTCCAGGTTGGTGGCCGCAGCATTCAAGCCGCTGACCGCTTGAGAAAACGCCATGTCTTACTCCTGCTAAGGTTGTAGGCTTAAATAATTTGCCTGATTGCATCAAGGGTGGTGGAACCGTAGGTCCCGAGATCCAGCTTCGCGCCATCTTTGCTGTTGATAACGCCGCTCACCATGGCGAAGTTCAGCGGCTGAGCCACCAGCTGCGTCCCGCCGTTGGTGGCATTGATTGCCACGGTATAAGAGCCGTCAGGCACGTTGGTGCCGTCGTTGGCGCTGCCGTCCCAGGTAAAGGTATGCACCCCGGCGCTAAGCCCGCCAATCTCGATAGTACGGACCACTTTGCCGTCTTTATCAGAGATAGTTGCCGTGACTTTATCCGCCGCCTGCTGCAGCTCAACGCCAAACGGCGTAGTGCTGATGGTGTTGGTTTTCGAGTCCGTGCCCGCCAGCACTTTGCTGCCCGGGATCATGACGCCGTGGCCAATCAGGGCGCTGGCCTGCAGAGACTGGTTCTGGTTGAGCTGGCCGGAGACCGAGCCCAGCGTGGTATTGAGTTTTTCGATGCCGCTAACGGTACTGATCTGCGCAAGCTGCGTGGTCAGTTCGTTGTTCTGCATTGGGTTGGTGGGATCCTGGTTTTTTAACTGCGCCACCAGCAGGGTCAAGAAGCTTCCCTGCAGGTCTGCCGCGCTGTTGCCCGTCAGGCTGTTTTTCGATGCGCCAGCCGTGGGATCAACATTGTTGGTCGGATCGGTCGTTTTGACTGCAATGGACATATAGGCTCCTTTTACTGACCGAGAGTGAGCGTTTTCATCATCATGCCCTTCACGGTGTTAAGCACCTCGACGTTCGCCTGGTAGCTGCGGGAGGCGGACATGCTGTTTACCATCTCCCCGACAACGTCTACGTTAGGCATACGCACGTAGCCGCGGGCATCGGCAAGCGGGTTGCCCGGCTGGAAAACCAGCTTGTCCGGCGCATCGCTCTCCACCACGTTGGTCACCTTCACGCCGCCGGTCGCCGCGCCCGGCGCAGCATCCACCTGGAAAACGACCTGTTTTGCGCGGTAAGGCTGCCCGTCAGGTCCGGTCACGCTGTCGGCGTTGGCGAGGTTACTCGCCGCGACGTTCATGCGCTTGGACTGGGCGGTCATCGCCGAACCGGCGATGTCAAAAATATTGAGTAAGGCCATCGATTATCCCTGTAGCACCGACATCATGCTTTTGATTTGCCCGCCAAGCACCGTGAGGTTGGTTTGGTAATTCAGGCTGTTATCGGCAAACTGCGTACGCTCGCGGTCCATATCGACGGTGTTACCGTCCATGGCAGGCTGGTCAGGTACGCGGTAGAGGAGATCGAGCGATGGCGTGGAGTGGGTCTGTGCCGGAATATGGCGTGCTGACGTCAGCGCAAGCGACATGCCGCCGCCTTCAACACGTCCGCGATCCATCACCTTTTTCATTTCGCTGGCAAAGTCGATATCGCGCGCCTGAAAGCCCGGCGTGTCGGCATTGGCAATATTCGCGGCCAGGATCTCTTGACGCTGGGCACGCAAATTTAGCGCTTCCTGTTGAAATCGCAGTGCGGCGTCCAGTTTATCGAGCATGCTTCCTCCATGGTCCATAGAATTAGGAATCGTCTGAAAGCTTAAAGCGCCTTACGCGGACGCGATGGGTGGAATAAGCACAAAATACGTCGCTATTTATCGCCTTGATCGAAACGACTCGCGGTTAAAATCACCGCAACCTGAGAACGGAGAAGCGCGATGAGAAGCCTGAAAATCTGGAGCGGCGTGGCCAGTTTGCTGGTCAGCCAGCTGGCCCTGGCGGGAACGCTCGACCTGCCCCTGACTCAGTATTTCCAGCAGCGCCTGGCGGGAATAAGCGACGACGTTAGCGTCAAGGTGAAAACGCCGGACGGTCAGCTTCCCACCTGCCCTCAGCCCGAATTTTCAACGCCAGGCAACGCAAAACTGTGGGGCAACGTCAGCGTGATGGCGCGCTGCGGCAGCGATAAACGCTTCGTTCAGCTTCAGGTCATCGCCACGGGGGAGTACGTCGTCGCCAGCCGGGTCATCGCGCGCGGCGCAAGAATCGACCCCGGCAGCGTAGCGCTAAAGCGGGGTCGTCTTGACCAGCTCCCACCACGCACTATGATGAGTCTCGATCAGACGACCGAGGCGGTAACGCTTCGGGATATCGCCCCCGGACAGCCCATCGTTCAGTCGATGGTGCGCCAGGCGTGGCGCGTGAAAGCCGGTCAGCAGGTTCAGGTTATTGCCTCCGGGGAAGGCTTTAGCGTCAACGGCGAAGGCAAGGCGTTGAACAACGCAGCGGTTGCGCAAAATGCCCGAGTTCGCATGTCCTCAGGGCAGGTGGTTAGCGGCAAGGTGGATGCTGATGGGAATATTCTGATTAATCTATAATCTTTTTAAAGATTCCGCGGCGACTGCCGATAGTACTCTCAACAAATAATACTGACCGGCTATTACGCCGCGAGCCCCTCGATGAGGAGAGAATAATGAGCATTGATCGCACGTCGCCACTGAAACCGGTAAGCACCGTACAACCGCGTGAAACAAGCGATCCGCAGACGCTGAAAAACCGTCTGGAAAAATCCACCACCGCCAACAGCACCAGCGTGAAGTTGAGCGATGCGCAGGCTAAACTGATGCAGCCAGGCAGCGGCGATATCAATATGGAACGCGTTGAAGCGCTGAAGACGGCTATTCGTAACGGCGACCTGAAGATGGATACCGGCAAGATCGCCGATGCGCTGATCCAGGAAGCGCAAAGCTATTTGTCGAGTAAATAACGGTGAGTCGTCTGTTAGAAGTGCTGGACCAAATGACCGCGGTGCTGAATTCACTGAAAGAGGTGATGGACGCTGAGCAGCTGCAACTGTCCGCAGGCCAGATAAACAGCAATGCGCTGCAACGTATAACCGAAGATAAAAGCTCGCTGCTGGCTACGCTGGACTACCTGGAGCAGCAGCGCCGCACGGAGCAAAACGCTGGCGCGGTAACCAGCCTGGACGTCAGCCAGCGCTGGCAGACGATTACGCAAAAGACCCTGCATCTGCGTAACATAAATCAGCACAATGGCTGGTTACTGGACGATCAGATGGCTCGCAATGAGCAGGCTATTGCGGTGTTAAAACCGCATCAGGCGCCGGACTTCTATGGTGCCGATGGGCAGGCAACGTCGCAGGGCAACCGCGGCGGCAAAAAAATCACTATCTGATTTTCCCACCTGATAAAAGCTGCTGGTCAACACTCTCCTTGACCAGCAGGTTGTTTATTTCAGCGATTTCAACACTTTTACCGTAGCGTCGATATCAATCTCATCCTCTGAGAAGAGGTGCGTCTCACCCTGGAAGGTGGTCACGGCCAGTTTTTTTCACCGTGCGCATTTCCCCCTCTTTTTTCTCTGCCTTCGGGCGAATGCTGTTCATCAGCAGCCCCACCGACAGCACCGCGTTTTCTTTGTCGATCTTGCCGTCCGCCGGCTGCTCTTCGCTGTACACCACGAAAGATTTGATCGAGGTGATCTTCAGACGCTCCCCCGCAATAAAGATATGTTTGCTCTCCGGCTCAACCTTCACGGCAAAAGCCGACAGCCCTTTATTATTGGTTCCCGGTTCGAAGGTCACCGACGCGTCCTTTTTGATAAGCTCCGGATTGGCGACTTTAATCACATGGAAGTAACGGTTCTCGCCGTTTTCATCTTTGATAAATCCGAAGCCTTTCTCTTCGAACCAGGTTGTGATTATTCCTCTCATCGCTCTGTCACCTAATTAACCCTTCAACATATAAAGAATAGGGTGGCCTGACAAAAGCGTCATCCACCCAGAAAAAAATCAAAGCGTGCGGCGGGCGAAGTCTTTCAGCCTGAAGCCCAACAGCAGCAGCGTGGCAAAATAGGCCGCAACACCCGCCATCACGATAGCCATCAGCCGCAGCAGGCGGTAAGGCATATTGCCCAGATCCCAGGCCGGCATGACGTACATCAGCCCCACCAGCACTGCCGACATCACCAGCACCGCCACAACCAGACGCAGCAGGAACGGCGTCCAGCCCGCCTGCGGCTTGAAGATATCCTGCTTGCGCAGTTGCCAGTAAAGCAGCGAGGCGTTTATGCAGGCGCCCAGACCAATCGACAAGGAAAGCCCGGCGTGTTTTAGCGGGCCAATAAACGCCAGGTTCATTAGCTGCGTCAAAATCAGCGTCACGATGGCAATTTTAACCGGCGTTTTAATGTCCTGGCGGGAATAGAAGCCCGGGGCCAGCACCTTAACCACGATAAGCCCCATCAGGCCGACCGAGTAGGCGACCAGCGCCCGCTGGGTCATCAGGGCATCAAACGCAGAGAATTTACCGTACTGGAATAGAGAAACGGTTAACGGTTTGGCCAGGATCCCCAACGCCACGGCGCTCGGCAGCGCCAGCAGGAAGCAAAGCCGCAGACCCCAGTCCATCAGGCGGGAATACTCATCGTGGTTGCCGGTGGCAAAGCTTTTTGCCAGCGACGGCAGCAGAATCGTCCCCAGCGCCACGCCCAGCACCCCGGACGGAAACTCCATCAGGCGGTCGGCATAATACATCCAGGAGACCGAGCCGGACACCAGAAAAGAGGCAAAAATGGTATTGATGATCAGCGAAATCTGGCTGACGGAAACGCCGAGGATCGCCGGGCCCATCTGCCTGATAACCCGCATCGCACCGGCGTCTTTGAAGCTGATACGCGGCAGCACCAGCATACCGATTTTCTTCAGGTGCGGCAGCTGATAGGCCAGCTGCAGCACGCCACCTACCGTCACCGCCCAGGCCAGCGCCAGAATCGGCGGGTTGAAGTGCGGCGCGGCAAACAGCGCAAAACCAATCATGCTCAGGTTGAGGAACGTCGGGGCAAACGCCGGAACAGAGAAACGGTTCCAGGTATTAAGGATCGCCCCTACCAGCGACGCCAGCGAAATAAGCAGAATATAGGGGAAGGTAATGCGCAGCAGGCTCGAGGTCAGCGCAAATTTATCCGCAGTGTCGGCAAAGCCCGGCGCAGTAACCAGAATAACCCACGGAGCAGCGATCATACCGAGCACGGTCACCAGCGCCAGCGCCAGGGTCAACAGCCCCGATACGTAGGCAACAAAAACGCGAGTGGCATCTTCGCCCTGCTTGCTTTTGTATTCAGCAAGGATAGGGACAAACGCCTGGGAGAATGCGCCCTCGGCAAAGATACGGCGCAGCAGGTTGGGCAGCTTGAACGCCACGAAGAAGGCATCCGTTGCCATTCCTGCCCCAAATACCCTCGCCACAATGGCGTCGCGCGCAAAGCCAAGCACGCGAGAAAACATGGTCATCGAGCTGACGGCCGCCAGCGATTTTAATAGGTTCATTTATTCTGTTATTCCACAAACATGAACGCCTGCAATGCAGGCGTCCATGGATGATGACAAGTCGGCATAGTCTACCGATACGGGGCCGAATTGCTACCGTGATCTGTTACAGCTTATTCGCTGATCGCCTCGCGCCAGAGCTTCTCCACCACGCGCTGCGCCAGCAGAGCCTGTTCACCGGACGTTTCAGGAACCGTCTGATTCGCCACGCAGTCGATAAAGTGGTGGGCGCAGCCTGCAAAGCCGCGCTGTTCCAGCGTGGTTTGCCAGCCGGGAATCGGCTGCTCTACCACGCCTGCCCCGCACTCTTCACGCCACTGACGCATGTCGGTCACTTCATAAAGTCCGCCGTCCGTCACCGCCTGAACCCACTCGCGCTGGCTCCCGGCGCGGCGATGCATGCTGGTCGTCACGCTCAGATTACCCTGGCTGAAATGGTGCTCGGCATAGAGCATCTGCCCAAGTTCGTTGGTCTGCAGCGTCCCGCTTTGCAGCTGGGCAGAGCCGCCGCCAAGCCACAGCGCGGTATCCACTACGTGGAGATAGTCATCCAGCAGCGTGAAGCGCAGATCGTTAGGGCCAACGCTATCGCTGCGATGTTTATCCATACGCAGGGACGCTCCTGCGGACAGCTTTTCTTTTAATTGCTGATAACGCGGTGCAAAACGACGGTTAAAGCCCACCATCAGCGTACGCTTTTTACGTTCAGCCAGCTCAACCAGCTTTTCAGCATCGGCCAGATTCTCCGCTAAAGGTTTATCCACGCAGACGTTCACGCCCGCGCTAAGCAGCTCATTCACCACCGCATAGTGCGAGCTGGTAGCGCTATGGACAAACACGGCGTCGCACTGGGCCGCCAGGTTGCTCAGTGAGTCAACATAGGGAATTCGCCAGGTTTCACACACCGGCAGCGCTTTCGCTTTGGTCGGTGAAAATGCGCCCACCAGCGACCAGTCGTTGGATGCTCCCAGGACCGGAAGCCAGGCTTTCTGCGCGATCCCACCCAGCCCCACAACGCCAATACGTAATTTGGTCATCGTTAATCTCCCAAATGCGCGAGCAAGGAATCCAGACGCTGTTTAAGTTCGGCGACTTCAGCCTCCAGCGCGTCCACCCTGGCATTAAGCGAATCCGCGCCCTGGCTCACGCTTTGCTCTGCCGCCGCAGCAAAATCGACCTCTCCGCTAAAGAGGTGCATATAACGGCTTTCACGTTTGCCCGGCTCGCGCGGCAGACGAACAACAAATGGCCCGTCTTCGCGACCCGCTAGCCCTTCCAGCGTCGCTTCCAACTGAGCCATATCGGTGAACTCGAACATTCTCCCTGCCCGGCTGCGCAGCTCACCGGGCGTTTGCGCCCCGCGCAGCAGCAAAGTCGTGACCACGGCCACTTCCGCCGGCGTCAGCTTCAAATTGCCAAACTCAGAGTTGCAAAAGCGGTGCTCATATTTCGTCACTCGGTTGCCAAACCCGCTGACGGTGCGCAGATAATGATTTTTCACCAGCGCATCCAGCGTGTCCTGAACTTCGTGCTCTTTCAGCTCCATCACCGGCTCACGGTTAGTTTTCTGGTTACAGGCAGTCACCACGCCATTGACCGACATGGGATACTGCTCTGGCGTAGTGATCTGTTTTTCCAGCAGGCTGCCTATCACGCGGGCTTCAACCGCCGTTAGCTGATATTTCATTTTTAAACTCCACGACCTGGGGTCCAGTCTTTGTTAACGAGCGCGGTGAGAACGTGATCCCGCCATACGCCATCAATCAGCAAATAATCCTTTGCGTAGCCCTCTTTTTCGAAGCCCAGTCGCGCCAGCAGATCGCCGCTTCGCTGATTGTGCGGCATGTAGTTGGCCATAATACGGTGGACGTTCTGGCTGCGCTGCATGAAGCGAATAGAGCTGGTCAGGGCCTCATACATTAGCCCCTGGCCCTGCCACTTTTCGCCGATGGAGTAACCGAGGTAGCAGGCATGGAAGGCGCCGCGCACGACGTTGGAAAAGTTAGCCACGCCGATGACCTCTTTTTCTTCCGGATCCAGCAGCGCGAAGTAGTACGCGCTCCCCTGCTTGTGCATTTCATTTATCATGCCCAGTCTTGCCTGCCAGCCTGATGGATAGCAGTAGCTTTCATCCCGAATGGGCTCCCAGGGTTTCAGAAATTGGCGATTTTCGGTGTAGTAATCCGCCATACGCCAGGCATCTCGCTCATAAACCAGACGCACCACCAGTCTGTCGGTCACCAGGCGAACTTTCGGTGCATTATTGCGGTAGCCAAACATGTTTATCCCACTCCTTGATCCCGATTAACGGGGCTTATCTGATTACTATACCTGTGCCTGGCCGCCGAGTGAAAACAACAACATGAAGCGACATCACTTTTTTCGATTAAAGCTTTGAATCAAACTCGTTGAACGATAAAAAAATATTGTCCTGCACCTTGTGTCAAAAACCTGAGCGGCAGGCGAGAATAAGTCCCTGTCGCGTTTAAAAAAGTTCCCTGGAGGGGAGATGTCGCGGGTGGCGCAGGCGAGGAGCCTGGGTAAATATTTCCTGCTGCTTGATAACATGTTAGTGGTATTGGGCTTTTTCGTTGTCTTCCCTTTGATTTCCATCCGCTTCGTTGACCAGCTGGGCTGGGCCGCATTGATGGTGGGCATAGCCCTGGGTCTGCGACAGTTTATTCAGCAGGGGCTGGGCGTCTTCGGCGGCGCGATTGCCGACCGGCTGGGGGCTAAACCGATGATCGTCACCGGGATGCTGCTGCGAGCCGCCGGGTTCGCCACCATGGGCATCGCCACTGAACCCTGGATGCTGTGGCTCTCCTGCCTGCTTTCCGCCATCGGCGGTACGCTGTTTGATCCTCCCCGCTCGGCGCTGGTGGTCAAGCTGGTGCGTCCTCAGCACCGGGGCCGCTTCTTCTCGATACTGATGATGCAGGACAGCGCCGGCGCGGTGATCGGCGCCCTGCTGGGAAGCTGGCTGCTGCAGTACGATTTCCGCCTGGTGTGCGCCGTGGGCGCGGTGATGTTCGTGCTGTGCGCGGCGCTTAACGCCTGGCTGCTTCCTGCCTACAAGCTTTCGACTATCCGCACGCCGATGCGCGAAGGCATGGGGCGCGTGTTCCGTGACAAACGCTTTATTACCTATGTCCTGACGCTGACAGGCTATTATATGCTGGCGGTGCAGGTCATGCTGATGCTGCCGTTGATGGTTAACGACCTTGCCGGTACAGCCTCGGCGGTTAAATGGATGTACGCCATTGAAGCGGCGCTTTCGCTGACGCTGCTCTACCCTATCGCCCGCTGGAGCGAAAAGCGCTTTCGCCTTGAGCAACGGCTGATGGCCGGCCTGGTGCTGATGACGGTAAGCCTGATGCCTATTGGTCTTGCCTCAAGCCTGCAGCAGCTTTTCGCCCTGATTTGCACTTTCTATATCGGCTCGATTATTGCGGAACCCGCAAGAGAAACGCTGAGCGCCTCGCTTGCCGACGCCCGCGCCCGCGGCAGCTACATGGGCTTTAGCCGATTAGGCTTATCGTTGGGCGGCGCGCTGGGCTATACCGGCGGCGGCTGGCTGTTTGACGCAGGTAAGGCTCTGCAGCAGCCCGAACTGCCCTGGGCCATGCTCGGTATTATCGGCTGTATTACCCTCGCCGCCCTGTGGTGGCAGTTTAGCCTTAAGCCGGTTGAACCGACGATGTTCGAGCCCGGTAGTCAGGGGTAAATCCTCCGCTTTCATCTTTTTCCTGTAGCCGCTCCCGCCGTGCCGCATTATGCTGATTAGCGCAAGGCACGGCAATGGAGCCGCTATTTTGAGGAAGCCTATGAAGAAGCTTGTTTTTGCCGCAGCATTGATGCTCAGCGGCCTGCTATCAGGATGCAACCAGTTAACGCAGTACAGCGTGAGTGAACAGGAGATCAACCAGTCGCTGGAAAAACACAATAACTTCGCAAAAGACATTGGCCTGCCCGGCGTGGCGGATGCGCACGTCGTCTTAACCAACTTAGTCAGCCAGATTGGACGGGAAGAGCCCAATAAAATCACCCTGACCGGCGACGCCAATCTGGACATGACCTCGCTGTTTGGAAACCAAAAGGCGACCTTGAAACTGAAGCTTAAAGCGCTGCCGGTATTCAACAAGGAACAGGGCGCTATCTACCTGCAGGAAATGGAGGTGGTGGACGCTCAGGTTGAACCGCAAAAAATGCAGGCCGTTCTGCAGACCATCGTGCCTTACCTGAACCAGTCGCTGCGTAGCTACTTCAATCAGCAGCCTGCCTATGTGCTGAGTGAAGATCGCAGCAAAGGCGAATCACTGGCGAAAAAATTTGCCAAAGGCATTGAAGTGAAGCCTGGGGAAATCATCATTCCTTTAACTGACTGACGGCCCCGCTCTCAGGGCAGTTTTCTGCTCTGAGAGTTTTGTACAACATAAGTGGTGCAAACGATAACGTTTCCCCTTATCCTTAGTGCCCGGCATAAAACCAGCCCTTGATGACTGATTTTCCCTCTCACGCCGGAGCACATTCATGACCGCATTACCTCAGGTATTAAAAATCCGCCGCCCAGATGACTGGCATATCCACCTTCGCGATGGTGATATGCTGAAAACCGTGGTGCCTTACACCAGCCAGACGTATGGCCGTGCGATTGTGATGCCCAATCTTGTGCCTCCTGTCACCAGCGTGGAAGCGGCTATTGCCTACCGCCAGCGCATTCTGGATGCCGTACCGGCCGGTCAAAAGTTTGAACCGCTGATGACCTGCTACCTGACCGACACGCTCGACCCTGACGAAATCGAGCGCGGTTTTAATGAAGGCGTGTTCACCGCCGCAAAGCTCTACCCGGCTAATGCGACAACCAACTCCGCCCACGGCGTGACCAGCACGGCCGCCATCATGCCGGTGCTTGAGCGTATGCAAAAAATGGGCATGCCCCTGCTGGTACACGGCGAAGTCACCCACGCTGATATCGATATTTTCGACCGCGAGGCGCGCTTCATTGAAACCGTTATGGAGCCGCTGCGCCGTGAGCTACCAGAGCTTAAGGTCGTCTTTGAACACATCACCACCAAAGACGCCGCCCAGTATGTACAGGACGGTAACTCGCTGATTGGCGCAACGATTACCCCTCAGCACCTGATGTTTAACCGTAACCATATGCTGGTTGGCGGCATTCGCCCTCACCTTTACTGTCTGCCTATCCTTAAGCGCAGCGTTCACCAGGAGGCGCTGCGCCAGCTGGTCGCCAGCGGCTGCGATCGCGTATTCCTCGGCACCGACTCTGCGCCGCATTCCCGTCACCGTAAAGAGGCAAGCTGCGGCTGCGCAGGCTGCTTTAACGCGCCGTCCGCGCTGGGCGCCTACGCAACGGTGTTTGAAGAGATGAACGCGCTGCAGCACTTCGAAGCCTTCACCTCCCTGAACGGCCCGCGCTTCTACGGCCTGCCGGTGAATGAAGAAAGTATCGAGCTGGTTCGCGTTGCCGAGAAAATGCCGGAGCTGATTGAAGTCGGCGACGACAGCATCGTCCCGTTCCTTGCCGGAGAAGAGGTGCTCTGGTCGGTTAAAGGCTAAATTTTTCAACGCCCCCTGTTGCTTACTGGAAAGTTAACCTGTATAAATAACCAGTATATTGTACAGGGGGTCGTTATGCGTATTGAAGTGACTATAGCCAAAACCACACCGTTGCCACCCGGGGCTATCGACGCCCTTGCCGGTGAGCTTTCCCGCCGTATCAATCAGCATTTCCCCGACACCAGCAGCGAAGTCCAGGTGCGTTACGCCTCCGGCAACAACCTCTCGGTGCTGGGCGGTGCTAAAGAAGATAAAACGCGAATCAGCGAGATCCTCCAGGAAACCTGGGAAAGCGCTGACGATTGGTTCTCTGCCGACTAATACCCTCAAGTATGTTGGTACTTTTTGCCGGGTGTCGCCATCCGGTTTTTTTCTCCCTCTGCGTTAAACCTGATTATTTTTTAATCTCCCTGGTCTCATCTTCCTCTTTTCTTTCTCTCTATTCAGAATAGCCTGTCGATTTATTGCTCACTTTTCCTAAATGATGGCGAAAAAGTGTTACAGGTAATTATTTCGCCCCACTCCCCTGCGTATTATTGATATACTTAAGTCGCTTCACGATAAATCACGCATGAACCTCGCTAGCCGTTGTCTTTAAACACGTATAAAAGGGGTTATGATGGAAAAAAATAGTGATGTTATTCAGACTCATCCCCTCGTCGGATGGGACATCAGCACCGTCGACAGCTACGACGCTATGATGCTGCGCCTGCACTACCTGACATCCAATAATCAGAAGCACGATGAAACCGAGATCGGCCAGACGCTCTGGCTGACCACCGATGTCGCCCGGCAATTTATTTCGATACTTGAGGCCGGAATCGCCAAAATTGAATCCGGTGATTACCAGGAAAGCGATTATCGCAAGCATTGACCCCCCATGCTTAACAATAACCACAGGCACCCAATGGGGTGCCTTAATTCTATAACAAACAGCCGAAAAACGTGGTTTTCGGCTGTTTGGGGCAAACCAGAGGTCATGATTCATCGCTTTTATTAGACCGACGTACGGTTTTTTTAAATCAATGAACTTTGTCAGCCGTCTCAGGCACCCAAAGGGGTGCCTTTTTTATTTAAAGCGCCGCCGTCAATTGCATCATCCGGGTGAATTAATTACCCTGCTACAGATAATTTTCCACAGAGAAAAGCTTATGAACTACGACCTCATTATTGTCGGCAGCGGTTCCGTCGGTGCCGCTGCTGGCTGCTATGCCGCACACTCAGGCCTGAAGGTTCTGATGATTGACAGCGGCCACCCTCCTCACGATCAGGGCAGCCACCACGGCGATACTCGTCTGATGCGCCACGCTTACGGTGAAGGTGAGAAATATGTCCCGCTGGTGCTCCGCGCGCAGAAACTGTGGGATGCGTTGGCAGAAAGCAGCGGAGAAAATCTATTCCATCGCACCGGGGTTATCAACCTTGGGCCAGCCGACTCCCCCTTCATTCGCAACGTAGCCTCCAGCGCGGAAAAATTTTCTCTGCAGGTCGAAACGCTGGACGCGGCCGCCATTGCCGCACGCTGGCCGGAGATTGCGGTACCGGAAAACTACGTTGGCCTTTTTGAACCGGCTTCAGGCGTGCTGAAAAGCGAGCTGGCCATTGAGACGTACATCAACCTCGCCAAACAAGGCGGTAGCGCGCAGCTGTTTAACTGCAGGGTGACGGACATCCACCACGGCGAGGAAGGCGTGACGGTAGTCACCGAAGAGGGTGAGTACCACGGAAGCAAACTGCTGGTTAGCGCCGGCAGCTGGGTGAGTAAACTGCTGCCGTCGCTCCCGATAACGCCGGTACGCAAAATTTTTGCCTGGCATCAGGCCGACGGCCGCTACAGTGAGAACAACAAATTCCCGGCCTTTACCGCCGAAACCCCCAACGGAGACCAGTATTACGGCTTCCCGGCGGAGGATAATGAACTCAAGCTCGGTAAGCATAACGGCGGGCAGCTTATCGACGCGCCCGAACAGCGTAAACCCTTTGGCGCTGTCGCCAGCGACGGCTCGGAGGTGTTTCCCTTCCTGCGTGAGTTTTTACCGGGCATTGGCTGCTGCCTGCACGGCAAAGCCTGCACCTACGACAATTCGCCGGATGAAGATTTCATCATCGATACCCTGCCGGGCCACGACAACACCCTGATCATCACGGGGCTGAGCGGGCACGGCTTTAAATTCGCCTCGGTGCTGGGCGAAATTGCCTGCCAGTTTGCTCTGGGTCAAAAACCTTCGTTTGATTTGTCCCCGTTCGCACTTTCTCGTTTCAAAAAGGCGTAAACTCCGCGGTGGCGGGCCTCTCCGCCACCTTTACACCGGGGCTGAGATGATGCGTTTTATTCAATTTTTAACCCATAATATCCGTGAGCATTTTATTTTATATCTCATTCTCTGGGTAATTCTTGCACTATTGGATGTCGCTTATATCTATTTCCTTTAATTATTTTTCCTCGGGTTATATTGACAAATATTGACGAAAAAATAATTAAATATAGTTTCCTGGAAAATAATTCACGCCGAATAAATATCGCACATCATTAAATCACCCAATTTCTTCGCCTCCGCTGAAAGCGCCACCCGGGTTTTATTCAAAAAAATAGAAATACAATAAATATATGCTACTAAAGGAATATTTATGTTGATTTAACGTTAACAAAACGCCTATGTTTGACCTTATCTAAGAATATATGGACGCATAAATATGCAATGGCGAAACTCACCCGAACGCTATGGACATCTTTCGGTTCTGCTTCACTGGCTGATGGCCGCTACAGTGTATGGCATGTTTGCCCTCGGGCTGTGGATGGTCACGCTGGGCTATTACGACGTTTGGTACCATAAAGCCCCGGAAATACATAAAAGCATCGGCATATTATTAATGTCTGGGCTGGTGATACGTCTCCTCTGGCGCTTTATTTCGCCGCCTCCGCCGCCGCTAAAAAGCTATTCACGCCTGACCCGCTTCAGTGCGCTTATCGCTCATATTTTATTGTATGCGTTATTGTTCACCATTTTGCTGAGCGGGTATCTGATTTCAACGGCAGACGGTAAACCTATTAGCGTCTTTGGCTGGTTCGATGTTCCCGCGACGCTGACGGACTTCGGGGCTCAGGCCGACCTCGCCGGTAGCGTACACCTTTGGCTTGCGTGGAGCGTGGTGATTATTTCTCTGCTGCACGCCCTCGCCGCCCTGAAGCACCATTTTTTAGACAAGGATGCCACCCTCAGGCGCATGCTGGGGAAAGCATCCCGTTAACTATGGAGAGTAAGACAATGAAGAAAATCCTGCTGGGAGCCACCTTGAGCGCTCTGTTATTCACCGCCGGCTCAGCCGTCGCCGCTGACTACAAAATTGATAAACAGGGTCAGCACGCGTTTGTAAACTTCCGCATTCAGCATCTCGGCTATAGCTGGCTGTACGGCACCTTCCGTGATTTTGACGGTACGTTCACCTTCGACGAGAAAAATCCTGCGGCGGATAAAGTCAACGTCACCATCAACACCACCAGCGTTGACACTAATCACGCCGAGCGCGATAAACATCTGCGCAGCGCAGAGTTTCTTAATGTGACCAAGTTTCCGCAGGCCACCTTCGTCTCAACTGAGGTGAAGAAAGAGGGTGAGAAGCTGGATATTATCGGTAATTTAACGCTGAACGGCGTCACTAAGCCGGTCACGCTGGCGGCTAAGCTGTTGGGTCAGGGCAACGATCCATGGGGCGGCGTACGTGCAGGGTTTGAAGCTGAAGGAAAAATCAAACTGAAGGACTTCAATATCACTCAGGATCTGGGCCCGGCCTCCCAGGACGTTGACCTGATTATCTCTGTTGAAGGGGTACGCCAGTAAAAAGCGACTCCCCCGGTAAACCGGGGGAGATTTATTACTTCTCTGGATCAGGAATACCGAGCGTGGTATTCAGCATTCCGCGAGATTTATTAAAGATCTTATTTCCATTTTCACGGCCAGCGCGGCGGCGGCGCTGCTCTTCAGGAGATAAAGCCAGCTCATCGCGACACACCTCGCTACAGCAGCCGGAGAATTTCTCCGCGCAGGCAGGGCACTGAATAAACAGCAGGTGGCAGCCGTCATTTTTGCAGTTGGTGTGACTGTCGCACGGCGTACCGCACTGATGGCAATGGGCAATGACGTCGTCAGAGATACGCTCTCCCATTCGCTCATCGAAGACAAAGTTTTTCCCGACAAAACGCACCGGCAAACCTTGTTCGCGCGCGCGACGCGCATATTCAATGATCCCGCCTTCGATATGGTAGACGTTCTTGAAGCCGTTATGACGCATCCAGGCGCTGGCTTTTTCGCAGCGGATCCCACCGGTGCAGTACATGACAATTTTCTTATCCTTGTCGTCCTGCATCATATCAACGGCTTTAGGCAGCTGCTCACGGAAGGTATCGGCCGGGATCTCCACGGCATCCTCAAAATGCCCCACTTCATATTCGTAGTGGTTACGCATATCGATGAAGACTGCGCTCGGATCGTCGAGCATAGCGTTAACATCCGCCGCTTTCAGGTATTCCCCTACGTCACTGGCGTCAAACGTTGGATCATCAATACCGTCAGCGACGATACGATCGCGCACCTTCATGCGCAGCACCCAGAAGGATTTACCGTCGTCTTCAAGAGCAATATTCAGACGCAGGTTATTCAGCGCCGGATGAAAGGCAAAAAGCGCCTCGCGGAAGGCCTCAACGCGGCTTTCCGGGACGCTTATCTGAGCGTTAATCCCTTCATGGGCCAGATAGACACGACCAAACACGTTGAGGCTCAGGAACAGCTGGTAGAGCGCATCACGAGTCGCCTGCGGCTCTTCAATGGTAAAATATTTATAGAATGAAATGGTCGTGCGCGGCTCGGTTTCGGCAAGCATGCGCGCGCGCAGCTCCTCATTCGATACGCGGTTGTGTAACACTGGCATGGTGTTCGCTCGCAATCGTTGAAAAAAGTGGGCAGCATCATAAAGCAAATAACGGTTATTTACATCCCCGCGTTTTACGCTACATTCTCCTCACTCGTAGAGAGAAATAGCAACAATCGGTGAAATATCAGGCACTCTGCCGCCGGTAATTTTGGCTACGCGCCAAAAAATGCCACAATGGAATGATTAGAAGATCCGGCAATTGCCGTCACAAAGGTTTTACATGACGAACTTACCGCAATTCTCTCGTGCACTGCTGCACCCACGCTACTGGTTCACCTGGTTTGGTATAGGTTTTTTGTACCTGTTAGTTCAGCTTCCTTACCCGGTGCTTTATCGCATTGGCTGCGGGCTGGGCCGGCTGGCAAAACGTCTTATGAAGCGCCGCGCACAAATAGCCTACCGCAATCTTGAGCTCTGCTTCCCCGAGATGAGCGCCGAGAAGCGTGAGCAAATGGTGGTTGCCAACTTCGAGTCCGTCGGCATGGGGCTGATTGAAACCGGTATGGCCTGGTTCTGGTCCACCGAACGTATCAATAAATGGTGCCATTACGAAGGGGTCGATATCGTCAAGGGGATCGAGAAAACCGGCCAGGGGATTTTGCTGATTGGCATTCACTTCCTGACGCTGGAGCTCGGAGCCCGTATCTTCGGGATTAAAACGCCGGGCATCGGCGTGTACCGCCCAAACGACAACCCGCTGCTGGACTGGCTGCAGACCTGGGGACGCATGCGTTCCAATAAAAGCATGATAGACCGAAAAGACCTGAAGGGCATGATCCGCGCGCTGAAAAATGGAGACATCATCTGGTACGCGCCGGACCACGATTACGGCCCGAGAGGCAGCGAGTTTGTGCCGTTCTTCGCCGTTGAACAAGCGGCCACCACGACGGGAACCTACACGCTCGCCAAACTCTCCGGCGCCTGCGCCGTACCTTTTGTTCCCCGCCGCCTGCCAAACGGCAAAGGCTACGAACTGACGATTATTCAGCCTGAACTGAATCCGCCGCTCGAAAGCCCCGAGGAGACCGCACGCTGGATGAACAAGATCGTTGAGAAGTGCATTCTGATGGCGCCGGAGCAATATATGTGGCTGCACCGCCGCTTTAAGACGCGCCCGGAAGGCGTGCCAGACCGCTACCAATAACGCCTGACAGCCGCCTTTTCAGGCGGCTATTTTTGGCAGATCGTTTGATCGAAAAAGCCCTTCGGGTTGCCAGTTCAGGGCCACCAGGCGCATAATTAGCAGAGTAATTATTCCCTCTATTCTCGTTGGCCCTGGCAACTTCGGAGCGGTATGACTACCCCTGACAGCACTATCAACTGGAAGCGTAATCTGGCCGTCGTCTGGGTTGGCTGTTTCCTGACCGGCGCGGCCTTCAGCCTGGTGATGCCCTTCCTCCCGCTTTACGTAGAGCAGCTCGGCGTCACCGGCCATAGCCAGCTGAATATGTGGTCCGGGCTGGTCTTCAGCATCACCTTCCTGTTTTCTGCCGTGGCGTCGCCTTTCTGGGGCGGCCTTGCCGACTGCAAAGGGCGAAAGCTTATGCTGCTGCGTTCCGCGCTCGGCATGTCTATCGTCATGCTGCTTATGGGGCTTGCGCAAAATATCTGGCAATTTCTCGCGCTTAGGGCGCTGCTCGGCCTGCTCGGCGGCTTTGTGCCAAACGCCAACGCGCTGATAGCCACCCAGATACCGCGTCATAAAAGCGGCTGGGCGCTCGGCACGTTGTCAACAGGGGCTGTTAGCGGCGCGCTGCTTGGCCCGCTGATGGGAGGCCTGATGGCAGACAGCTACGGGCTACGATCGGTGTTTTTTATCACCTCGCTTGTGCTGTTCCTCTGCTTTGTTATGACGCTGTTCTTTATTCGCGAGTCGTTCAAGCCGGTCTCCAAAAAAGACATGCTGCATGTGCGCCAGGTTTTGACCTCCCTGAAAAATCCTCGCCTGGTGCTGAGCCTGTTTGTCACCACGATGATTATCCAGGTCGCTACCGGCTCTATTGCGCCTATCCTGACGCTCTACGTTCGTGACCTGGCGGGCAACGTCAGTAATCTGGCCTTTATCAGCGGGATGATTGCCTCCGTGCCTGGCGTAGCGGCGCTGATCAGTGCTCCACGGCTTGGCAAGCTTGGCGATCGCATTGGGCCGGAGAAGATCCTGATTGGCGCCCTGACGATCTCCGTCCTGCTGCTTATCCCGATGTCGCTGGTGCAGAACCCGTGGCAGCTCGGGATCCTGCGCTTCTTGTTAGGCGCCGCCGACGGAGCCCTACTCCCCGCCGTGCAAACGCTGCTGGTCTATAACTCGTCCAACCAAATCTCGGGCCGAATCTTCAGCTACAACCAGTCTTTCCGCGATATCGGCAACGTCACCGGCCCGCTGCTGGGCGCCGCCGTTTCCGCCAGCTACGGCTTCCGCACCGTGTTCCTGGTCACCGCCAGTGTGGTGCTGTTTAACGCCCTTTACTCATGGATGACTCTGCGCCAGCCCGCCGAGCGGCTACGAATTCCGGGAGAGTAAAGTCTCAGACTTGCATCTTTGCCAACAGCGTCAACAATTAACTGGAACTCGAAACGGAGCAGCCGCTCCCTGAGCTTTGCCATAGGGCTCCAAACTATAAGCACACCCGTAGTAGTTCCACGCATTTTTGGGAGATCCGGGTTTTCAGCCATCCGCCTGCACTCGTTCGGCGTAATGCTATTCAGGGTACTGAACAGATAAAAATCCAGGATTTCTGTCCGGTGCGTCCGGTTTCGACAAATTTCAGAACTGTAATGCTCTGGTGTTCCGTAAATCGGGCTTTACGTATGGCGATCTCCTTAGAGAATGTCGGAAGAGTGCTAAAAGTGAATGGTACGTTTTACCGGGATGCTTACAATAAAATCCCAACTGAGCATTTCAGGAGTGAAGAAAGCACCAGTAAAACCGATACCATCACCCACGTAATTTAGTAGGATGTATTCTTTATCATCATATGTTAATAGTTTATCTGAATGAACTAAATCCATTACCTGTTGATGTAGTTTATTTTTCTTTTTAGTTAGTCTTGCCATAAAATACCCTTTTTAAAATAGACGGGGTATTTATGAAAGATTTACTAAACAAAATTCGTATATTCTTGGCTGCAACTTTTAAAGTAATCGTTGTCACAGGGATATTAATAGCCATAATATTAACCCCTGCACTTTTACCTTGGAAATTATCCACTAACACAGTATTAGGTATAATTTCACTATCTTTGACAGTATTAGCAGGAACTGACTTTGTAAATAAGAATACAAAAGTGACATTTAAAAAAGACGGGAGTGAAAGTGACCTATGGTTAGTAATCAGCATAGCAATAGCTATTGCTGGTGTAATAGCTATTTTTAAAGATGACAAAACAGAATGCATAGATAAAGTAGCATACGGAATAACCGTATTAGTTCTTTCAATTATTGTTGGATTATCAACCTATAAAACATGTAAAGATAAAAAAGCCCCATAAGGGGCTTTTTTAACTTCCACCAACCATGTTCAATAGTACCTCCATCAGTTGCCCCAATGGAACTTGTATTACTACAATCCACGATCTTGTTTCTGCTTCTGTAGAGTTCTCACCATATGGCATACCTTTATCTCTCCATTGGCGTACTGTGGATTCGTCATAGCCATATTGTTTTGCCAATGCATTTAAGCCAATTGGTTTCATAAAAAATTCCTTATGCATGTTTTATGTATTATTTATTCATTTTTCGGCTCGGATATGCATTAATTTTTCAAATATATTTAAAATACTGCGTGGGCGAAAACTCGCAACCTGACCACTTCGGGGGAGGAACCATAGATATTTTTTAAATGTCTTATGACATATTTTGATAATGATTCTCATTTATAACCCGTAGCATAATATCTTTTTATTCAACAAAGCCGTAAATGGATTGAATACTCGCTTAATAAATTGATTTAATTTATTTCACATGATAAAATTTCATATCATAAAATCTTTAACTTCATAAACCAGCATTTTATTTACTTAATTGAGACTGCTCATGGATACAATTTCTATTCTACAAGTAATCAATAATAACTTTGGTGTAATCGGTACTATTTCCGCCTCAGTACTTACGGGATTAATTAGCATATGGGTTTTAAAAATAAATAATAAGCACAAGATAAAAGAGAACCAGCAGTTATTTGCACACAAAATTTTAGAACAAGACCTTCAAGAAAAAAGAAAGATTATTAAACCAGTGCTACAATACTTTGAATCTATTACACCGCCATCTTCAATCAGCTTTCACGAAGATGAAGAACAATTCAATATAATTTTAATGTCACATACAGATAGAATAAAAAAACACCTAACTGAGTTCCTTTCCAATTACACCATATACATGAACCAAGAAATAAATAACTCTGTGTGGGCATTATGTAACATGGCAACAAATATTGAAGCTATTGAACATTATAATTATGACGTTAACCGCTCTGATGTTGAGAATGAATACTCCACCTCTATGGAGGCATCTAAAGAGCTAAAAGAAATTAAAGTTCAAATTGAAAAACTGAAGAACATTCTTTATCACGAAATAAAAATAAAATCTATTGACGGCATTTATAAGAAATAAAACCTCAGCTTATTAGACTAGGGCTGGCTTATTATAACTTTGATAGCGGCACTTTGCGATAGCTAAAGTTATTTTGTTATACTCACCCTGCACAGCCCAGACACCAATACTTTCTAACATACCGTTGTTCGGTCTGTTCATTACTAAAAGAATGGCTTTCTCAGTATGTTTTGGCTCAGAACTGTAGAACGTGATGGATTCTATCTAATACTTGAAACGCCATTGGACACGGTACTGGAAGGATTGCATTACTTGTCTATCGAGGATTCAGTACATCAGCTACATGATTTAGATGGTTGATTTATTGGACAAAGGGAATTACCCTTTTAAGGATTTGATGTTAAAATGCCGCACCTCCCACGCTTAACACAAACATCCCCCAGGATATGAGAAGTACGGCATGGTGATTCTACTACATCAAAGAATAATATGAACATAGCAAATTGGAATCGAGAATTACTAACAGTAGTACTAATCCTACTTTTCCTTGTAGGGTTAGTTTTGATTAAAATATTACTTCACGGGAGTAGTCAATTGGAATGGGGATCAGTTAGTGATTTGGTTAGTGCCGCATGTAATATTGCTATGGCTGGGGCTGCTGTGTATGCTGCATGGAATGCCAACTCTTGGTTAGCTCAAAAACAATATGAATCTGCGTCAAAGCATATATCTAACTTATTAGAGGAGAGAGATAAAATAATAGTTGAAATTTCAACATTATATTTTGATATAGCAACACTGCATGGGCGTCAAGAAAAAATAATAGAGTTCACAACAAATGTTAGGAAACTTTCTGCTAGAATATTTCTCCTAAAAAAATCATTGGATGCTTGTAATCGCTGGAGTGTAAATGTCCCAAATAAGCTGTACGAGGATTATAAACTACTCCTAGAGTACTGCAATACCTGCTTAGATTTATCCATTATAGCCAATCCTAACAACAATCAACTTATTGTTAAGTTAGATGAACTAAGAGAAGAAATTAACAAAAACTCTGATTTTTTGAAAAAACGCATTGATGATATTTTTGTGTTCACAACTAAGCTTTGATCATAATGTTATTTGCCACACTTTGTGATCTATAGTTCGGTCTAATACATTTACTCAAATAACTCCCAAGCCTTATTGATATGAAAAATATAGAATTAATTCATTCATTAACTAAACTTTTTGCATTAATCATAATTACTGTAATAATTGTTTTTGTGATTTTGGGACTTCTTATTATTTTCCCTAGTAAGGATGCTTATTCGTTTAGCAATATTACTGATATATTAAGTGCACTATCAACTTTCGGTACACTTGTAGTTGCTTATATGGCGTATAAAGCAGCTCCTGACTGGTTCGCACAAAAAAGTTATGTAGTGGCTACCGATACAATAGATGAGATAATATATAAGGATTTAAAAAAATTAAAAACATTAAGTTATAAGTTAACAACTAATATAAAGGGGCTTTGTCATAGTTCAATTATGTCAATACAGGGCAGTAGCTTTACTCATACTATCGATTCAAACTTCAACGAAACATTGAATATTTTTATGGAATTTGAGAATCTGATCTTTTCAATGGAGGATAAAATCAAATCAATCGCTAGAAAAAAATATTTACTATCGAAAAATGCAAATGCAACAATCGATTTTATAAGTAATTCAAATAATGTATATCATAACATTCTTGATCAAATGGTTAATGCTTTAGCTGAAATACCATATTCAGACAAAAACCTTGAAGGGATTTTTAAAAAAATAAGAGAAGATACAACATCCAATCATGAGAAATTAAAAAATCATATTGATGAAATACATAAAAGCAACCAACCTCTTCATGATTTGATTTACTACACGCACAAAAATCGCGATGATTGAACTTAAAAAACATAACCTGATAGGTTATATGTTCAAACCTTTGTATTCACTCATATTCCTCGTTGATTCTGTTCATTACCCTTTGAATTGTTAATAGTGGTTCTGGATTCATTACCGTACTGAACTGAAAGAATTCATCATCCCCACATTTACTTAAATCGGGTAGTTCTTCTACCCGTCCTACATTGAATATTTCCCGCTCTCACGTTTTAGTACTACACGCATGTAGCGATCATAGTAAACTACTGAATGTAGTGGTTTACTGAATTTGGCCACCTGAATAGAGGTAATATGCTCATCTCAGAACAATACAGGTGCACCAATGAAACGAAGGAATTTTAGTCCTGAATTCAAACGCGAATCCGCTCAGCTGGTTGTCGATCAAAACTACACCGTCTCTGATGCTGCTAAAGCTATGGATGTCGGTCTTTCCACTATGACGAAATGGGTCAAGCAACTGCGCGAAGAGCGTCAGGGCAAAACACCAAAAGCCTCTCCGATAACACCAGAACAAATCGAAATACGTGAGCTGAAGAAAAAGTTACAACGTATTGAAATGGAAAACGAAATATTAAAAAAGGCTACCGCGCTCTTGATGTCAGACTCCCTGAACAGTTCTCGATAATCGGGAAACTCAGGGCGCGTTATCCTGTGGTTACTCTCTGCCACGTGTTCGGGGTTCATCGCAGTAGCTACAAATACTGGAAAAACCGACCTGAAAAGCCAGACGGCAAACGGGCTGTATTACGCAGTCAGGTATTTGAGCTACATGGCATCAGCCACGGTTCTGCCGGAGCAAGAAGCATCGCCACAATGGCCACTCAGAGAGGCTACCAGATGGGGCGCTGGCTCGCTGGCAGACTCATGAAAGAGCTGAGGCTGGTCAGTTGCCAGCAGCCGACTCAGCGGTACAGGCGTGGCGGTCATGAGCACGTTGCTATCCCGAATCATCTTGAGCGACAGTTCGCCGTAACAGAGCCAAACCTGGTGTGGTGCGGTGATGTGACCGATATCTGGACAGGTAAGCACTGGGCGTACCTTGCCGTTGTTCTCGACCTGTTCGCAAGGAAACCAGTGGGCTGGGCAATGCGTTCTCACCGGACAGCAGACTCACTATGAAAGCGCTGGAAATGGCATGGGAAACGCGCGGCAAGCCCATTGGAGTAATGTTCCACAGCGTCCAGGGCAGTCATTATACGAGCATGCAGTTCCGGCAGTTACTGTGGCGATACCGAATTAAGCAGAGTATGAGCTGGCGCGGAAACTGCTGGGATACTCATTCTAATATACTTTCAAATACCGGATTGGACTGACCCGTGCTGGGATTGGCTCTGATGCCTTTGTGTTGACCTGTCGTCTGTTCTGGTATTTCCCGGGCATAACCGGGCCCAGCGTTTGTGACCTGATAGGAGCTTTGTACTGCATCCCGAGTGTCCTGTCCTGCGATGGGGATGGTTGTGCTACCAATATCTGGGGGCAAACCATGCAAAACGACCACAAATCTTCTGAAAGCGTGATCCTGGGGGTTGATACACACCTTGATATTCATGTCGGTGCTGTTATCAGTCAGGCAGGTAAACTGCTTGGCACTCACATTATTCAAACAAATCAAACTGGTTATCTGGAACTACTTGATTGGGCTCGTTCTTTTGGGTGTCTCGAACGAGCTGGCATTGAAGGAACCGGAACGTATGGTGCCGCATTAACACGTTATCTCATTAAGAATGGCATTTATGTGGTTGAAGTTAATCGGCCAGATCGCTCAAAACGTCGCCTTGAAGGGAAGTCAGATCCCCTGGATGCAGAAAATGCAGCCCGGTCAGTTCTTTCAGGGAGCAGCAAGGCCATACCCAAAATGCAGTCCGGCGCGTGTGAAGCTCTCCGGATTATCAGTGTTGCCCGACGCAGTGCAGTAAAAGCCCGCACGCAGGCGATTAATCAGCTTCGTGCGCTGCTGGTTAGTGCCCCGCAGGATGTCCGCGACAAACTCTGGAAATCGAAACCACACGAATGCGTTACCGCCTGCATTAACAGCGAGGTATCAGAGTATTCTCCATTGCGGATAGCCCTGTGCAACACTCTTCGAAGCCTTGCGAAACGATGGATGGCCCTGACTGAAGAGCTGAATGAACTGGACGAATCACTGGATAAACTGACCCGTAAATATGCCAGTCATCTTCGTAGCCAGTTTGGGGTAGGACCACAGACGGCTGCAACACTGCTGGCCGTTGCAGGTGATAACCCCGAACGTTTAAAAAATGAAGCGGCTCTGGCATCGCTCTGTGGCGTAAATCCGTTGCCAGCATCATCGGGAAAAACTGTCAGGCACAGATTAAACCGCGGCGGCTCACGCGAAGCTAATAACGCCCTGTGGACAATAGCCCTTGTGCGTATGCGTAGTGATCCGCGCACAAGAATCTATGTCGACAGAAGGACTGGTGAAGGGCTGTCGACCAAAGAGATCCTGAGATGCCTGAAGCGCTACATCGTCCGTGAACTCTATCCATTGATTTTATCAGATCTCGCCTATGCCAATCGCCCGCTCTTGACATAGGAGCGTCAATAGCCCAATGGAGCGCTTCTTCAGGAGCCTGAAGAACGAATGGGTTCCGGTGACGGGCTACGTAAGCTTCAGCGAAGCAGCTCACGCTATAACGGACTATATCGTTGGGTATTACAGCGCGCTCAGGCCGCATGAATATAACGGTGGGTTACCACCAAACGAATCGGAAAACCGATACTGGAAAAACTCGAACGCGGTGGCCAGTTTTAGTTGACCACTACACTTTCGCTTGATCAGAAATGTGAATTCATCGATAGCGTCATAGCCTTGGTTACGAGAGAAACGGTCTACAGACTCAATGAGTAAGCACCCTTCTGTAATCTCCCCTGTCTCTACACGCCGTTTAAATTGTTCTAATTAACCTTTAGTAAAATTGTGCCCCTTGTAAGCCGACAAACCTTTATCACTTTCCATTACTTCATGATTGCTGAGACCGAGTTGATAGCCTAATTCTGTAGCAATTTAACGTTTTCGAGGAAATCCATTACCGTACTGATCTGCCTGTCTAAACCAAAAGCATCAACCTGTTGCATACTTGATACTCTGCTATAGACATACGCTTTGACAGCTCTCTTATCGCCATCTATACATTCTTTTACGCCCATTCTGGTGCGATTAAAGGAGAGACCCATGAGCATGTATGCAACCCTGGAAGAAGCCATTGATGCCGCGCGGGAGCAGTATCTTGCCGATAACCCGAGCGTGGATGAAGAGAGCGCCAGCGTCGAGCAGTTTAATTTCCAGAAGTACGTTTTGCAGGATGGCGACATCATGTGGCAGGCCGAATTCTTTACCGACGACAGCGAGCAAGGCGAATGTCTGCCGATGCTAAGCGGTGAAGCGGCGCAAAGCGTGTTTGACGGCGATTTCGATGAGATTGAGCTGCGCCAGGAGTGGCTGGAAGAGAATACGCTGCACGAATGGGACGAAGGTGAATTTCAGCTCGAGCCGCCGCTGGACACCGAAGAGGGGCGCACGGCGGCAGACGAGTGGGATGAGCGTTAGCCGCTACTCATAGGGCCCGTGGCTGGCGTCAATCGGCAGCAGCAGGGTATCGAAGATCAGCGAAAACGGCAGGTCTAGCACGGTAATATAACGCCATGCGCCCTCGCGTACATCCCAGCGCACGCCGGGGTAGTACTGGTTGCCGTGCCCCTGCCCCGGCACCGTCCGGCTAATGATGCTGCCGCAGCCGCTCAGCAAAAAGGCCATCGCCAGCACCGCAATTATTTTACCCACACATGCTCTCCTGTCAGGAAGCGCTGAGTATAACCAGCGCCGGATAAAAGGCAAAAAAATGCCGACCCGAAGGTCGGCATCTTCACAGCTCTACTGCGTTACTTTGCCGGGAGCGCCAGCGGATTAAGCTGCAGCTTCCTGTAGCTATCCACCCAGGAGGAATAGCGTTCCGGATTCGCCCAAACGCGGTAATGCAGGCGCGACATGGTCATCGGGTCGCTCAGCAGCACCAGGCGACGGTCACGGTTAAGTTTGTCCGGCGTTTCGTTAAGCGCCTGCTCAACGTGACGGTCACGGGCAATCTCCAGCACCAGGCTCTTGCGATGACGAGCCGTTGCCATCGCGGTACTGAGGGCGTTAAACGACGGGTTAAACACCGCGTGCATAAAGCCATCGTCCAGCGTACGGCTGCGGTTCAGCTCCAGATAGTTCTCGGTATCCACCAGCACCTGAGGCGGAGAATACTCTTCCGGGATCAGGAACAGCTTCCAGCGCTTGGTGCGCAGGCCAAGGCTCGCCCGGCTCGAGAGTACGGAAACGAACGGCGACAGGATCAGCGAGAAGACAATCGGCGCCAGCCAGAACAGGAAGCGCAGATCCAGCCACGCCATTCCTACTGCCCAGACCAGCCCCAGCAGCAGCTGAGAGCCGTGGCGCATAAAGGCTTCGCCCCACGGCGTGGAGTCATCGTCACGCTGCGGTGAGTTCCAGACTACTTCCCAGCCAAGGAACGCGCTGACCACAAACACGGTGTGGAACAGCATACGCACCGGCGCCAGCAGCACGGAGAACAGCACTTCAAGCAGCAGTGAACAGGTCACACGCAGGAAGCCGCCGTACTCTTTGGAGCCTTTGCACCAGATAAGAATGATGCTCAGCAGCTTAGGCAGGAACAGCAGCACCATCGTCGAGGCAAACAGCGCAATCGCCAGCTCAGGACGCCACTGCGGCCAGACCGGGAACAGCTGTCGCGGCTGCAGGAAGTACTGCGGCTCGGTCAGAGCATGCACTACCTGCAGGGCCGTCGACAGCGCGAGGAACATAAACCACAGCGGCGCAGACAGATAAGACATTACGCCCGTCAGGAATACCGCACGGTGGACAGGGTGCATCCCTTTCACCAGGAACAGGCGGAAGTTCATCAGGTTGCCCTGGCACCAGCGACGGTCGCGCTTCAGCTCATCCAGCAGGTTCGGCGGCAGTTCTTCGTATGAGCCCGGCAGATCGTAGGCAATCCACACGCCCCAGCCGGCACGACGCATCAGCGCGGCTTCCACGAAGTCGTGGGAAAGAATCGAACCAGCAAAGTTCCCTTCACCCGGCAGCGGCGCAAGCGCACAGTGCTCGATGAACGGCTTGACGCGGATAATCGCGTTGTGGCCCCAGTAATGGGATTCACCCAACTGCCAGAAGTGCAGGCCAGCGGTAAACAGCGGGCCATAGACGCGGGTAGCGAACTGCTGGCAACGCGCATACAGCGTGTCCATACCGGAGGCTTTTGGCGAAGACTGAATAATCCCCGCCTTCGGGTTGGCTTCCATCAGGCGTACAAGATTCGTCAGACAATCACCGCTCATGACGGAGTCAGCATCCAGCACGACCATGTAGCTGTACTGGTTGCCCCAGCGGCGGCAGAAGTCATCAATGTTGCCGCTTTTACGCTTCACGCGGCGACGGCGGCGGCGATAGAAGATTTGCCCTTCGCCCTGCACCTCAGCCACCAGTTCCATCCAGGCCTTCTGCTCGGCAACGCAGATATCGGGGTTATAGCTGTCGCTGAGGATGTAGACGTCGAAGTGCGCCTGCTGCCCGGTCGCCTTTACGGACTCCCAGGTCGCACGCAGGCCGGCAAACACACGATCCACGTCTTCATTACAAATAGGCATAATAAGCGCGGTACGGTGCTCAGGGTTGATGGGTTCATCCCCTACCGTTGACGCAGAAATGCTGTACTTGTCTTTGCCCATGAGCAGCTGCAGGAAGCCCATCAGCGCGGTCCAGAAACCGGCAGAGACCCAGCAGAACAGCACGGCAAACAGGATCAGGATACCGCTTTGCAGGATATACGGCAGCAGCTGCATGAAGGAGACCCACAAATCCTGGCCGCCCATGTCCGTCGGGTTAATCAACGCCCAGCCCTGATACGGAAGAATCGTCTTCATGTACCAGGTCGCAACCACGGTTTGCGCCAGCGTCAGGATCAGCAGGATGTAGCGACGGATGGTCCCGACGGTACGCCATTTCTGCTCGGACGCCTCTTCTTCTTTTGACGCAAACTTTGACTTCGTTTCACGGCCAAGCAGGCGATCCCAGAAACGGCCAATCGGGTTGGTACGCCACGGGTCCGGGAACATAGAAGCGCGCGTCGCTTTCGGCATTGCCTGAAGCTGAGTGCGCCCTTCTTCATCGGCTATCAGCTGTTCGCCGCCGAGGGATCCCGGCCAGCTCGCCTCGAGGCGAGCTTTTACCGAAGCAAGGGGAGAGTCATCCGCGCGTTCATAGCGGTGATGCTGCGCGTCAAGCGCCTCATGCACCGCCTGAAGATCGGTCTCAGGGAGACCCGCCTTCTGCTCAGCAGAAAGCGGAAGTGCCTCAATGTAATCGGGCGAGAATTCAGTAGACTTATTCATTGGCAGGCAGCTGGTAGCTCCAGGTTTCACTCAATGTCTGCTCGCCGTTGACCAGCGCAGCACGCATCTCCGTCGTCTTCTTCTCGTCTTTCAGCTTCACGCGCAGCGTTAAGCGCCAGCCTTTGGTGACCGGGTTATAACGCACCTGGCTGTCAACGATTTCACCGTTATCGCCAATGCTGGTCTGGGCGGTTACCGGCGTATCGGTTGGCAGCTTTTTCATCTCTGCGCCGGTAAAGTCCACGACAAACGCAACGGTGCCATCAGGCTGGCGAATCAGGTTTGACTGCTTCACGTCGCCGGTAGAACGGCGGGTTTGCAGCACATACGCGTTATCCTGCGCATGCATTTTATCTTCGTCGCGGCTAAAGGTGATGGTGTACTTGAAGTTCATCTCTTTGCCCGGTTCCGGCAGCTGATCCGGCGTCCAGTAAGCCACGATATTATCGTTAGTTTCGTCGTTCGTTGGGATCTCAACCAGCTCTACGCGGCCTTTACCCCAATCCCCTACCGGAGCAACCCACGCGCTCGGGCGCTGATCGTAACGATCGTCTAAATCTTCGAAGTTCGAGAACTGACGACCGCGCTGCAGCAGGCCAAAGCCAACCGGATTTTCCGTGGCGTAAGAGCTTACGGCAAGGTGTTTCGGGTTGTTCAGCGGACGCCAGATCCACTCGCCGTTACCGGCGTGAATAGAGAGACCGTTGGAGTCATGCAACTCCGGGCGGAAGTTGGTGGTCGGGGACGGCTGATTCGGCCCAAACAGGAACATGCTGGTCAGCGGCGCTACGCCCAGTTTGCCCACCTTGTCACGCAGATAAACTTTAGACTGCACGTTCACCACGGTGTCACGCCCAGGGGTGATAACGAAACGGTAAGCCCCGGTCGCTCGTGGGGAATCAAGCAATGCGTACAGGGTTAACGTTTTATCCGTAGGCTTCGGACGCTCAATCCAGTATTCACGGAAGCGCGGGAACTCTTCGCCGGACGGCAGCGCGGTATCAATCGCCAGGCCACGGGCGGAGAGGCCATACACCTGGCCGGCGCCAATGACGCGGAAATAACTCGCTCCGAGCATGCTGACAATTTCGTCGTTCTTATCTTTGCTGTTGATCGGATAGAGCACTTTGAACCCGGCAAAACCGAGATCTTTTACGGTGTCTTTATCGTGCTTTACATCACCGAAGTTAAAATAGTCCGGGTTGTATTTGATCTGATGTACCGCGGTGGCGGTCACTTCGTTGATGGTCACCGGCGTATCGAAGTACATACCCTGATGGTAGAACTCGAGCTTGAATGGGGTCTTGATGTTGTTCCAGTAAGCTTTGTCGTGATTGAACTGGATCTGCTGGTAGTCCGCATATTTCATGTCGCGGAATTGCGAAGGCAGGTTGCTCTTCGGTGCTTCGTAGCTCTTGCCCGCTAAGGTTTTCGCCTGTTTTGCGACGTCGTCGATAGTGAAGGCCCAAACCGAGGTGGTATAAAGGGACAACATTACCGCAGCGCCAAGCCAGGACATTTTCATCATATTTGCTTTATGTTTCATATTAACCAGCACATCCCCCTTTGTGTGCTTAAATCAATCTATCCATTTTAATGGAAAGTTTTGCTTTCCGACAACCAAATCACCGCTTTGTTCAGCGTACTGGCTCAGGGTTTAAGCAAAATAAAGACAACTGCTTACGCTTTAAGAGTTCATCCTGGCGACAGGATGACATGCTTAGTGTAGGGTTGCCACGAATATGTAGACTGAACTGGACTTTTAGCCTGATGGGATAGGGTCTTAAGGATAAGACGAATAGTCTGAAAATGTCTGGAGTATTATGAGTAAAGCACCGCAACAACGTGAGTTTTTCCTGGATTCTATCCGGGCATGGTTGATGCTACTGGGCATCCCGTTCCACATTTCGCTTATCTATTCAAGCCATCAATGGCACGTGAATAGCGCGATGCCTTCTGCAAGCCTGACGCTATTTAATGACTTTATTCACGCGTTTCGTATGCAGGTATTTTTCGTTATTTCTGGTTATTTTTCCTACATGCTATTTCTACGCTACCCGCTGAAACGCTGGTGGACCGTACGCGTAGAGCGGGTCGGCATCCCGATGCTGACGGCTATCCCGCTGCTGACGCTGCCTCAGTTCCTGATGCTGCAGTACATCAACAACAAAGCGGGCCTCTGGCATACGCTCACCGGCTACCAAAAATACAACACGCTGGTCTGGGAACTGGTCTCCCACCTCTGGTTTTTACTGGTACTGGTGATATTAACTACCGTCGGTATGTTTTTGTTTCAAAAAATTAATAATTTTATAATTCGAAACGAACAGAATAATAATTCGTCAATTACCCTGGGAAAACTCTCAGTTTTATTCCTGGGCTTCGGTCTTATATATGCCGCTATTCGGCGTACTATTTTTCTTATTCACCCGCCATTATTAAGTGACGGGCTGTTTAATTTCATCGTTATGCAGACGCTGTTCTATCTGCCGTTCTTTATGCTCGGTGCGCTGACCTTCAAACGCGAGTCGCTGAAGATCCTGTTTACCACGCCTTCACGCGGGTGCCAGGCGGGCGCAGCCCTGGCGTTTACGGCCTATTTATTGAACCAGCGCTACGGCAGCGGCGATGGCTGGATGTACGAAACAGAGAGCGTAATCACCATGCTGATGGGGCTTTGGATGGTCAACGTCGTCTTTTCGCTAGGCTACAAAATGCTGAACTTTAAATCAGCGCGCGTGACCTATTTCGTCAACGCATCGCTGTTTATTTATCTGGTACACCACCCGCTCACGCTCTTCTTCGGCGCCTTTATCACGCCGCACATCACGTCCAATATTTTAGGTTTCTTCAGCGGGCTGGTCTTTGTCGTCGGCATTGCGCTACTGCTTTATGAGCTGCACTTACGTATTCCGCTACTTCGCTTCCTGTTTTCAGGAAAGCCAAAGGAAAAAGCGTCTACGCCACAATCATTTGCCGGGTAACACATTAAAGGCCGGTCATGTATACCGGCCTTTGCTCTCTTGCGCTGGGCAGAATAACCTTCCTGCATTTAAGATTGATGAAGGTTACGTGATCTTTTTATGACACTCGGCCGCAATCTGCTGATAAATCTGCATGTTTTCGTCATCAAAACAGACAAACACCACGTATTCCGGCAGCGGGCGCAGGCCGATGTATTTATAGGCGGTGTCCCAGGCGATGCGCGCCGCCTGTGCCTTTGGACATCCATACACCCCGGTACTGATGGCCGGGAAAGCAATCGAGCGATAGCCGTTAGCCGCCGCTAAATCCAGGCTATTGCGGTAGGCCAGCTCCAGCAATTCAGCTTCATTCTGCTCACCGCCGTGCCAGACCGGCCCCACGGCGTGGATCACCGCTTTCACCGCAATATTTCCCGCTTCGGTAATCACCGCGTGGCCGGGAGCGCATTCTCCCTGAAGCTGGCGTACCGCTTTACAGGCTTCCAGCAGCGCAGGCCCGGCGGCGCGATGAATTGCCCCGTCCACTCCCCCACCGCCCATCAGCGAAGGGTTTGCCGCGTTGACAATCACATCGACCTTAATCTTTGTAATATCTCCCTGGACTACCTGTATACGTTCACTCATTAACCACTCTCCCCCTGTACTTTGCCGTAGTCTATTCTCGTCGGGCGGGGCGCGTACATGACTATTATCGTTTCCGCACGTTTCAACTTTTAAACCTGTTGGGATATCAGCCACAAAAAGTCCCGCCTTAACGGGGCATTTGTTATTGGATTAGAAATCAACAGTCATGGAAAGTTTCAACGTACGTGGGTCGCTTTGCGTAATATACGATCCGCTGTCATCGATGGAAGCCCAGTATTTCTCGTTGGTCACATTTTCCACGTTGGCATGCTGGGAGCCGGTTTTTCAGCCAGGCTCTTCTCGCCGGCCAACTTCAACGAAAGTATGAGCCAGGTCAGGCGTAAACGGCTCAGGCCCGCAGCAGGCAATCAGCCACTCTCCGCAGACAATATGCTGCAAATGCAGGTTCGGCGGGCAGAGCGTTTCCAGCGGCAGAAACAGCTCTGGTATTTGCCAGACCGTTCCGCCCCGCTGCTTCACCACAGCTTCGTGGGCCGTCCACACACGCCAGAATGCCGCAAGCTGCTGCGCTTCTGGCAGACCTTCCAGCCAGTCATTAAGTGCCGGGGAAAAACTGTGTCTCGCCACCGCCCGCCAGCGCTTACGCGGGCGCAGCAGCTCGATGTCACAGCCAACGGGTCGGTTGCCCGTGAGTACCGCAACGGCGTCTGCACTGTTTGAAATATTGAATTCAGGCAGCTGCGGGTGCCATGGCTTGCCGTGAGCCCCCTTTTGCAACGGCGGCAGGACGCCGTTATCCAGCAGCTGCGCTAAAAGCACTCGCCCGGCAAGCCATGTAGAGCGCCGCGCTCCCAATGGGGCCATAGCAGTCAGCCCATGAGACAGCCAGCGCCTGACGGAGTGTGGATCACAAAGATGCTCAACTCGTCCTACGGCCAGACGGTAATTTGCATTAGAAGACAAAGCGTTTACGCTCTTCCGGGGTAAGCCTGCGTGGTTCTGGCTGATAGTGGCTGAAGGTTATCTCCGTTGAGTCCTCCTCAACGTCATGAAGCTCGACACGGTCGAGAGACTTCTCGCCATAAAGCGTAATTGAGCGGAACAGACCGCTGAGGGGTTCATTAGAAGGAATCAACACCAGCCGCCACTTCCCCTGCCCGAGGTCAGAAAATTCGCTAATAAAGTCTTTCTCAAGCGTTTTACGATCGATATAAAAAAGCATGCGTAATAGCTGGTTGAACTGGAACATTTGCGGATTATTCTCCGCGGTGATGGCCTGCGGCGGCTGATTACCCATCACCTGAACCATACGGTTATCGCCCACAATGAGCCGCATGGGGAAAGGCAGGCGCTGCTGCCACCACAGCCCTTTATTCTTCGCCACCACAACCCGCCCGCTGGAATGCAACGGCTGGGTCTGCCCTTTGATCTGACGCTCCTGCTGAAACTGCGCCCGCATGACCGGTGCAGCAGCAAATCGCTTTTGAATGTCATCAAGCGTCACCGCGCCGGCCGCCTGAGCTACCAGCAGAAGAGAGAGAAGCAAACTTTTTTTCACAGCACCAGCCCTATACGATCAACCTGAACCCACACGGACTAGTTTACTCTGCAACGCAGTTTGAAACCAAAAGTAGAAGGCCCGCAAGCAAAACGGGCCTTAACGCTATAGATAGGTTACCTGTAAAATGGCCAGGGTATGCTGTGGGTTGAGGTAGCGCACGTTGGTTTGCAGCGTGCTGTCGTTGTGGAGCGTGACGCCATCTAAGGAATTGAGGGCTACGGTCTGAGTGATGAGTTTGCCTTTCTCGCTGCAGGTCATTGCGACATTTGCACTTGCAGGCGCCCATTGACAGCCGCCTTCTACTATTTCACCCCGAAAATGGATAATGCCAGAGGATGCGGCCTGAGAGAACGGTGAAACCGCTACGGTCAGGGCCAGACAAAGCAAATACTTACTATAAATTGCTTTCATGTTCATTACTCCTCGATTGCTGTCGTCCCTGAGGTTATCGGCAGAAAATCAAAGATAATTAAACAGTGATCCATGTTTTTTATTCTTGCAATACCAACGTCACATATCTGTAGGGCAGGTTAATGTTTTCCGCAGCCCAGGATACTGTAACGGTTCTGCGCCTGGCATACGTATACCTGCTGGAGCATCACATTTTCCTCAGCGTATGAGTGAGATGTATCAACTCGATTCAGGACGGGTCACGCCCAATAAAAAAAACCAGCTTTCGCTGGTTTTTTATTCGCTTAACACAAGGTCAGTTTTTGATTTTAGCTTTTCTCGCCGCCCGGCAAGCCAAAGCCCGCTGTTTTTCATCGCAAAGCCAAATACCAGACCTAACAGCAGCGAAGGCACCACGTTATGCCACTCCCCCTGATTCGCAAAGGTTGCGCAGGCGCCGATAAAAGTGCCGGGGACAAACGACAGCAAAATATGACGAGCCTGAATGCACATCAGGAACGCCACCACGCCGGTCATAACATAGCCCAGAATATCAGCATGTGGGGCCAGGGCGCTGCCGTGAATAATCACCAGCGCCCAGAGTACGCCGCTGCAAAGGGTGCAAAGTGAAATAAAAAACCCCTTCACACCGCCCTGCGGACAGGCAAAATAAGCGGTGCAGCCGAGGAAACCAGCCCAGGCCAACAGGCCGAGGCTCACCGCCACCCAGCCCCAAAGGCCAGAGAGAATACCGGTGGTGAGCGCAAGAGGAATAAGTGTTTTCATGGCGCCGTATCATAGCAGAGACATTTCTGCCCACTACGATCTGGCGCACATTTTTTGTAAATCAAAAATCAGCGTTGCATTAAAAGCGTGATGAAAATCACACTTACTCCTCCGCTGATTCTTCCAGTTCGTCGCGCATGGCCTGCAGTGCCTCACGGCTGATCGCCGCCAGCGTACGGTAGAATGGAGTTGTGGCATGGGCCTCTACTTTGCCCAGGAAAGTCCCGCACCATGGCATCAGGTAGTCGTCAAACAGGGTAACCTGCGCCTCAAACTCATCCTCCTGAGACTGATCCTCAAGCCAGGATGCCGCCAGCAGCAGAGTGCCAAAATGGTCGGCGGGTGAATCCCCCAGCGGCATCCCGCGCTGTTTCAGGAACTGACGCACTTCTCCCTCGTCGCTGCCCTCTTGCCAGGCAGAGCGGAAAGGCGGCACGCTGCACTTCTCCCCCACAAACAGGGCATTAAAATCCGCCGACAGCAGCTGTGGGTCGCCGGTGTTTTGCAAACGCCCCAGCAGCTCATCCTGCTCCAGTGGCCAGCTTGCCGCCAGCTTCCCTTCACGGATCAGCGTAAACAAAGGCACCAGCAACGGATCCTGCGGCTGACGGTAAAATAGCGATCCGAGTACGCGGCAAATAATTGAAAATTCATTCATGACTGGCTTTATCCATTACGGGTGTTAATTACAGTGTGGCAAATTCGGCAATCGGCGCCATGCCGCGAGCTTCAAGGAAGCCCAGCAGGCGTTGCGGGGAGACATTAAGGATCCGATCTTCAGGGAAGTTGATGTCATCGAGGATTTTACGGCATTCGGTAAAATCACCCAGCGTAAAGGCGGTATGGGAGTCCGAACCTAAAGCCAGCCAGCCGCCTGCATCACGCACGGCTTCAGCAATAGCGCGGCAGTTTGGGCCGCTGCCGATACGAGAATGGGTGAATGAAGAGTTGTTCAGCTCAAGCGCAACGTTATATTTCGCCGCCGCCGCCGCAACGGCCGGAATATCAATTTCGAATTTAGGGTTACCTGGATGGCTGATGATATGTACATCGCCGTTCGCCATCGCCGCGATCATCGCTTCGGTATGGGTTGCTTTATCTTTTGGCGGGAAAACGGGCTCATGGAAGCCGGCGATGATTAAATCCAGCGCGTCCAGCATAGGGCCCGTGCAGTCAATTTCGCCCGCCGTATTTTTAATATTCGACTCAATACCGCGCAAAATACCGACGCCGTCGACCAGCCTTGGCCAGACACGCATGTTCACGAAGTGCCAGTAATGCGGCGCGTCCGCCATGTCCGGCCCGTGGTCGGTAATGGCGAAAAGCCTGATGCCTTTGCTCTTCGCTACGGCAATGTAATCATGGAGGGTGCTGTAGGCGTGGGTGCTGGCGACGGTATGCATATGCAGGTCAACGGGGTACATGGCTTTCTCCTTTTCTATTTTGACTAAGGATACCAGTAATCCATGACAATTTTTAGCCTGCTGCAAGAAGGTTACCAGCCCGGCAAAAGCCGGGACTGATGCTTAATAACCGTGCTGAAGAGAGACTTCACCGGAGACAGATTCCCCGTTTTCCAGCTGGGTAATCGTTTTTGCAATATAGCTAATGGCCTCGTCAGGACGCGTCACCGCAGCCACGTGAGGCGTCATTGCCACTCGAGGATGCGTCCAAAGCGGATTGCTCTCTGGCAACGGCTCTTTAGAGAAGACATCTAGCATCGCCCCTTTAAGTTGCCCGGAATCTAATGCCGCCAGCAGATCGGCCTCGACCAGATGAACGCCGCGCGCCAGGTTAATGACGTAAGCCTCTTTGGCCAGTTGGCTGAGCAGCTCACGGTTGATGATACCGACGGTCTGCGGCGTATTGGGCAGCAGGTTAATCAGCACGCGTGTACCGCTTAAGAAGGCGGGCAGCGCTTCGCCACCGGCAAAGCTTTCTACGCCAGGGAAATCTTTTTTGCTGCGGCTCCAGCAGCGTACGGGGAAGCCCCAGGCTACCAGGCTATCAGCCACTTTACCGCCAAGAACGCCGGCGCCGAGAATGCCAATGGTAAAATCCTCGCGGCGATAATCATCCAGCGGCTGCCATTGCCCCTGCTGTTTTTGTCTCTGGTAGTCGTCAAAACGCCTGAACCAGTGGAGCACCTGGCTGACCGCATACTCCTGCATCTGCAGCCCCATTCCCGTATCTTCCAGGCGGAACAGCGGCACGCCGTCAGGCAGCATGTCCGGATGAGCCTGAAGTTTGCTGAGAATAGCATCGACGCCAGCCCCCAGCGCAAAAACGCCCTTAAGCCCTTTTCGACCGCTAAGCATTTCCACCGGCGGATGCCAGACTAAGGCATAATCGGCGGGCTGCCGATCACCCTGCTTCCACTGACGGACTCGCGCGTCCGGCAGGGCCTGCTGAAGGCGATTCAGCCAATACTCTGTGTCAAAAGTGGGATGATGAAAAATAATGTCCATGCTGACTCCTTTTTCTTAGGCTTACCCGAATATGAACGCCCTGCCCCCCCTGATGCAATAAAAAGCAGCATCTTGTGATGCTTTTAGAATCAGGTTGGATGAAGTTTGGCTAAACGCACCAAAAACATGAAATTAGCATTGACGGCGAAGGTCATTTTCCCTAAATTAGCGCCCGTTCCAGCAGCGCTGGAGCAACAATATGGTGAGGTGTCCGAGTGGCTGAAGGAGCACGCCTGGAAAGTGTGTATACGGCAACGTATCGAGGGTTCGAATCCCTCCCTCACCGCCATATTTAAAGAAGAGCTCGCATGCAAATGCGGGCTTTTTTTTCGCATGTTGTACCGCGAGGGAGCGGATGAGAACCCTTGACCGGGTTCGACAAAACGGCAGGACAGCCGTTTTGCATTGCCTCCGGCAACCCGAAGGGCGAGCGCCATGGACGGCGCGAGTGATATCCCTCCCTCACCGCCATATTTAAAGAAGAGCTCGCATGCAAATGCGGGCTTTTTTTTCGCATGTTGTACCGCGAGGGAGCGGATGAGAACCCTCGACCAGGGTTTGACAACCTGCTTTAGCAGGTTGGACAGCGGTATCACTTGTGATAACGCTGCCCCGAAGGGGTGAGCTTGCGAATCACTAACGGCAGGACAGCCGTTTTGCATCGCCACCGGCAACCCGAAGGGCGAGCGCCACGGACGGCGCGAGTGATATCCCTCCCTCACCAACGGCGTAAATAGATTGGCCGGGCGGGACCTTTTTCCAGGGGATTTGCCTTAAAACCGCCCTAACCGCTCAGACCTTAACCGAACGCGGCATAATCCATAAATTAGGCTTGACCGAAGAGAGCCGACTCCCTATAGTAGCGCCCCGTTGCCCAGCTAAGGCGAGCAACAAACAATATGGTGAGGTGTCCGAGTGGCTGAAGGAGCACGCCTGGAAAGTGTGTATACGGCAACGTATCGAGGGTTCGAATCCCTCCCTCACCGCCATATTTAAAGAAGAGCTCGCATGCAAATGCGGGCTTTTTTTTCGCATGTTGTACCGCGAGGGAGCGGATGAGAACCCTCGACCAGGGTTCGACAAAACGGCAGGACAGCCGTTTTGCATCGCCACCGGCGACCCGCAGGGCGAGCGCCACGGACGGCGCGAGTGATATCCCTCCCTCACCGCCATATTTCATGAAAGAGCCTGAACTCACGTTCAGGCTTTTTTATTGCCCGTAACCTCATGAGGGACGGATGAGAACCCTCGACCAGGGTTTGACAACCTGCTTTAGCAGGTTGGACAGCGGTATCACTTGTGATAACGCTGCCCCGAAGGGGTGAGCTTGCGAATCACAAACGGCAGGACAGCCGTTTTGCATTGCCTCCGGCAACCCGCAGGGCGAGCGCCACGGACGGCGCGAGTGATATCCCTCCCTCACCGCAAAGCAGCAAGCCCAGCCTTGCCACCGAGCTTTGTAGTGATGAAGTCGGTGAGCTATAGCTTAACCAGACTGGCTGTCGCGAGATTGCGCTGCTTTCGCAGAGCCTCCAGATCCTGCGAGGTCATTTTTTTTAATGCCGAAGTGGGGCAAACACCCACGCAGGCGGGGCCAGGCTCGCGGGTTATACACAAATCGCATTTGATGATAGCCGGTTCCGTGCCGCTACCTGACTGAATGGATATGGCGCCAAACGGGCAGGCGACAACGCAGCTCTGACAGCCTATACAGCGTCCCGCTTCTGCCTCCACTCGCTCTGCACCAAAGGTTAATGCTCCGGTTGGGCAGGCTCCTACGCAGGGCGCATTTTCGCACTGATGGCACATCACCGGGACGGTGACTTCACTAAGACGCAGCACCTTCAACCGGGGATGAAATTCTGCCCCCTCAGAGATATGCTCCAGCGCACAGGCAATTTCACAGGTGCGGCAGCCAATACAGGCCTGCTCGCTGGCGACAATAAAACTGGTCATAGGCTTCCCCTGCCGGCAAATCGCTCCAGCATGTCGCGTGCGGCACGATGCCCTGCCGCCATTGCGGTCACCACCAAATCAGCGCCCGTGACGGCGTCTCCTCCGGCAAAAACCTTATCGTTACCGGTCTGCGTCTCGCCCCGTCCTTTACCACCGGTAACAATCTGCCCCCTGCGATCCAGCTTAATGCCTTGTCCGCGCAGCCACGGCATGGCATGGGCCTGAAAACCGAACGCCATAATCAACACGTCGGCCGGGAGCTCGAATGTCGAACCGGCTATCGGCTCTGGGCGACGGCGGCCATCCTCGCCCGGGGCGCCCATTTCGGTACGAATCATCTTCACGCCGCTGACCTGCCCTTTACGATTGAGGCGGATAGCCTGAGGTTGAACGTTGAACTGAAATTCAACACCCTCCTCCCGCGCATTGACCACCTCTTTCTTTGAACCCGGCATGCTCATTTCATCACGGCGATAGGCGCAGGTTACCTGTGTGGCTCCCCGGCGGACAGCAGTGCGCAGGCAATCCATCGCGGTATCGCCTCCCCCCAGCACCACCACGCGTTTTCCTTTTATCTCCGTCAGCGGGTAGTCCGATATTTCTTCAAGCCCTATGACCTCACGGGTGCTGGCAATCAGGAACGGCAATGCCTGGATAACTCCCGGCGCATCTTCACCTTCAAGACCGGCAGACATCAGCCCGTAGGTCCCCACCCCGAGGAAAACGGCATCGTAATTTGCGACTAGTTCCTCAAAGGCGATGTCACGCCCCACCTCCTGATTAAGATGAAAGTGGATGCCCATAGCACTGAAGATTTCACGGCGCATGGCAAGAATATTTTTGTCCAGTTTGAAGGGAGGGATCCCAAAGGTTAACAAGCCGCCGATCTCAGGATGGCGATCGAAAACATCCACCTGAATGCCTTCGCGGGCCAGCATATCAGCGCATCCAAGACCAGCAGGACCCGCGCCAATCACCGCCACCTTCTCCTGGCGAGGCTCGCCCTTCGCTTTGCCAGGGCGCCAGCCCATAGCCAGCGCGGTATCGGTGATATGACGCTCGAGATTACCGATAGCCACGGATCCCCCCTGGTTTTTCAACGTGCAGGCGCCCTCGCATAGCCTGTCCTGCGGGCATACCCGGCCGCAAATTTCCGGCAAGGAGCTGGTCAGGTGGCACAGCTCTGCGGCTTCGACGATCTTCCCCTCATTAACCAGACGAATAAAATCGGGAATGGCGTTATGCATCGGGCACGTCCAGTTGCACCACGCCTTTTGAGCGCAATAAAGACAACGCTCGCTTTCATAAGCGGCCCCACTCTCACCCAGCTCCTGGTAAATCTCGAGGAACTGTGTTTTCCTCTCGGCGGGATCAACCTTTTGCGCTCCCCTCCTCGGCGGCTTATCCAGCGCAAGCTGGCGCCGGGCACCGCGCGAGGCGTCAAGCGGTTGTCCAAGGGCAGAACGGGTCTGGCGCGTATTTCTTAGCTGGTTGATCGCTCTGTCATCCATCAGGCGCAGAGCTTTAGTAGGACAGCTCGCCACGCAGGCTGGTTTACCTGAGGGATGCTCCCGGCAAAGATCGCACTTCTGCGCCAGGTAAGGGCCCTCTTCGTCGCTGGCCACCATTTCAATAGCGCCAAACGGGCAGGCAATGACACAATTTTTGCAGCCAATACAGTCGGCCCGACTCAGCTGCACGCCGTCATGAGAGAACGATAATGCCCGTGTCGGACAGGCGCTGACACAGGGGGCGTCATTGCAGTGATGGCACGTTGTGGCGGTGCTGGCATTACCCTGAAAGTACACGTGAATACTCGGGTTAAAGTCACTACGCCTTAGCGGCCAACTGTCCCGATGATGTGAGGTAACGCAGGCAACCTCACAGGCATGACACCCGATGCAGTTCGCCGCATCAGCAATAATAAAATGATTCATTGGCTTCCCTTTCCTCTTGAGCTCACAGCGTATTGCGATGCAATTTTCAGGCGATATTTTTTTGTTTTATTAACCCATGGGTCATTTTTTGCGGGTCATCTCAAAAAATGCCACAAATACTCACCCGAAGGGAAAATAAAGCCGCACTTATTATCCTGAATCATTAAAACCAATACTGTATTTACTCAAACTGATAAGAGATAGCGAATTTTTCATAGAAAAATGAGAGGAAAATCATCTCACTGTGAAACTAAATATTTTTATCAGGTGAAAAGGTTAATGCAATTCATTAGTGCAATAAATATATCGACGACGACTCGTGATTTATTTCACAGCTATATTCGTCCAAATACGGAGGGATTATTTTGGCATAGCTTGCGCATATCCCTCTCCGGGCGCGCAGTTCCGTTGAGGGCCTCATCAGCCCTGGGAGGCAGCAGCATCTCACGGTTATGTACGCCGGGGTTGCCCGGCGTACAGCAGGCTATATCACTCGGTTCTTGTAGCCCATTTAGCGATGGTCTGTTTTTTTAACGCTCACTGTCAGACGGGAATAAAAGATGAAAAAAGTCACCACCGTGTGCCCGTATTGCGCTTCCGGCTGCAAAATGCAGCTGGTAGTGGAAAAAGGTAAAATCATTCGTGCAGAAGCGGCGATGGGAAAAAATAACCAGGGTACTTTGTGCCTGAAAGGCTACTACGGCTGGGATTTTCTCAATGACACTCAGATTCTTACCCCACGGTTGAAAACGCCGATGATCCGTCGCGAGCGCGGCGGCAAGCTGGAAGCCGTGTCCTGGGATGTAGCGCTGAACTACGTGGCCGAACGCCTTAGCGCCATCAGGGCCAAATATGGCCCGGACGCCATTCAGACCACGGGTTCCTCACGTGGCACCGGCAACGAAACTAACTACATTATGCAGAAATTTGCGCGCGCCGTTATTGGTACCAATAACGTTGACTGTTGCGCCCGCGTTTGACACGGCCCCTCGGTTGCAGGTCTGCACCAGTCGGTCGGTAACGGCGCCATGAGTAATGCCATCACAGAAATCGATAACACCGATCTGGTCTTTATTTTTGGCTACAACCCGGCAGATTCACACCCTATTGTGGCGAACCATATCCTCAACGCCAAACGCAATGGGGCCAGGATTATCGTCTGCGATCCGCGCAAAATTGAAACCGCGCGTATTGCAGATATGCATATCGCGCTGAAAAACGGGTCAAATATCGCCCTGCTCAACGCCATAGGGCACGTTATCATTCAGGAAGAGCTTTACGATAAACCTTTCGTCTCCGGGCGCTCTGAGGGCTTTGAGGAGTACCGCACGATCGTCGAGGGTTATACACCAGAATCGGTTGAGGAGATAACCGGCATTAGCGCGAAGCAAATCCGTGAATGCGCGCGAATGTACGCCAACGAGGCTACTGCGACAATTTTGTGGGGGATGGGAGTTACCCAGTTCTGGCAGGGTGTGGAAACGGTGCGCGCGCTGACGAGCCTGGCAATATTGACCGGTAATCTGGGGAAGGCCCATGTCGGCGTCAATCCGGTACGCGGGCAGAACAACGTGCAGGGTGCCTGCGATATGGGAGCCCTGCCCGATACCTACCCCGGCTATCAATACGTAAATTCGGTCGAAAATCGTGAGAAGTTTGCCAGAGCATGGGGCGTCGACAGCCTGCCAGACCGCGCCGGTTATCGTATCAGCGAACTGCCGCACCGTGTGGCAAACGGGGAAGTGCGGGCAGCCTACATCATGGGTGAAGATCCGCTGCAAACCGATGCCGAACTGTCGGCCGTCCGCAAGGCATTTGACGAGCTTGAGCTGCTCATCGTGCAGGACATTTTTATGACTAAAACGGCGGCGGCAGCGGACGTGATCCTGCCATCAACGTCCTGGGGCGAACATGAAGGGGTTTACACCGCCGCAGATCGCGGTTTTCAGCGCTTCTTTAAAGCGGTAGAACCGCAGTGGGACCTGAAAACTGACTGGCAAATCATCTGCGAGATCGCCACCCGGATGGGCTACCCGATGCGCTATGAGAACACGCAACAAATCTGGGACGAGCTTCGACATCTGTGCCCGAATTTTTACGGTGCAACCTACGAAAAAATAGGCGAGTTCGGTTACATCCAGTGGCCGTGCACCGAGGAGTCGGATGCCGACCAGGGAACGTCATGGCTTTTTAAAGAGTCCTTCTCCACGCCGGATGGCCTGGCCCGATTCTTCACCTGCGACTGGCAGGCACCCATGGAGAAGCTCAGCGATGAATATCCCCTGGTGCTGTCAACGGTTCGTGAAGTGGGCCATTACTCGTGCCGCTCAATGACCGGCAACTGTGCAGCGCTGTCGAAGCTGGCGGATGAACCTGGATATGCGCAGATCAACACCGCCGACGCAGAACGTCTTGGCATAAAAGATGAGGAGTTAATCTGGGTTAAGTCGCGTAAAGGGAGAGTGATCACCCGGGCGAAGGTCAGCGACCGCCCTAACCCAGGTGCAATTTACATGACTTATCAGTGGTGGATCGGGGCATGCAACGAGCTGGTTAGCGAAAACTTAAGCCCGGTAACCAAAACGCCGGAATATAAATACAGCGCGGTAAATATCGAGAGCATCGCCGATCAGCAGGCCGCTGAACGGTACGTTATCGAAGAATACGGTAAGCTGAAAGAAAGACTGCGAAAAAGCGTCGTCGGTTAGAGCCAATAGCCCTCTGAAATGAGAAACCGCAAGGGTGATGATCTCTTTGTTATCGTCGAGACAAGCGGCGATTGACTCGGGCTCAATATCACCCTGCATCAGAGAGCCGGGCTGGATCAAAAGGAGATACTGGCTATCACAATAATCATGTGGCGTTGATAGCAGAAGGTTATCTCTCTCTGCCGCGATAGCTTTATATCAGGTCTGGCTTTTATTCCCTTTGCGCTGATACTTCTCCGGCAACGGCGGAACCGGACGGCGGTCGTCGATCAAATGGAGTACCGTAAGCACCGGATGGTAGATCAGCATCCGGGGGCCGCCCCAGCGCATGACCTGCTTCATCTCTTCGCGTTTCGCCGGCTGGTAGCAGTGAATTGGGCAGTGCTTACAGGCGGGTTTTTCTTCGCCAAAAGCGCAGCGATCCAGCCTTTTGGCAGCATAGTCGTAAAGCTGCTGGTAATGACCAGGCTCGGTGCTGGCGGCAGGATTTTTACGCTCATACAGGGTGAGCATTTTAGCGATGGTTTGCTTCTCGCGCTGAATACGTTTTCCGGACATGGTCAGTACCTGATTGACCGGTAAAGCGTGCGGTCAATAATTGTCGATAAGATGCACATATAATACACCTTATCGACGACTGGCCGAAGGGAGAATTGGGGTTACAGGTCGCGGAAGGTTCCCAGGCGGTAACCTCGTTTGGCAAGCGCGGCCTTCAGCGACTCTGAGGTCAACACGTCGAGCTCCGCAAGACGTGGGTAGCAATAATTACTTTTCAGCAATGTGTTATCCACAAAAGATGGGTGGCACATCACCTCAAGCGAGGCTTCCTCCCGCTTAGCTGAGGCATCCACACACTCCAGCAGCAGGCTTTCAGAAATCGCCTCTCCGTAAAACTCGCTGCTAAATCCTTGCGTAGAACGCACGCCGGTTAGCGAAATATTATCCCGGGCCGCGGCATCACGATCAACGCGCAGCGGGATCCCTTTCGCATTGGCAAAAGCGGCAACGACAGGGAAAATCTCCGGGATCATATGTACGTGATGATGGCTATCCAGGTGGGTTGGCTCAATGCCAAAAATAGCGATAAAGCGCTGATACTGACTTTCAAGTTCGCGCCCGATCTCCTCCCGGTTCAGCAGCCCCTGCTCCGCCATTTCCCAGATCCACTTACCCAGCACGCCGGTGCCGCGAGTCAGTATCGGCATATCGGTTAACGGCTGCCCCAGCGTCAACACAAAGTGCATGCCGACACCCAGTCCCGGATAACGAGCACACAGCCCGGCCGCATGTTTAATCGCTTCCGCATTGACCAGCGCGGTGGTCGACGTCACCACACCGTGGTGAAACGCTTCGATAATGCCGTAGTTTTGCGCCTTGCTCAGGCCAAAATCATCGGCATTGATAATCAGTAAGCGGTCCATAGCATCCCTCCTGAGTAGCCCTCCCCGTCCAGGGAGGGCAAGACATTAAGCCAGTTTTTCGATAGTTTTCGCAAAGTTTGGCAGATGCGCTTTATGGGCAAGCAGCATCTCTTTGGCAATCACCTCAGCATCCTTGTCGGAATGGATTAGCGGGCTCAGGTTCAGCGCCAGCAGCACATCGTTGAATTCACCGCTCAGCGCGGCCTGACTGGCCGCCACTTCAAAGCCTTTGATGGTATGAATCAGCCCCATCACTTTCTCGTCGAAGTGTGTGACACGCGGATGCGGTCTCGCGCCATCGCGGCCGATGATGCTGGTCGTCTCGATAGCCCAGTCAGCCGGAATATTGTCCACATGGCCGTGGTGCGGAATGTTCACGTAGTGCTCAGTCTGCTTATCATTGTAGATGGCGCTGATCACTTCGCACGCGGCGTCAGAGTAGTAAGCCCCGCCGCGCAGCTCCAGCTCTTTCGGTTTCACATCCAGATTCGGGTCTTTGTAGAGCTCAAACAGCTGTTTTTCGACCTTCTGCACGACGGAAGCGCGCGCCCCGCCTTTGTAGAACTCGCCCATTTCGATGGCCAGCATCTCTTTCTGCTTGAAGTAGTACAGCAGGTAAGAGCAAGGCAGCAGGTTCAGAGAACGAATCAGCCCTTCGCTAAACGGCATATCGAAGATGTTTTTCACCGAGTTTGCGCTCAGCTTGCCGCTGGCGACACCGTCCAGCAGCTCTGCAAAGCGGGATTCGCCGTTAACCAGCACGTCTTTAATAAACACCATGTGGTTCAGGCCGAAGAGATCGATACCCAGGTCATCTTCCGGAGTTAGCTTCAGCACGTCGGTAATAAACATCTTCATGCCAACAGGGATGTTGCACACGCCGATGAATTTTTTGAAATTGGTGTGGCGGAAAACCGCCTCAGTTACCATCCCGGCCGGGTTGGTAAAGTTGATAACCCAGGCATCCGGGCAGATTTCCTGCACGTCTTTAATGATGTCGAAAATCACCGGAATGGTACGCAGCCCTTTGAACAGGCCGCCCGCGCCGTTGGTTTCCTGGCCGAGGTAGCCGTGGCTTAGCGGAATGCGCTCATCCAGCTCACGTGCCTTCAGCTGTCCTACGCGCAGCTGGGTGGTGACAAAGTCCGCATCTTTCAGCGCTTCACGGCGGTCAAGGCTCTTGTGTACCGTCATCGGCACACCGGCGTGCTCAATCATGCGCTGGCAAAGATTGAAAATAATATCCTGTTTCTCTTTTCCCGCTTCGACATCCACCAGCCAAAGTTCGGTGATCGGTAATTCATGGTAGCGCTTAATAAAACCTTCGAGTAATTCTGGGGTATAGCTGCTGCCGCCACCGATAGTAACAACTTTTAATTTCTTAGTCATACAGGCTCCCGTACGGCGCCCGGCGCCGTATTTAGAAAATTGAATAAGTTAATAAAAACTCAATATTGACAGTGGTAGTTAATCAGCACCTTAATTAATGCTGTACAATTTCTTCCGATAGCTGTTTGGCGTGAAAGAGGTGACTTTCTTAAAGTTTTTAATAAACATGCTGGGACTGCTGTAACCGGACTCGAAGGCGATATCGGTTACTGAAGCGTTGGTAATTTCCAGCTGTTTCTTGGCGAAATTAATGCGGATTTCATTAATAATCTGCATCGGTGTTTTGCCATAATAGCGCTGCGTGGCGCGGGTTAAATACTCCTGCGACTTACCCGAAAGCGCGATCATATTTAATAAGGCCTTATCACCAAAACGCATTTTGTCATGCATCCCTTCAACGGTGGATTTTAACCACAGTGGAATATCGTCCTGATTCTCCGACTCCCGGTAATGGCGCAGTCGATTCACGACATAAAAGCTCACCATTTCGAGGAACTCGTTAAACTCCCCTTCACGGAAATTAAACGAGGCAATCACCGACTCCATAAACGTCAGGAACTCATCCTTAATCTGGTAGACCTGAGAGGCCACCAGGTGGGACGGCAGCAGCGGCATATAATGCTGCTCAAAAAACTGCTGGCTGATGCCTACGTTAAATAACCGGGTGGCGCCAAACTCGTAAAAACTCTGATGGTGGGAGCCAACAGGAATAAAAACAAAGTCGCCTCGCTCCATCAGCACACGTTTACCGTTAATTTCCTGGTAATAGCGCCCGGTCAAAACAATCGTGAATTCGTAGTAGTCATGCTGATGCAGTCCGCTCACGCTCTCTTCTTTGGTGTAGATAAACGCATGGAAACATTTGCCGTTAAACAGCTGGCTTTCACGAACGATGTTGATTTCCATATTGTCTATCTCTGGCTGCATAATCTGACCTTCTACTTATCCATTTTCTCGTGTAACTCAATCAGTTCGGTAACCAGCTCACGAGCCAGCATCGAGGTCATCAGGTGGTCCTGAGCATGGACCAGCACCAGGCTCACTTTGGTTTTCCCTTCGCCCTGGTCGCCTTCGATCAATTTAGTCTGTACCAGATGTGCTTCGTTCAGCGCGGTACGGGACTGGTCCATCATCTCTTTGGCTCCGGCGAAGTCGCCCTGTTTAGCCTTTTTAAGCGCCCCGTAAGCCAGGCTGCGAGCCTGACCAGAGTTGATGATTAACCCCATCACGACTTCTTCGAGATCGTCCACTTCCACTTCGGTTTCTACAACATGGTCTAAATCAAACATAAATTGGCTCCCCGGATTCTGAAAACGGGGGAGGCGTTCCTCCCCCGGCTGGAGTTAGAATTTCAGTGCGTTAGCGATATCTTCTTCGCTTTCTTCTTCCTCAATCACCGCCTGTGCCTTGTTGGACAGGATAACGAACGGCATGTACACCAGCGTTGCAATCCCCAGGTTGAACAGCGCCACCAGCAGTGCAGCGATGCTGCCGTTACTGTTGAAGAAGGCGCCGAGGCCGGTAGGCATGGTCCACGGAGCCAGGTTGGTGACCGGTGGAATAATGCCCATGGAGTACGCAATCAGGGTGATCGCGGCCAGAATCGGCTGTACCGCCACGAACGGGATGAACATCACCGGGTTCATGATGATCGGCAGACCAAACAGAATCGGTTCGTTAATCTGGAAGATGCCTGAAGGCAGCGCCAGCTTAGCCACCTGACGATGATCGGCGCGGCGAGAGGCGATGAAGATAGCGATAATCAGACCCAGCGTCGCACCAGAGCCACCCAGCAGGATGTAGGAGTCGAGCATTGGTTTCGCCCAGAAGTGGAACTGTTTGCCCGCTTCGATAGCGGCTTCCACAGAACCGTACTGCTGGTACAGCGCCACGTTTTCCAGCGCCCAAGGGGTCATGATGCCGTTATCCAGCGCGGTAAGCGCCAGAGAACCGTGAACACCGAAGAACCACAGCAGGGAGTTGAAAATCACGTATGCCCAGCCCACGACGCTGCCCATTGACGCCAGCGGAGTCGAAATGGAGTCCATGATGATCTGGTGGAAGTTGCTGCCGTAGTGGGAGAGCGCCCAGGAGATGATCCCGAAGATGGAGAGGATCAGGAAACCTGGAATTAACGCCGAGAACGAACGGGATACCGACGTCGGCACGCTGTCCGGCAGGGTTATCACCCAGTTACGACGCACCACGAAGGTAAACAGTTCCGCGACAACCAGACCGATAATCATACCGGAAATAATATTCTGGCCGCCTAACCAGTTGGCGCCCACGGCATAGGCTTCGCCCACGCTGTAGGGTGTCACGGTCATAAAGGCTGCAACGGATAATAAGCCCGCCGCAAGGGGATCGACCTTCCTCTCCTCAGCCAGCGCCATGCCAATGAAAAAAGGCGCCATCAGCGACATTATGCCCAACGTACCGTTGTACACGTTGCCGCCGATAGCTTTAAACCCATTGAGGGTTTCAATGGTCTCGGGGTCTAAACGGATGCCTAACGAGTAGAAAAATGAACCTGCACCAAAGCTCAGGAATACGTTGTTGATCAGAACAAACATGGCCCCGGTTAGGGTTAATGGCATTAATTTAATAAAACCGTTTTTAATGGCATTAACGTGAGGCTGCTTTCCTATTTTTACAGCAAAAGGCAGGAGAACCTTCTCAAGTGAATCAATGACTTTACTCATATTATAAATATCCTTGAAAGCCGTAATAATGATTACGGCTGTAGGTGTAAGTCGCTCTTTGACGGAAAATTAAACAAAAACAAGAATAAAAAATTAACTCTCGGCCGCTGCTTTCTTAATTGCCGCCACGGCCGCTTTCAACACACCCAGCCCATCGACTTTACCGTACAGAGCAGAGTCGATAACTTCTACAGGCTTGGTGGGCAACAATCTCTTGATATCTGCCTGCATGTAGGCAATTTGTGGCCCGAGTAAAACCAGGTCCGCATGCTTCCCTTTTTCGCTGGCTAAAGACTCAGAGAAAGCTTCAATTTCTACCGGTACTTCATACTTTTCGGCCTGTGCTCGCATTTTGGTCACTAACAGCGAGGTTGACATCCCAGCGGAGCAGAACAGATAAATTTTTTTCTTTTGCATAAGTTGTTCCTCAAGTCTCAATACGCTGTAACGGACTTACGCGACGTATTGTTGCTGTTCCAAAGCGGGTTTGTGGGGAGAGACTATTGTCTCTGCTTGAAGAAAGTATACGGCATGGTTTAACGGGAGAGATAATTCCTGGCTCTCATAAATTGTCTCTCCTTGACCTGGCGTTATGACCCTCCTCACAGTTTGGCCAAATATTTCGCGCAAATAAAAAAGCCCAAACCGAAGTTTGGGCTTTTATCTGAATCGTTGAGGAGGGTTAATCGTAGGCATTCAGCGTGCGCTGGCACAGGGCGGAGCGCACACAATCCTGTTTACCAAAGCGGACAACGCCAACCATCTCATCCTCTTCAAAACGGTTCAGCGCGTCACTTAAACCGGACGGTACACCCGCAGGCAAATCACACTGCGTAATATCACCATTGACGATAACCGTCACGTTTTCCCCGAGGCGAGTGAGGAACATTTTCATTTGCGCTGCGGTGACATTCTGCGCCTCGTCCAGAATTACCACGGCATTTTCAAAAGTACGCCCGCGCATATAGGCGAACGGCGCAATCTCAACCTTACCAATTTCGGGCCGCAGGCAATACTGCATAAAAGACGACCCTAAGCGTCGCACCAGGATGTCATACACCGGGCGGAAATAGGGAGCGAACTTCTCTGAAATATCACCGGGAAGGAAGCCGAGATCTTCATCGGCCTGCAGCACCGGACGGGTAACAATAATCCTGTCGACATCCTTATGTATCAGGGCCTCAGCGGCTTTCGCCGCGCTGATAAACGTCTTGCCACAGCCGGCTTCACCGGTAGCAAATATCAGCTGCTTTTTCTCGATGGCATTAAGATAGTGCGCCTGAGCCTCGTTACGCGCTTCGATAGGTGAATGATCGCGGCAGTCGCGCGCCATGCCTATAGATTCTACGCCGCTCATCTGCACAAGCGTGGTGACCGATTCCTCTTCACGCTGCCGGTGGCTACGCGAATCCCGTCTCAGCACACGTTTTGCTTCGCGACGAGCTTTGATCACAGCTTTCTGTCTTCCCATGGATGGCACCTTACAGTTGGTTTCATTTCCCGCGCCGTCTGAACAGGCGCGATTATGGCCACTAACGGATGAGGTTTGGCTTCCTTGTAAGCCATGTACTGCCGGTTGAGAGGGTGCACTAAGCGAAAGCGAAACGTCGCCTGACGCACCGTTAGGACGCTGATTTGATACTGAATGGGGAAATTTAGCGGTGAAGATAGCGAAGCCGGAGGAGAGTCCTCCGCGCTGGGTTGTGCGGGTAAAGTGTTTAAGTAACCGTCCAGTACAGGACCCAACCATTCGCGATCTCCGTAGTGAGTAAACGTCACAGCAGGGAACTACCGCTCTTGTTTTAAGTACAACAAACACCACTCAAAATGCAACATAAATTTTACTTTTAAGTAACGTTAATTGCCATTCGCTGCCGTGTACCGTTTTCGCATACCTATATTACAGAAATATTTCAGCGAGATAGTCATAGGATATGGCAATGAATAACCAGGAGGGTGAATTGTTAGCAAATGAAAAATTAGCCCCCTCACCCGCTCTTCTCCCTGAAAGAGAGAAGAGCGGCAACACTAAGCCTCAATCAGCCCCTGCCCCAGATAATGCTGCTTATCCGGCACGCCCGGCAGCGCGAAGAAATAGCCGCCGCCAATCGGCTTCACATACTCCTCAAGCGCCTCGCCGTTCAGCCTGCCCTGAACCGTCAGAAACCCTTTCTCAAGGTCATGCTGGTAGCAGACAAACAGCAACCCCATGTCCAGCTGGCCGGATTTGGTCGCTCCCAGCGAATAGCTGTAGCCCCGGCGCATCATCAGCCCGGACTGCGTCTCTTTGGTCCGCGGGTTTGCCAGGCGGATATGGGCATCCAGCGCAATCACGTTGCCATCAGGATCGGCCGCATAGTCAGGCACATCGTGCTCATTTTTCATGCCCAGCGGCGCCCCGCTGTGTTTGTCGCGGCCGAAGATAGTCTGCTGCTCCTTCAGCGGCGTACGGTCCCAGGACTCGACGTGGAACTGAATAATGCGCACCGCCTGATAGCTGCCGCCGGTTGCCCAGGCGGGCTCCTGCTGCTGCTTCGTCACCCACACCACGTCATCCATCAGCGACTTATCATGGCTGTCCGGATTTGCCGTACCGTCTTTAAACCCCAGCAGGTTAATCGGCGTCTCTTTGCCGCGGCTGCGCGCCGCATGGTTGGAGATAAACCCTTCCCGACGCCAGCGCACGCTGAGGAGATCCGGCGTGTGCTTGATGATGTCGCGCAGCGCATGGATCACCGTGTCGTTGGTATTGGCGCAGATCTGCAGCAACAGATCGCCGTGGCACAGGCTGGCGTCCAGCGAATCGTTCGGGAAGCTGGTCATCTGCTGTAGCTTCTTCGGCTTCTGCTTTTGCAGGCCAAAACGCTCATCAAACAGCGAACTGCCGACGGAAGCTGTGATGGTCAGATTATCCGGGTAGATTTCCGCCCCAAGAATGCCGGAGTCCATCGGCGGCAGCCGTGGATTCGGCGTATCCGGAGCCGGGCCTCCGCGGGTCAGAAAGTCAAAACGAGCCGTCAGCAGTCTGAGCAGGCGTTCAAGGTCAGCTTTATCACTTGCCAGCACATCAAATGCGACCAGCATCATGGACGCCTGCTGAGGCGTTAAAATTCCGGCCTGATGATCCCCGTACAGCGGCAGGCTTTCCAGGCGAGCATCCGGCGGTAGCGTGCCCGGCGAAGTAACAGGGTTAGCAGCATGAGCGGCCATCGGGCAGCCGCCGCCCACGGCAAGCGCCCCCCCGAGGGTGCCCAGCGATTTCAGAAGCTGACGGCGCGCCGGTTGATGCGCGCCGGTATTATCCTTATTGCTCATGATGCTCAGTCCAGACCCATTACGCCACGCAGTTGAGAAAGATCTTCCGCCAGAGTCGTGATCGGCCCCTTCAGCGCCTTGCGGTCCGCATCAGTGAGCTTGTCGTAAGTTTCGAAGCCCTCTTTGGTACGGTATTTCGCCAGAATGGCGTCAACTTTCTTGAAGTTCGCATCCACTTTCGCCAGCAGCGCCGGGTTCTCTTTGGTCAGCTGAGGACGCAGCAGATCAACAATCTTCTGCGCGCCGTCAACGTTAGCCTGGAAGTCCCACAGGTCGGTGTGGCTGTAGCGATCTTCTTCGCCGCTGATTTTGGTCGCCGCAACTTCTTCAATCAGGCCGGCTGCGCCACCGACCACTTTGCTTGGCGGGAAGGCCAGTTCAGAGACGCGAGTCTGCAGGTCCAGCACATCGGCGTTCAGCTTGTCAGCAAACGGCGCGGCGTCTTTGGTGGTGTTATCGCCAAAGAGAATTTTCTCCAGGCGGTGGAAACCGGTGAATTTCGGGTCATCGGCTTTTTTCTCGAAGTCATCTTCACGCGCATCGATGCTGCTGTCGAGATCGGAGAACAGCTCGGCAATCGGCTCAATACGCTCGTAATGCTGACGCGTTGGCGCATACAGGGCTTTCGCTTTTTCTAAATCACCGGCTTTCACCGCATCGGTAAAGGCTTTCGTGCCTTTTACCAGCTCCGCCACTTCGGCGGTCACATAGGCTTTATATTCGGTAATTGGGCCAGTCAGCGCCAGCAGATCGGATTTAGGCGCTTCCTGCGTGCCGGAGGCTTTCACCACTAGCTTGCCCTTCGGGTTGGTCAGCAGGCCACAGGTCATGTCATATTCACCCGGCTGCAGATTTGCGGTTAGCTTCTGGGAGAAGCCCGGCGCGATGTTCTCACGCTCCTCCACCACCATTACCCCCTTCAGGATCTCCCACTCCAGCGCTTTCTGGCTGTTGTTCTGGATGATGAACTGAGTCTTCCCGGCGTTCACCGTGACGCTCATAGGCTCGCACTGTTTATCCGTGACGGTGACCTTTACCTGGGGAATGTCTGCCGCCTGTGCGGCAAATGAGGAAGAGACCAGCGCGAGCAGCGCGACGTGCAGTGCCTTCAGACGAAAATGTTGGATCATGACCTATCCCTATTAAGCAATGAGTAGTTATCACTAAACGGCGGGCGGCCCGCCGTTTATAAATTAACGAGCCGTATTGGTTGCCCGGTGGTTCATGCGAGGTGGCATAAAGAACAGCACCAGCGCTGGAATCAGATAGATGAAGTACATCGCCACTTCGCTAACGCTTGGCGTTTCCTGATAACCGAAAATCCCTTCCAGCAGCGTGCCGGTCAGCGAGTGGGTAGAGAGCGTGTTGCTCATATCGAAAGCAATATCCTGGAAGTGGTTCCACAGCCCGGCTTCGTGGAATGCGCGGACGGCGCCAGCGGCAAGCCCCGCGGCCACCAGCAGGATAAACAGGCTGGTCCACTTAAAGAAGGCACCGAGATTAAGACGAATACCGCCCCAGTAGATGAGAAAGCCCAAAACGATGGCCGTTGCCAGCCCGAGCATTGCGCCGAGCGGCGGTAAAATGCCTACATCCTGCTGGAAAGCGGCCAGCAGGAAGAATACCGACTCAAGCCCTTCACGCGCCACGGCGAAAAAAACCATCATGATCAGCGCCCAGCCATGGTTGCCTTTGCTCTTCAGCGCATTGTCCACCGCCTGCTCCAGTTCACCCTTGATGTTTCGGGAAACTTTACGCATCCAGAACACCATCCAGGTAAGGATAAACACGGCGATCACCGCGACAATGCCCTCGAACAGCTCCTGCTCTTTCTGTGGGAACTCGCCGGTGGTTTCATTGATGAAGATACCGAGGCCCAGGCAGAGCGCGGCGGCGGCGAATACGCCAATCCACATAACGGCGATCCACTGGCCGCGCTGGGTACGCTTAAGGTAGCTGGCGATCAGGCTGACAATCAGCGCAGCCTCCAGCCCTTCGCGCAACATGATGAGAAACGGAACAAACATGCCTGGCACCTCAGATGTGAATACAGGTCAATTGGAGTAAAGAAAAGTAAACCATAACGATTGTGATTATCATTACCGCAAAAAGAAAAACAAGTGACCTGGATTACATATTTATGACCAGATGTAAAAAGGGCGGGCTATATCCACAGAGAAGTGTGAAAGAAAAAGGCCGGTATAACCGGCCTTAGGGGCAAAGAGAGCGTTTTCAGGTGAGAGCCTTTCAGGCGATGGCCCGGCTGAAAACTCAGAATGTCTAAATTAGTCCGGCTGCAGTTTGCCCGGCGGCGCGGTATGGTAAATCGCATCTGCCTCGGCAAAACGCTTCTGCATAGAGGCCGACGGCGCTTTGCCCATCAGGCTCACTACGACAATCGCCAGACTGCCTAAAACGAAGCCAGGAATAATTTCATACAGGCCCAGCCAGCCAAACTGTTTCCAGATCAGCACGGTAGCCGCCCCGACAATCATTCCCACCAGCGCCCCGTTGCGGGTCATGCGTGACCACATCACGGAGAGCAGCACAACAGGCCCAAATGCCGCGCCAAAACCGGCCCAGGCGTAGCTGACCAGGCCAAGCACGCGGTTTTCCGGATTTGCCGCCAGCGCAATCGCCACCAGCGCCACCACCAGCACCATCATGCGTCCAACCCACACCAGCTCCTTCTGGCTTGCGCCTTTTCGCAGGAACGCCTTATAGAGATCTTCGGTGATTGCACTTGAGCACACCAGCAGCTGGCAGCTCAGGGTAGACATCACCGCGGCCAGAATCGCGGAGAGCAGCACCCCGGCAATCCACGGGTTAAACAGAATTTGTGCCAGCTCGATGAATACTCGCTCGCCATTCTGCGTCACCGCCCCGGCCTGCTCGGGGTTGTTATTAAAGTAGGCAATCCCGAAGAAGCCCACCGCACAGGCACCGGCCAGGCAGAGGATCATCCAGGTCATACTGATGCGGCGAGCGTTAACGATGGTGTGGTGTGAATCTGCCGCCATAAAACGCGCCAGGATATGCGGCTGGCCGAAATAGCCCAGACCCCAACCCATCAGCGAAACGATAGCGACAAAGTTCAGCCCCTTCAGCATATCGACGTTTTCAATGCTTTTCTGTTTGATCACTATCAGAGAGTCATCGAGCCCGCCTACCGCCGCAATCACCATCACCGGGGTCAGAATCAGGGCGAAGATCATCAGGCTTGCCTGCACGGTGTCCGTCCAGCTAACCGCGAGGAAGCCGCCCACGAAGGTATAGATAATGGTGGCGGCAGCCCCGGCCCAAAGCGCCGTTTCGTAGCTCATGCCGAAGGTACTTTCAAACAGGCGCGCGCCAGCCACAATGCCTGAGGCGCAGTAGATGGTGAAAAACAGCAGAATAACCAGCGCGGAGATAATGCGCAGCAGGCGGCTGGAGTCTTCAAAACGCCCGGTGAAATAATCGGGCAGCGTCAGCGCATTGTTGTTCACTTCGGTGTGAACGCGCAGGCGCCCGGCAACCAGCTTCCAGTTGATCCACGCCCCTAAGGTCAGGCCGATGGCTATCCAGCTTTCGGAGATACCAGAAATAAATATCGCGCCCGGCAACCCCATTAACAGCCAGCCGCTCATGTCTGAAGCCCCTGCCGACAGCGCGGTCACCACGCTCCCGAGGCTGCGGCCGCCGAGAATATAGTCATCAAAGCTGCGGGTGGAACGCCAGGCGATAAAACCTATGAGTATCATGCCAAAGATATAAACCAGAAAGGTCACCAGCATCGGTGTGCTTATTGTCATTCAGACTTCTCCATAGCTATTACGCCTGCTCTCTCTGACCAGGCTGCTTCGCGCCGGAACGAGGCGCTGTGTTGTTATCGTGATGTCATGGGGGAATGCATCCTGCCGGAACCCTTTATTTTTCACAAATGATTTAACACTGCATTTACATCAATTGCACCCACGCCAGCGCAGCATTTTTCACCAGGTTGCACTCGCTCACATTTTTGGCGGTTGCACCTGCTAAAAGTGTTAAGTATGTCGGTAAATGCACCGTTTCGCTTACCGATGGTCAGATGGTTTTCTTATCTTGAATGTAACAATTAAGCATTTTTGCGAATGTCATAGCGGCTTCGATTTAACAAGGTTGCACAAAGTTGCAACTTCATAGATATTGCTGGCTAACAAGGCACACCCCCCAATAATAATTAACCTGGAGACTGTCGTATGGGCACCACCACGATGGGCGTAAAACTGGATGAAGCGACGCGAGACCGTATTAAAGAGGCCGCCTCACGTATTGACCGCACCCCACACTGGCTGATTAAGCAGGCTATCTTTAATTACCTTGAGCGGCTTGAGAGCAGCGACGAACTGCCTGAGCTGCCTGCCCTGCTGGCCGGTGCGGCCAATGAGAGTGACGAGTCACCGGTGCAGACGGAGGAGGTGGCGCAGCCGTTCCTCGACTTTGCCGAACAAATCCTGCCGCAGTCCGTCAGCCGGGCCGCGATCACCGCCGCGTGGCGCCGCCCTGAAACTGACGCAGTCCCGATGATCCTTGAGCAGGCTCGCCTGGCGCCGGCCATCGCCGAACAGACGCAAAAGCTGGCTTACCAGCTGGCCGACAAGCTGCGTAATCAGAAAACCGCCTCTGGCCGCGCGGGCATGGTGCAAAGCCTGCTGCAGGAGTTCTCCCTCTCCTCTCAGGAGGGCGTGGCGCTGATGTGTCTCGCGGAAGCGCTGCTGCGTATCCCGGATAAAGCGACCCGCGACGCGCTGATCCGCGACAAAATCAGCAACGGTAACTGGCAGTCACACATCGGCCGCAGCCCGTCGCTGTTCGTGAACGCCGCGACCTGGGGGCTGCTGTTTACCGGCCGCCTGGTTTCCACCCACAACGAAGCCAGCCTGTCTCGTTCCCTGAACCGCATTATCAGCAAAAGCGGCGAGCCGCTGGTGCGTAAAGGCGTGGATATGGCGATGCGCCTGATGGGCGAGCAGTTTGTGACCGGGGAGACCATCGCCGAAGCGCTGGCTAACGCGCGCAAGCTCGAAGAGAAAGGTTTCCGCTACTCCTACGATATGCTGGGTGAAGCCGCATTAACCGCTGCCGATGCGCAGGCTTATATGGTCTCCTACCAGCAGGCGATTCACGCCATCGGTAAAGCGTCCAACGGACGCGGCATCTATGAAGGCCCGGGCATTTCCATTAAGCTTTCTGCCCTGCACCCGCGCTACAGCCGTGCGCAGTACGACCGCGTAATGGAAGAGCTTTACCCGCGCCTGAAGTCCCTGACGCTGCTGGCGCGCCAGTATGACGTCGGCATTAATATTGACGCCGAAGAGGCCGATCGCCTGGAGATCTCCCTCGATCTGCTGGAAAAACTCTGTTTTGAACCTGAACTGGCGGGCTGGAACGGTATCGGCTTTGTTATTCAGGCCTACCAGAAGCGCTGCCCGTTTGTGATTGATTATCTGGTCGACCTGGCAACCCGCAGCCGCCGTCGCCTGATGATCCGTCTGGTGAAAGGCGCTTACTGGGACAGCGAAATCAAACGCGCCCAGGTTGACGGCCTGGAAGGTTATCCGGTTTATACCCGCAAGGTGTATACCGACATCTCTTACCTGGCGTGTGCCAAAAAGCTGCTGGCCGTTCCAAACCTGATCTACCCGCAGTTTGCTACCCATAACGCCCACACCCTGGCGGCTATTTATAACCTTGCCGGGCAGAACTATTACCCTGGCCAGTACGAATTCCAGTGCCTGCACGGCATGGGCGAGCCGCTTTATGAGCAGGTGGTTGGGAAAGTAGCCGACGGCAAACTGAACCGCCCTTGCCGCATCTACGCGCCGGTGGGTACCCATGAAACCCTGCTGGCTTACCTGGTACGCCGCCTGCTGGAAAACGGCGCGAACACTTCGTTTGTCAACCGCATCGCCGACGCAACCCTGCCGCTGGACGAACTGGTTGCCGACCCGGTAAGCGCAGTTGAAGCCATGGCCGCCAAAGAAGGTCAGCCTGGGCTCCCGCATCCTAAAATCGCCCTGCCGAAAGCGCTGTACGGTACAGAGCGCAGCAACTCCAGCGGCCTGGACCTGGCTAACGAGCACCGCCTGGCTTCGCTCTCCTCCGCCCTGCTGAACAGCGCCGCGCAAAAATGGCAGGCCACGCCGGTACTCGAGCAGCCGGTTGTCGAAGGCGAACTCACGCCGGTAAAAAACCCGGCTGAACCGACAGATATTGTGGGCTATACCCGCGAAACCACGAGCGAAGAGGTTTCCCTGGCGCTCGAAAATGCCGTCAATCACGCGCCAATCTGGTTTGCCACTCCGCCGCAGGAGCGTGCCGCTATTCTTGAGCGCGCTGCCGTGATGATGGAAAGCCGCATGCAGCAGCTGATCGGCATTCTGGTCCGCGAAGCAGGTAAAACCTTCAGCAATGCCATCGCCGAAGTTCGTGAGGCCGTGGACTTCCTGCACTATTACGCGGGCCAGGTACGTGACGACTTCGACAATGAAACTCACCGCCCTCTCGGCCCTGTTGTCTGTATCAGCCCGTGGAACTTCCCGCTGGCTATCTTCACCGGCCAGATTGCCGCCGCGCTTGCCGCCGGTAACAGCGTGCTGGCGAAACCTGCGGAACAAACGCCGCTGATCGCCGCTCAGGGCGTTGCGATTCTGCTTGAAGCTGGCGTACCTGCGGGCGTGCTGCAGTTGTTGCCTGGCCGCGGTGAAACCGTCGGTGCGCAGCTAACGGGCGACCCACGCGTGCGCGGCGTGATGTTCACCGGTTCAACCGAAGTGGCCTCTCTGCTGCAGCGCAATATTGCCGACCGCCTTGATCCGCAGGGTCGCCCAACGCCGCTGATTGCGGAAACCGGCGGCCTTAACGCGATGATCGTCGACTCCTCCGCGCTAACCGAACAGGTTGTTGTGGATGTAGTTTCTTCAGCCTTCGACAGCGCAGGCCAGCGCTGCTCTGCCCTGCGCGTGCTGTGCCTGCAGGAAGACGTGGCCGACCACACGCTGCAAATGCTCCGGGGTGCGATGGCGGAATGCCGCATGGGCAACCCAGGCCGCCTGACCACCGACATCGGGCCCGTTATCGACGCCGAAGCGCAGCAAAATATCGAGAAGCACATCCAGGCGATGCGCGCTAAAGGGCGCACCGTGTTCCAGGCCGCACGTGAAAACAGCGTGGACGCGCGCGAATGGCAGTCCGGCACCTTTGTCGCGCCGACGCTTATCGAGCTGGAAAGCTTCGACGAGATGAAAAAAGAGGTGTTTGGCCCGGTGCTGCACGTCGTGCGCTACAACCGCAACAATCTTGAAGCCTTAATTAAGCAGATCAACGCGGCAGGCTATGGCCTGACGCTCGGCGTGCATACCCGTATCGACGAGACGATTGCCCAGGTGACCGGCTCTGCGCACGTCGGCAACATGTACGTTAACCGCAATATGGTCGGTGCCGTTGTCGGCGTTCAACCGTTTGGCGGTGAAGGTCTGTCCGGCACGGGTCCAAAAGCCGGCGGACCGCTTTACCTGTATCGTTTACTGGCTAACCGCCCGGAAAATGCGCTGCAAACCACCTTCAACCGACACGATGCGGAAACTCCGGTGGATGCTTCCCTGAAGAGCGTTCTGCAGGTTGCCCACCAGGCGCTGAGCGAGTGGGCCTCCAACCGCGAAGCACTGAAAGCCGTTTGCCAACAGTTTGGCGAGCTGGCGCAAAGCGGTACGCTGCGCGTGCTGCCGGGCCCGACGGGTGAACGTAACACTTACGCTCTGCTGCCGCGTGAACGTATTCTCTGCGTTGCAGATAATGAAGGCGATGCGTTAGTGCAGCTTGCTGCGGTTACCAGCGTCGGCAGCCGCGCGCTTTGGGCGGATGACAGCCTCCACCGCGAGCTGGCGAAGCAGCTGCCAAAAGCCGTGCAGCAGCTGGTTGATTTTGCGAAGCAGGAAGAGCTGCTGAAACAGCCGTTCGACGCGGTAATTTACCACGGCGATTCAGATCAGCTGCGCAAGCTCTGCGAAGCCGTAGCGGGCCGTACGGGCGCGATTGTTTCCGTTCAGGGCTTTGCCCGCGGCGAAAGCAACATCCTGCTTGAACGTCTCTATGTGGAACGTTCGCTGAGCGTGAACACCGCTGCAGCAGGCGGCAATGCCAGCCTGATGACAATCGGCTAACAGTTCGCTACGCTACAGGGGCTCTCATCTGAGAGCCCTTTTTTTATGTGAGGACACCAGAATGAAACGCGTGTGTTTGCTTGTTGGCGGGCTGCTGCTGAGCGGATCCGTAATGGCCGGTGGCTGTGATTCCGCCGCCACCCAGGCCGATATGAATCAGTGTTATGCCGCAGAGTACAAAAAGCAGGACGAACGGTTAAATAAAACCTATAAAGAAGTCATGTCCCGGGCAACCGACAAGCAAAAAGAGCAGCTTAAAAAAGCGCAGAACGCGTGGATTGCTTTTCGCGATGCGGACTGTGACTTTATGAGCTCTGGCGCAGAACAGGGCTCGGTCTATCCGATGGTGCGCGCGAACTGCCTGGCGGATAAAACGCTTGAACGTACCGAGCTCCTGAAAGGGACGCTGGAGTGCGAAGAGGGTGACGTCAGCTGCGTCTTGCCCCCTAAGTAGGCGTGATTAACGAACCCGGATCCCCTCGATAATCATCCGCTGCACGTTTTCCACCGTGCGGCGGAAAAACGCCTCATCCTGCAGCGTGCTGCCGGTAACGGCCTCAACCTGGCTGGCAAAGTCCGCGTAATGTTGAGTGGTTGCCCAGAGCATAAAAATCAGGTGGTGCGGGTCAACGGCGGCAAGCTTGCCGCCGGCAATCCAGCCGGCAACGATCGCAGATTTATCGTCGACCAGCGCCTTCAGGTCACCCGTCAGCTCGCCTTTAAGCAGCGGCGCCCCCTGCAGCATCTCCAGACAAAAGAGCTTAGAAGCCTGCGGATAATCGCGCGAAACCTCCAGCTTGAGCCGAATATATTCTCCAATCGCCACCAGCGGCTGCTGATCCTCCCGAAAGGCACGCAGCGGCGCAAGCCAGATGTCGAGGATCTGCTTCAGCACCGCAATGTAGAGCGCTTCTTTGGAGGGATAGTAATAAAGCAGGTTAGTCTTCGAGACCTCGGCCCGCTCGGCAACCTGCTCAAGACTGGTGCCGTGAATGCCGAATTGAGAAAAGAATTCCAGCGCCGAGGCAAGGATGGCCTCTTTTTTGGCCGCTACGGCTTTGGAGCGGCGTCCAGGGATTTTACTGTCAGTTGCGGCATCAGCCATGCGAGCTCTCCTTGTTGATCGCTGGCATGAATTATAGCTCAGACGCCCTCGCCTTCGGTATCTTCCTGCCAGTCGCGCTCTTCGTTCGCTGCTTTCTTGCGCTTGAGCTTCAGCTCGCTAACCAGCACGCCGAGCACAATCAATGCCCCGCCCAACAGCGCCAGCACGGGCAGCCGCTCCCCCGCCATACGGCCAAAGATCCCCGCCCAAACGGGCTCACCGGTATAAATCACCGTCGCGCGGGTTGGCGACACGCTGCGCTGCGCCCAGTTCATCGTCACCTGAATAATGGCGCTGAAAATCCCCAGGCCCAGGGCAATCACCACCAGTCCGGTGCTGAATTGCGGCACGCTTTCCCCGGCGGGCACCATCGCCACAAACGACACCAGTGAAGCTGTCGCCAGCTGCACCACGGTGACACGCTTGATGTCCACTTTCCCCGCCCAGGCGCTAATCAGGATTATCTCTGCGGCAATCGCCACCGCGCCAATGAGCGTGATAATTTCCCCTGCGCCCATCGACAGGCTGGTGCCCTCAGGCCCGGCAAGAAAAATCAGGCCAACAAACGCCAGCGCAACGCCAATCCACGACATCAGGCCCGGCATGCGTCCGAGGCAAATCCACTGAAGCAGCGGCACCACGGGAACGTACATCGCGGTGATAAAAGCGGATTTACTGCTGGGGATGGTCTGAAGGCCCCAGGTCTGCATGCTGTAGCCGATGGCGATCGCCACGCCAATCATTACCCCGGCTTTGATTTCGAGCCAGGTTAACCCGCGCAGAGATTTTAGCGACAGCAGCCCGACAGCAACAGCGGCTGTGGCAAAGCGCAGGCCAACGAAGAAAAAGGGATCGCTCATCGTCATGGCGTACTGCACGGCCAGGAAGGTACCGCCCCAGAACATAGTGATCAGGATAAGCAGCGCTTCCTGCGGCTTGACGGAGAATTTATAACGGCTAAATGGCGCGGGCATAAGAGGACCAGAATAGATCAGAGTCAAAATCGATATTCTATAGTGCTTCCAGTCATATTTTGTTGCAATGGGAAAATAAAAAACCGCCGGAAAACCGGCGGCTGGGGCACTGGCGACCAGGGGTAACCCCGTCGCGCACTTCACGTTCCACGGCTATTTATTCTTGCTACCGTGGCTGTTTTTACCCCCTTTCTGACCAGCCTCTGAGGCTCGCTGCGGATCGTTTTTAAAGTTCCCGCCGCTGTGCTGGCCACCTTTACGACCTGCTTCTGATGCTCTTTCACGGTCTTCAGCGAAATTACCTGAACCACCACGATGGTTTGCCATTTCTAACCTCCGGATATAGGACATCATATTGCATTCAATAAAAGAGAAGTCTTTCATTGCGCGGTGAGACGGGCCTGCCGTCAACTTTACCGCGTGGAACTAAGCTTAGTGCATCGACGCCCTTCATCCGCCGATAAGAAACATCCAGAAACATGCCGGCAGCCTTATCTTCATCTACCGCAGGCCAGTCATTATAAGGCCCTCTTATTTCTGGTCAAAAAATAGCCAGTAAAATGTTAAATAATGCTACAGGATGATTATTCCGCCTGCGTTTGTGATGTATCAAGAAAAGGAGGCTCAGGTTTGCACTCTGCGCCAGAGGTCATATCTTTAAAGGAGTGCAGCAAAACTGCAGTTCAACTGAGGAGTGATGCAAGATGGCTAAAGTACTTGTGCTTTATTATTCAATGTATGGACACATCGAAACTATGGCCAAGGCCGTGGTGGAAGGTGCACAAAAAGTCGATGGTGCGGAAGTGACGATAAAGCGCGTTCCCGAAACCATGTCTCCGGAAGCCTTCTCTAAAGCCGGCGGCAAAACCCACACCGCGCCGGTCGCCACGCCGCAGGAGCTGGCCGATTACGACGCCATTATCTTTGGTACCCCGACCCGCTTTGGCAATATGGCAGGTCAAATGCGGACCTTCCTCGATCAGACGGGCGGCCTGTGGGCTTCCGGCGCGCTCTATGGAAAACTGGGCAGCGTATTCAGCTCAACCGGCACCGGCGGCGGCCAGGAGCAAACTATCACCTCCACCTGGACCACGCTTGCTCACCATGGCATGGTGATCGTTCCTATCGGCTACGCGGCGCAGGAGCTGTTTGATGTCTCGCAGGTGCGCGGCGGTACGCCTTACGGTGCCACAACCATTGCCGGCGGCGACGGTTCACGTCAGCCAAGCCAGCAAGAGCTGGCGATAGCCCGCTATCAGGGGGAGCACGTCGCAGGCCTGGCGGTAAAACTCAAAGGTTAACGGGAGGAGAGATGACAACGACGCAAGCAAAAGCCCACCACGTTGGCGAATGGGCCAGCCTTCGTAACACCTCACCAGAAATTGCAGAAGCTATTTTTGAGCTGGCAAAGTACGACGAAAAGCTGGCCGAAAAAATTTGGCAAGAAGGGAGCGATGAGGTTCTGCCGCTGGCCTTTGCTAAAACGGATCAGGACTCGCTCTTCTGGGGCGAGCAGACCATCGAGCGCAAGAACGTTTAATCTTTACGCTGCCCCCTTCCAGGGGCAGCCCTCTCTTACTTCACGGCCTGATTCAGCACTTCGCTAAATTTATCCCATGAGCAGTAGCCATTGGCGTCCGTCGGGCAGCCTTCCAGCTGCAGCGTCACGCGCTGAGGCGGGTGCTTGAGGGTTAAAACATCGCCGTTACGCAGCTGTTCGGCGCTCTGATAAACATACTCCACTTTCAGCAAATCACGGTTGTTGCTCTTATCGTGCCAGCGCTGGAAGAGGATATTACCGCCAATCGGCGTGCGTTCGTACTGCCCTGGCAGCTGATAAGGCTTGAACTGTAGCGCGGTCAGCAGCGAGGCGATATTAGAGTCATGCCCTACCATCAGCGTCACTTTCGGCCCTGAAGCAGCCTCTTTTGACGTTAACGCGCCCTGAATGTACTTCACCAGCGGTGCCGCTACGTTACGGGCCACTTCTGGGGATGTGAACAGGGTGTCCTGGTAGCTGTTTTTTAGCTGCGAAAGCACGCGCCACTGTTCCGCGGTTTTGATTTTTCCCCATGCAACCTGATCCATAGGGAAGCCCTCGTAGTATTGCAGAGTGAAAGCATCCACCAGGGCATTACCCACCTTCAACGACCCGTTCACGCCCGGCTCCTGAGTGGCATTGGCGCTAAACGCATCCTTAGGCCCGGCCAGGTCACACAGCTGCTTCTCTTTACAGCTTGGCGAGTTTTTATAGCCGACGATCTGCTCCAGCAGTTTGTAGCTGTCGGCCAGCTTATATTCGGTGCGCTGTTTTTCCATCGCCTGCACGGCTTTGTCTTTAAACTCCGTAGAGGTATCGGTAATCACCGGGTTAAACACCGGGTCCATGGTGCCCATTTTTTCCTGATGGTGCACCGGCACATCACAGCCAGGGAATGCGCCAGTGATGAAGAACTGCGCGGTGGCTACGGTGCGCTGAAGACTGTTGGCATAGGCATAAACGCTCTCCGGTGCCGGGCATTCACCGCTGGTCACCAGATTCTGGCTCGCCAGCCACTCACGCATGTAGTGCCCCATATACACTTCCAGCACGCCGCCTTTGGTGGTGAGCTGCCCGCTAGGCACATCCCACTCCGGCCACGCCTGAGCGGTAGACTGCTCAAGCACGCTGCCGTTATTTGCCAGCGGCGCGCGCAGATTGTGACGGCTCATCAGCAGCACCTGCTGTAGCTGATAGCCGTCCGGCACGGTGTCCGCTTTCGCCATACCCGGAGCAATACAGGCGGCAGCAAGCAATGAGGCAACCATTTTTTTCTTCATTACTTCTTCCTCAGGAAATGATTAACAAAATGTGAAGAATATATTGTGACAGAAAAATAACGGCCGACCTGCCTGACGGATCGCAAAAAGCCCTATTATTCCGTTTGTTGTTTCAGCCGTGCTTCAAAGCGCTGCCGGGAGAGATCCACACAGCGTTGTCACCCACCCTCGTCGATAAATGCGCTGCTATCTCCGGCGCTGAAATTGTCACTCAGCGCTCGACAAAAAAGTTTTATACTAGACCCCGAAGACCCCGGCAGGAGAAATGATGAAACGTAAAAGCCTTGAAGACAGCGTCTGTTCGGTTGCCCGCACGCTGGACGTGATTGGCGACTGGTGGTCGCTGTTAATCGTGCGCGATGCGCTGAACGGGATGTCTCGCTTCGGCGAATTCCAAAAAAACCTCGGCATCGCCAGGAATATGCTGACCGTTCGCCTTAAACAGCTCGTGGATAACGGCATTTTTGACGTTCGCCCGGCATCGGACGGCAGCGCCTGGAACGAGTATGTGCTGACGGAAAAAGGCCGTGCGCTGCAAACCGTGCTGGCCGCGCTTTCTCAATGGGGTTGTGAGAACCTGTATACCAAAGGTGAGACGCACAGCGTACTCGTAGACAGTGAGCAGCATCGCCCCATTCGCAAGCTGATCCTGCAGGCCGAAGACGGTCATGAACTAAAGCCGGACGAAGTCATCACCCAGGCACGCCACTCCTCCTGAAAAATAAGCACTGGTTATTCAGGTGCTTATTGATTTCCCCTTTAACAATTCCTGCGCATAACAAAAAAACAGCCCTCAAATTAGTTGCATAATAAAACCATTAACCTTAACTTCCTCGCTATGGTTTCATAATGAAACCAAATTAACATGACTCTCTACCCTGTGAGGTGTTTTATGGCTAACTTTCGTTCCATCGCGGTGATTACCGGCGCGTCCTCCGGTATTGGTGCGGTTTATGCCGACCGTTTTGCTGCCAGAGGTTTTGATTTACTGCTGATCGCCCGCCGCGAGGATCGTCTACGCGATCTTGCCGCGAAACTCGAGGCTCGACACGGCATAACCGTGACCACGCTAAAAGCAGACCTGGTTAACGAACAGGATATTGCCGCTGTCGAAGAGGCACTCCGGGATCCTCGCATCAGCGTGCTGGTTAACAACGCCGGTACCGCGCACAGTGCGCCGTTCACCGCAGCCAGCCCGGAGCAGCATCAGGCTCTTATTACGCTGAACATCACGGCATTAACTCGCCTGAGCCACGCTGCGCTTATCAATTTCCAGAGCAAAAACAGCGGCACCCTGATTAATATCTCTTCGATTCTGGCGGTTCAGAGCTGGGTAGGAAGCGCGGTCTACAGCGGCACAAAGGGCTATGTTCTGAACCTGACTAAAGTTCTGCAGGCAGAGACCGCCGGTACCGGCATTCGCATTCAGGCCGTGCTGCCCGCCGCTACCGCAACGGAAATTTGGGACCGCGCCGGCGTGTCGGTGGACTCCCTGCCGGAAGGGACGGTAATGAAAGTGGATGATTTGGTGGATTCCGCCCTGGTGGGGCTGGACAGCGGCGAGGCGGTGACCATTCCACCGCTGCACGATCTTACCCTGTGGGAAACTTACGCGGCCACCGCGCAGGCCATGTTTGACGCAGCAGGCGTCAGCCAGCCAGCGCCGCGCTACGTTCGTTAATCTTTCCGGGCAGATGTCAGGCGGCATCTGCCCGGAATGTCAGCACAAAACGCCGATCGTATACTGACAGCACGCGATGTCTCGCTATAATGGGGCAAATTCCTGTCAATATAATGCTGTGATGAAACTGTTTTACTATTCAGCCGCTGGCATGGTGGCTGCGCTGATTGTGCTCTGGGGAGCGCTCATTATGGACAGCGCCAACATCCTTCACCAGATGTCAGAGCTGATGCACCACATCGAAGATCTGCTCACCCCCGGCAAACGCTAGCGGTTAAACTCCAGAGCGCTACCGTAAACGCCCTGCATAACGGACTCGCCATCCCAGACAAGGCGGCCGTTGACGAACGTATTTTCGACCACGCCGCCCAATAATGAATGTCCTTCAAAAGGCGACCAGCCGCACTTGTAGGCAATATTGCTGCCGTCAATGCTGGCTCGCTTCCACGGGTTTATCGCCGCCAGGTCTGCCCAGTAACCTTCGCGAATATAGCCCCGATCCTTGATCTGAAAACGCTCGGCTACGGCATGACTGGTTTTTCTGACGATAAGTTCGGGAGTAAAAATATCTCTGGCGCACAGATCAAGAAGCGCGGGCAGCGCGTGCTGCACTAATGGCAGGCCTGATGGCGCGGCAAAATAATCGCTCTGCTTTTCCGCCAGCAGATGCGGAGCATGGTCGGTAGCAATAATATCAATCACCCCCGCCCTCACCGCCTGCCAAAGCGCCTGCTGATGTTCAGCCCCCTTCACCGACGGATTACACTTCAGCCTGTGGCCAAGCGTCGCATAGTCATCTTTATTAAAATAGAGATGGTGAATACAGGCTTCAGCGGTGATGGTTTTTCTGCGTAAATCAGCGAGCGTGGGCGCCGGTTCGAACAGTGCCAGTTCATCGGCGGTAGTGATGTGCAGTACATGAAGCCGCGTACCATGCTTTTTAGCCAGCGCAACCGCCCTGGATGAAGAAAGTAAACAGGCCTCAACCGAGCGAATGGCCGCATGTTCTTCTGCCGGGATCTGCACGCCATACCGCGTGCGCCAGAGCGCCTCATTATGTTTGATGGTCGGCGTATCTTCGCAGTGCGTGGCCACAAGCCCCGGCGCATATTGAAAAATCGCCTCAAGAGTCCGCTCATCATCCACCAGCATGTTGCCTGTGGACGCCCCCATAAAAACTTTTACGCCGCAGGCCGCCCCCGTCGCAAGCGCCTTCAGCTCCTCCAGATTGTCGTTGGTCGCGCCGAAATAGAAGCTGTAGTTCGCCAGCGAGCACTCGGAAGCCCGCTGAAATTTGTCCTGTAGCGCCTGCCTCGTGGTGGTAGGTGGCGAAACGTTGGGCATCTCCATATAGCTGGTGATCCCGCCCATCACCGCCGCGCGTGACTCGCTGGCCAGCGTGCCTTTATGCATCAATCCGGGCTCGCGAAAATGCACCTGATCGTCAATCATGCCCGGCAATAGCCACTTCCCATTAAGATCCAGCACAGACCATGTTTGCTGGGGCGAAATCGTCGCGGCTATTTTTTCGATTCGGCCATTCACAATCAGCAGATCGGCGTGATGACGCCTGTCTTCATTGATAATCAGCGCGTTGGTCAGTAACAGGGGTTTCATCAGTCGTTCTCTCCGGCTTAAAAAGGCTGCGCTAGCGTCGGGCAACCATCACAACAATAAACAGCCCGCCAATGCCTGCGGTAATAATGCCGATGGGCAGCTCCTGCGGCGCAACCAGCACCCGGCTGACGATGTCACCACCGCACAGCAAACTCGCCCCCGCGAGGGCGCACAGCGGCAGCAGCCGTGCGTGTTTTATGGCGGAAAAATGGCGGCAGAGATGCGGCACCATCAGCCCTACAAAGCCGATAACGCCGGTCAGGGCGACGAAGATGGCGGTGGAAAAGGCGCAGCACAGGAAGATTTCGGTGCGCAGGCGGTTAACGTTAATGCCCAATGAAAATGCAGTGCGATCGCCCGCCAGCAGTCCGTCGAGAGAGCGCCACCTCAGCAGGCAAAACGCGGCAAGCAGCACAAGCCCGGCCAGCGCAAATCCCAGATTATCCCAGCGCGCCAGCCCCAGGCCGCCGAGCGACCAGAACAGCACCGAGCTGGCCGTGCGCTGGTCGCCGGCAAAAATCAGGTAGCTGGTTAACGCCCCGAATAAAAAGGAGATGGCCAGCCCGCAAATAATCAGCGTTTCGGCTCCCCGCTCGCGTTTAAGCTGGAACAAAGAGAGCACCGCGACGGAGGAGAGAAGCCCGCCGCAAAAGGCGGCAACCGGCAGAGTCCAGGCACCGAAAAAGTCTCCAAAGCGGGTAAAGACCAGCACGGCTCCCGCAGAAGCACCGGAAGAGAGCCCGAACAAAAAAGGGTCCGCCAGCTCATTGCGCGTGGCCGTTTGCAGCAAAGCCCCTACTACGGCAAGCCCCGCCCCTGTCATCAGAGCAAGCAGCGTTCTTGGTAGCCGGATATCCAGCACAATGCCGCGAATCATCGGAGAAACGTCTGCCGCTGTAGGTTTCAGCGCGCCTGCAACCTGGTGCAGGCTCAGCCGAACCGAGCCTTCCGTCAGGCTAAGCGCCGTAAACAGTATGATCATCAGCGCGGCCAGGCAGACGGCCCGGCCATAACGAGAGGCCATCAGCTTCACTGCGGGGATTTCTCATACAACACCCGGGCAAGCTTTTCCACCGCAGCAATGTTTGCCGGGCCGGGCGTTAACTCTGCGTACTGCAGCTTAAGATAGCGATGCTGTTTTACCGCCGGAGTCAGCTTCATCAGCGGGTGCCGCTCAAGGAACTGACGCAGTGAATCAGCGCCGCCGCCGTTCTGGTAATCCAGCAAAACGATCACGTCCGGCTCTGCTGCCGCAACGCTTTCCCAGGACGTGGTGCCCCAGCTGGTATCCAGCGCCTCCATGGCGTTTCTCCCGCCTGCGGCTTCGATAATGGCCTGCGGCATGGCGTATTTTCCGCTGGTAAACGGTTTATCCTCACCGGAGTCATAGACGAAGACTTTCAGCGGTCTGGCTCCCTGCTGCGCTTTAGGGAGCGCCGCAAGCCGAGCTTTCCAGCCATCAACCAGCTTCTGCGCAGCCTCCTGTTTACCAAAAATTTTGCCCAGCGTAAGCTCATCGCTATAAAGCAGGTCCATCGTCGCTTTGCTTTTGCTCTCGCCGGAAATCGCACAGCTTTCGCTCAGCACAAAAGTCCTGATACCGTACTTCGCGAGGCTTTCGGGCGTGACGTCGCCCCCCCACTTTCATTCCGTAATTCCAGCCGGCAAAGAAGAAATCAGGCTCGGCGGCCAGCAGCGTTTCAAGCGACGGGTATTTCGGCGCCAGCTCGGGGATAGCGCCCATTTTCTGCTTAAACTCGGGCGTCATTTTGTACCAGCCGGAAATGCCGGTCAGGCCCACAATCTGCTTTTGCAGATCGAGCGCAAAAGCCATCTCCGACATGTTCAGGTCGTTTATCACCGCCCGCTTTGGCGCAGCGTTAAACACCACAGGTTTACCGCAGCTCTTGACGGTAACGGGGAATCCGGAGGCCAGGACAGCGGTGGAAGTAAAGGCGAGCAGTATGCCGGTGACAATTTTTAACATCATAGCGATCCCTGAAAATTTACTGTTGGCGCGAGGATTCAAAAAAACGGACCCGCCTGCCAGGCTCGCCCGGATGCTCAACGGTGAAGCTATCAAGGCCGAAGACGGGACGAAGGGTTTCCGTTTTTAAGGCCGTGCCGGGGGCATTAAAAGCCTGCTGTTGTCCCGCAGACAAAATAAGCACCTTGTCGGCAAACCCTTCAATGAGATTAAGATCGTGCAGGACGGCAATCACCGTGGTGCCCCGGGCTTTCACCAGCATCAGCAGCTCTTCCCTTGCCGCCAAATCCAGATGATTGGTCGGCTCATCCAGCAGCAGCAGCCGCGAAGTTTGCGCCAGCGTCCGCGCCAGGATAGCCCGCTGGCGTTCACCACCCGACAGGCAGGCCAGCGATTTATGGCGCATACCCAGCACACCGGCCTCTTTCATCGCCCCACAAACAATGCAGCGATGTTCGGGCTCCGGCATATCCCTGGCAAAAGGCAGCCGCCCCAGCGCGACATAATCTTCGATGGACAGGCGCAAATCCGGAGCATCGTTTTGCGACATCACCGCAATCAGCTTTGCCCTCAGCGGCGGCGGCAGCTTATTTAAGGCGCGCCCCGCCAGCGTGATTTCTCCTTCGGCTTTTAGCTCCTGGCTCAGCGCCCGCAGCAGCGAGGTTTTGCCGCTGCCGTTAGGCCCAATCACGGCGAGCCGTTCCCCTTTCAGCAGTTGAAAATCTATCGTCACCGGCCAGCTAGCCCCCTGCGGACGGGCAATCGACCGCAGGGCAACTTTTAGCTCAGGCATAAACTCCGTGGATGAAAGGGGCATACTCAGAACTCATTGCGCAGCAGTTGATAACCTTCCACCAGCTTGACGTTGGTGTTGGCCACCTCTTCAGAAAACTGCACCGACGCAGGATCAACACGTGAATATTGCGTTAAATCAGACTCCGGCCCCACGCGCTCGGTGGACGGAATATAGGTTTGCTTCGGCAGCGTCACGCCATCCACCACTGCGTTGTAGCGAATAACGCAGCCGCTTCGCACGTGGCAGTTAAACAGCACGCTGTTGAAGCCGATAAACACGCGTTCATCTACCCGGCAAGGGCCGTGAACAATTGCCCGGTGGGCGATCGACGTGCCGCTACCAATAGTGACCGGCGCGCCGCTTTTAGAGTGAATAACGACGCCGTCCTGAATATTCGAATGGGAATGGATAACGATAGGATCCATATCCCCTTCGGCGTTCAATTCGTCGGCCCGGATCACCGCATAGGGCCCGACATACACATAGTCATGAATAATGACCCGGCCACAAATTACCGCCGTGGGATCGATATAAGCTTTAGCGGAGACCTGTGGAAGGTGGCCGGAGGGGTTTTTACGCAGCATGGTGATTTCCTGTCCAGTGAATGCGAGCCACCGCGTTGTGAGCGTGGAGACTTTCCTGGTGCTCAACGCGAAGGCTAAAAGCAGCGCTAAAAGGCGCGTCCAGCATCGCCTTGTTCAGGCGGCGGGCCGCGTCTTCACAAAACATCAGGTTTTGCCCGTTTGCCCTGGCGAACGCCTGCTCATCCCCGCGCTTAACCACCGTCTGCACCGCCGTCCCAAGCGCGGCTTCGCAGCGGTCGATAAGTTCCAGAAACGGCAGAGTGGTAACATCCTGCTTCAGCTGGCAACGGACCCAAGCCCAGCTTCTCTGGCTGTGGGGCGTGCCGGGCATTCCCTTCTCACCCAGCCAGGCCATCATCTCTTCAACAGTGACGCCGCCGCTTCGCTCGCCAAAGTCTCGTTGAAACTGCTGCTGCGCGAGATTACGGCTGAGCGCCGCCGAAGCCGGACAGGTAGAGGAATACGGGATCCCCACTTCCAGGGTGACGGCAAACGTCTCCTCACGCTCGGCCAGCACGCGGATGGGATAAGCCTTCCAGCCAAAGTGGTTAGAGGTTAACGATCGGCGGGACAGCAGCAGCTCGCCCATGATTTCAACGCTGGCGCGGCTGCTGCTTCGCTGGTGAGAAACCAGAAATTTTCCCAGTAAAGTACGCAGCGCGGCGGGGGTAATCTCGCCCTGGGTAAGCTCGTCCAGAAGCAGGTAGAGGCGGGACATGTGGATCCCCTTCTCGGCTTCAGGCGTGCTGAGAAGATTAATCCCGGCGTTTACTTTCGCCGTTAGCGGGCGCCCTGCAATCTCCACCGGGAGATCGATCTGTTCCATGCCGACCCATGACAGGGCCATGTCGAATTCGTGACTTCTTAGCGACTGAATATCAGGCAGGGTTTTGGGGCAAAGCGTGGGTATTACCGTCATGGTGTGCATCATCTTATCGCAAATTTGTTACGTTATAACATAACGATATTCAGCGATGCAAAGCGGCAGTTTTCTCCCCAGGAAAAAATCCGCCGTTGACAGTAGAAAACTCGGTGAAAAACCGCGGAGTTATTCGATATATCTTATCGCCCGGCAAGTGTTGCTCGTCTGTTCACACAATGATAGCATCATGTAAACAGCCATTTAGACGGCTAGACTGTTAAATTAAAAGTATTGAGGAATCCCGTATGTGGCAAGAAAGACTCGCTCAGTTGGTCACCGCCTGTCATTGGATTGGCGCTAAGGGCTGGGCCCCCGCTACCGGCGGCAATATGTCCATTCGCCAGGATGCGGAGTGGTGCTGGCTGAGTGAATCCGGGCGCGATAAAGGCAGCCTGACCAGCGACGATTTCCTCCAGGTGGACATTGCCACCAGCCAGGCGCCGTCAGGGCGTAAACCTTCCGCCGAAACAGGACTGCATACCCTGGTTTATCGCCTCTTCCCGGAGGCAAACGTGGTGCTTCACGTGCACACCGTCAACGCTACCGTGCTGTCGCGTATTGAGAAAGGCCCGACTCTGAACATTAGCGGCTATGAAATGCAAAAAACCCTTACCGGCCAGCAGTCGCACCTTAACACGGTGCCAATTGCTATTTTCGATAACGATCAGGATATCGATGCGCTGGCAAAACGTATTGAGCAGCATGCCGGGCATACCCCGCTGAACTATGGTTTCCTGCTGCGCGGCCACGGCCTCACCTGCTGGGGGAAGGACGTGAACGAAGCGCGTCGCCAGCTTGAAGGGCTCGAATTCCTGTTTGAATGTGAAATGCAGCGTCGCCTGTACGAGCTTGATTAATCGTCTTATTCCTGATTCTGTTCGATAGCGTGAGGCTTGCGGTATGGAGTATTTCCTGGGTATTGATATCGGCACGTCGCGGGTAAAAGCCGTGCTGTTTGACAGCAATTTCCACGCCGTGGCAAGCGCAGCGGAGAACACCTCGCCAACCCTGTCTCCACAGGGCTACGCCGAGCAGGACATGGAGCAACTTTGGCAGTCGGTAGTGCGCACGCTGCGGGAAGTGGCTGATTCTCCTGCCCTGCAGCAGGGGCAACTGAAAGCGATAGGCCTGGCGGGACAGGGTGAAGGGGTCTGGCTAAGCGATAAACACGGTAATCCGGTGGGCCCGGGCATCCTCTGGAGCGACACCCGCAGCCGTGCATTAATGGACGAGCTGCTGCGGTCACCCGGCCTCGATAAAGCGCTGTTCGACGAAACCGGATCCCAGCTGCAGCCCTGCAATACCAGCCTTCAGCTTTGCTGGCTCAAGCGTAACCAACCCGAACGTCTGGCCGCCGCCGACTATGTCTTCTTTGCCAAAGACTGGATTCGCTTTCGCCTGACCCAGGTCGCGGCCCTTGAGCTTACCGATACCAGCGCCTCGCTGCTGGACCAGACGAGCGGTGAGATTTCTGATTTCGCCCTTCATGCTCTGGGCATTGATGACCTGAAAACTCGTTTTCCCCCTTTGCTTCGCCCTGATGCTCCGGCAGGAAGCTTAAGCGAAGCTGCCGCTCTGCTGTGCGGCCTGCCGCATGGTACCCCAGTCGCAGCTGGCGCACTCGACGTGTGCAGCGCAGCGCTGGGCTGCGGCGCGATTCATGATGGCGATATCTACACCATCCTCGGCACTACCTGCTGTACCGGCGTAGTTTGCCACGGGCGAGAAACCGTCAGCAGCGGCACCCGCTTTGTGACCCATACTGAGCCGGGAAGTTTTATCAACCTGTTCCCTATGCAGGCAGGCACACCCAATATCGACTGGCTGCAGCAGCATATTTCGCTGACGCCGGATTTGGTCGCGCTGGAAAAAGAGATTGCCGCTATCCCTCCGGGCAGCGGAGGCGTCTTCTGGCAGCCTTATCTGAACGGCGAACGCGCACCGTTTTACAGCCCGACCGCCCGCGCAGGGTTCTTTGGCATCGACCAGCATACGTCCCGTGCGGCGCTTCAGCGCGCCGTTTTTGAAGGGCTCGCCTATGCCATTGTCGATTCGCTGACCGGGTATGCCAGCGAAGGCGACCTCTATCTCACCGGCGGCGGCGCGGCCTCCGCCACGTGGCTGCAAATTATCGCCGACTGCACGGGGCGAACCGTCATCGCCAGCCACTTTAACGAACTCAGCGCCCGAGGTGCGGCGCTGCTTGCCGCCCGCAGCGTGGGTGCCTATAAAAGCTACCCGGCTATCGAACAGACCCGCTATCGGCCACAGCCTCAGGCCCATGCGGTCTATCGGGCGCTGTTCCCGGTCTTCCGTCTGCTGCGCGAACAGCTCCAGCCGGTGTGGCAGGCCAGGCACCAGGCCCTACAAAGCTTTTCTGAGGATAATGAACAATGAAAATCGTCTTTACCGCCGAGTACGCAGGAAGTCTTGAACCTTTTCGCCAGTTGGGCGAGCTGGTTATTGAGGGCTGGGCCATCGGTAAACCTAAACTTCAGCCATCGCAGATTATCGATCTCGCCCATGATGCCGAAGTGCTTGTCACCAGCTATGACGATATCACCGCAGAAGTGATTAACAGCTGCCCTGAACTGAAAGTTATCGCCTGCACCCGCGCTAACCCGGTAAATATTGACCTCCAGGCTGCTCGCGCACGCAACATCACCGTCCTCTATACGCCCGGACGCAACGCAGATGCCGCAGCTGAACTTACCCTGGGCCTGATGCTTGGCCTGATGCGCCATATTCCACAGTCGCATGCCGCCCTGAAGCGAGGAGAATTTACTCGCGAAAACCAGAGCGAGCAGCATACCCAGTCCGGGTTGCGCAAAGATGTGGTGTGGGACGTCAGTCCGGAAAGTCCTTACGAAGTTTTTAAGGGCGGCGAGCTGCGCAACAAAACGCTGGGGCTGCTTGGCTACGGTAATATTGGTCGCCGCGTGGCGCGCATAGCACGCGCCTTTGGCATGAATATTCTGGTGGTGGATCCGTTTGTCGCCGCCGAAGATATCGACGAGCCGGGCCTGCATAAAACCACGCTGGAAGCGCTGTTCCGCGAGTCAGATATCGTTAGCCTGCATTTGAGCAGCGGGCCGCACAGCGAAGGTCTGGTCGACGCTTCGCTGCTGCAAAGCATGAAGCCGGGCGCGAAGCTGATTAATACCTCCCGCGCCTCCGTCATCGTGGAGGCCGATCTTATCGAAGCCTTACGCCATGGGCCACTCGGCGGCGCGGCGCTGGACGTTTACCATCAGGAACCGCTGTGGCGCGAGCATCCGTTTATCAGCGAACTGGATAACGTGATTATTACTCCGCACATCGCCGGAGCCACTCGGGAAAGCATCCAGAAGCACACCGCGATGATTGCCGCCGATCTCCAGCGCTTTGTTGCCGGAGAGCCACTGCTGTACGCCTGGCGCTAAGATAAAAATCAGGCTCTGGAGCCTGATTTTCTTCACTCGAATAAAGGCGTCGTCGCCATAAAGTTCTGCACCTGCTCCCAGCTTACCACCCCAGCATCCGAACCTAACCCGGTTGCTACCAACGCGGCGGTCGCAGAAGCGACCTGGCAGGCCTGTTCCACAGGAAGCCCCCGCGCCAGTGCTGCGATAAACCCACCGCAGTAGCCGTCGCCGCAGCCTGTTGTGTCGCTGGCCGCTACGCGATAGGTAGGAATATGATGTGTCTGCTCGCGGCTGAATAGCCAGGAACCACGCACACCGTCTTTAAAAATGCAGCATCCGGCCCCCAGAGTGAGGAAAAAATCGGCGATCTCAGCTGGCTCTTCCAGCCCGGAGATAAATGCCGCTTCTTCCAGGGCCGGCATAAAATAGTCCACATGCGGTAATAGCGGGCGTAGCAGTGCGAGCGTGGTTTCATCAGGGGCGATTAAATCAAAGCTGGTGATGACGCCCCGAGCTTTAGCCGCGGCCAGCAAACGGGCGCTCTGGCCGGTATCCATGGCCGCCAGCAGCCCGGTGCCGCCGTGGTGCAGGTAACGCGTGTCCAGCACGGCATCAAAAGACGCTTCATCGACGAACAGCTCGTCGGACGCGCCACGGCAGTGCAGCGCCGGCCGCTCGCCGTTGGGGCGAATGGGCAAAATCGTCGCCGATGTCTCTTTGCGTGCAGTGCGCTGGATTAATGAACAATCAATGCCCAGGCGCCGATAGCTGCCAAGAATAAACTCGGCTTTTTCATCTTCGCCAAGGCAGGCTGCGGTTGAAGTGCGGATCCCCAGCTTTGCGGCATTCACCAACGCACCAGCCGCCGTTCCCGCAGGGTTCAGGCGTATTTGCTCGATAAACTGTACGCCCCCGCCCTGTGGGATCTCCACAACCGGGCGGCCGGCAATATCCAGGATGGTCAGGCCAACAAAAACGGCGTCAAATTTACTCATAGCGCCCTCACCGTTGCTGCTGGCGCAGTCGCGCCTGCCAGAATGAAACGGCCAGGGCTACCACAAGGATCACGCCCACCAGCGCGTCTTTCACCAGGTAGTTCAGCCCCATCAGGTTCAGGCCATTATCAATAATCGCCAGGAACAGCACGCCGCCAAGCGTGCCGCCCATGCTCACGCGCCCCTGCCGCTGAAATGCGGTGCCAATAAATACGGCGGCAATGGCGTCCATCAGGTAAGACTGCCCGGCAAGCGGCGTAAACTGGCGCAGGTTAGCGGACAAAATAATGCCGCCGACGGCGCACATTGCCGAGGCGGCAATCAGCACCCAGAAGAACGTTCGCTTATCCGCTATCCCGGCGATACGGGCGGCTTCGCTGTTTTGGCCCAATCGCACGCACTCGCTTGCCAAACAGCGTTCGCTCGGTCAGCAGCCAGGCGGCGAGCCAGACCAGCAGAACGATAAGCACCGGCGTAGGGATCCCCCAACATTGCCCACCGCTAAAATCGTGATATTCCGGGGCCATGCGCCGCCAGGAAATCGCCCCGCCACCGTCGGTGTATATACGTTCGGCGCTGCTGGCAATAAACCAGGTGCCAAGCGTTGCCAGAAACGGCCTGATGCGACAGGCAAGAATAAGAAAAGCGTTTATCAGGCCGATCGCCACCCCGCCCAGCAGGGCGCACAGCACCGCCACCTGCCACGGCAGTTGCCAGGTTTTCAGCGCAATCAATGCCATCATCGCGCCAAAGTCGATGGCCACGCCGACGGAAAGATCGATAGCGCCGGCGCTGACAATCAGCGTCATCGCCAGCGCCACAATCAGCAGAATGGCGCTGCCCTGAAGCAAATTGCTCCAGTTATCCAGCGTCAGAAAGACCGGATTAGACCAGCTGAACAGGACGATAAAAAACAGCGTCACCAGCGCGAATCCCGCGCGTGACAGCAAGGCCAGCGGCTTTTTCCCGGACTCACTGGCCGGAAGCGCCGCCGTCAGAGCAGAAAGACTTTCATTATTGATTTGCTCCCTTCTGCTGCAGGGCAGAAGCCGCCAGCACCACAAGTATCAGCGCGCCTTTAATCGCGCCTACCCAGAAAATATTTACCCCCAGCAGGCCAGGCCGTTAGATAAGGCGTTGACCAGGATAGCCCCCAGCATGCCCCACACACGGTGACCACCCGGCGACGCGAAAACGCCGCGCCCAGGAAGGTTGCCAGCACCGTCTCCATCAGCAGAGGCGTAGCGGTTCCGCTGGAGCTGCCTGACCCTTGTGCCAGCAGCGGGAAGACCGCCAGACCGGCGGCCACAGCGGCAATAAGCCATGACAACAGGATCAGGCGGCGCACATTGAGCCCGGACATCTGCGCCATATCTTTGCTTCCGCCCGTAGCCTGCAAATGCTGGCCAAAACGGGTGTGGTGCAGCAGAAGCTGGAAGCCAGCGAACACCAGAAGCAGATAAACCAGCGCATAAGGAATGCCCAGCACGCTTCCGTCACGGAACGCCACCATCAGCGGATCGCTGACGCTGATTCGACGCTGCCCGGTAAGCAGATCGGCCAGGCCGGTAAACGCCACTGAAGTGGAAAGCGTAGCCAGCAACGGCGGCAATCCGGCAATCAGCACTAATAACGCATTAATTCCACCACACAGCAGGCTAAGGGCAGCGACCAGCAGCAGTAACAGCGGCCAGGGCGTTAACCACTCGGTCATACCGAGGCTCAGCAACGCCACGCCAAAGACGGCAATCGCCGGCAGCGAGAGATCAATGCCGCCGGTAACAACGTCATCTCCTCCTGCGGCAATCACGCAAACCAGGCCAAAACTGAGAATGGCCAGCGGCACGCTTTGTACCAGCATCAGGCTGATGTTCTGCCAGCTCAGGAACCACGGAGACTGAATGCTCAGCCATACCAGCAGGCCAACAAACAGCAGGAGCGGGAATTTTTCAAATAGCCCAAAGGAGCGGCGTAGAGTAAAACGACGAATTTGAGTGCTCATAGCGGATGTTCCTGCCCACCGTTAATCGTTGCCAGCAGCGCGTCAAGCGTCAGCCCCTCGGTCGATAAATTCGCCACCAGCGCCCCACGCCACATCACCAGAATACGGTCGCACAGGCCAAGCAGTTCGGTAGCGTCACTGGAAGAGACCAGCACCGAACGCCCCTGTTCGGCAAGCTGGCGGGTACGCTGATAAATATCGCTGCGTGCGCCAATATCGACGCCGAGCGTGGGCTCATCAAGAATAAACAGACTTGCGTTTGTCCCCAGCCAGCGGGCAAGAATCACCTTTTGCTGATTCCCGCCGCTCATAAAGCGCACCGGCAGCTCAGGGAGCGCCGGGCGAATACTCAGCCGCTCAATCCAGTCACGGGCTTTTTTGAGCGCCTTTGAGCGGTGCTCCCAGCCGAAGGTTGCCGTATCCGGCAGCGATGCCAGGTTAATGTTATCGGAGGCTGAAAATGGCAGAATTAGCCCCTGATGCCTGCGATCGCGAGGCACTAGCGCCATACCGGCTCGGATAGCCTGCCGCGGAGAGCGAATCCGGCGCGGGCGCCCCTCTATCACTATCTCGCCCTTTTTTGCCACGCTGAGCCCGTAAAGCGTATCCACCAGGATATCTCGCCCCGCGCCCAGCAGGCCAGCAACGCCAACAATTTCCCTTTACGGATCTCAAAGCTGATGTCCCGGAGCTGCTGCCCGTCAGAAAGTGAGCGCACGGAAAGCAAAGGCTGCTCGCTCGTGGTGGCATCAGCCTCGCGCTCACGAGGGATATAAAGCCTGTCGATTTCTCTGCCCACCATCATGTGTATGACGGCGTCAGTATCCTGCAGCAGCTCGCGATTCGGGTAACCCACCACTTCTCCGTTGCGCAGCACGGTGCCCGCATCGCACAGCGAGGCGATTTCGTTGAGATAGTGGGAGATATACAGAATGGCGATGCCCTGCTCTTTGAGCCGCAGTATCGCCTCGGAGACCAGGCTTGCCTCGTGAGCCTCAAGCGGCGCCGTAGGCTCATCAAAAACGACCAGCTTAGCCGCACCATCGATCAGCGCTCTTGCGATTTGCACCAGCTTACGCTCGGCAAGGCTGAGCTGCCGGATCAGGCGATCGGGATCAAGATCCAGCTGCCAGGTGCCGAGGAAAAAGTCTCTGGTAGCCTGCCTCATCCGGCGGCTGTCAAGCAGCCCGCCGGCTCTGCGATATTCCTGCCCCAGAAACACCGACTCGGCAACGGTGAAGTGTGGGATCAGATTGAGCTCCTGGTGAATAACTCGTATTCCCTGGGCCTCAATGGCCGCAGGCTTACCAAGCGGAAGCGGTACGCCGTCGAGCGTGGCCGTGCCGCCATCAGCCTGGTAAACCCCGGCAAGAATTTTAATTAAAGTAGATTTGCCTGCGCCGTTTTCACCGATGAGCCCGTGGATTTCGCCGGGTCCAATCGTCAGCGTGACCGCGTTTAACGCGGTCACATTGGCAAAGCGTTTACTGATACGGTCCATGACCAGACCGCGTTGGTTTGTTGCAGCATTCACTACTTCAGTTCACCGTAGCCCAGTTTTTTGTACACGGCTTTGGCTTCATCCGGCCCTTTCACCGGGATCACCGGGATAAAGGTCTGGACGGGCAGCTTTTGGCCTGCGAAATAGCGCGCTACGTTTTCGGCGGAGGTCTGGCCGATCAGGTGTGGCTGCTGGGCGACGTTAGCCACCAGCGGGCTCTCTTTTTCGGCCATGATCTCCAGCGTTTCCGGCCCTGCGTCGATAGCGGTGACCTTCACGTCTTTATCACGTCCGGTCTCTTCCAGCGCCTGAACAATACCGATAGCCGGCTGGTCCCAGCAGGCTACATGGATAGCATCCAGCTTGCCTTTTGGATACTGGCTGAGTAATTCGAGGGTTTTCTTACGTGCATCTTCCGGCGAGTTAGCAAATTGCTCCGCCAGCTCCGGCTGAATAATTTTAATGCCAGGGTAGTCCTTCAGGACATATTTCCATTGGTCATAACGTATGCCGCAAATGCGTAATGAACTGGAGAACGCATTAAATACCGCAACGTTACCTTTTCCGCCAAGTTCATCAGCCATATAGCGTCCAATGGTTGACCCCAGGGTGTAGTTGTCAGACGTGGTGTTATTCACGGAATACTGGGAAACATGATCCACGGTAAATACCGGAATACCAGCATCGCGCAGCGCTTTAAATTTTGGCTCAACGGCACTGTCTCCCAAAATACTGATAACCGCATCAACCTTACGGGACAGCAGAATATCGTGATTATTGGCATGAACCTGGTTGTCCCTGCCGCCATCAACGCCGATAACCTTACCTCCCAGTTTTTCAACTTCTTCGGTCGCGCCCTTGTAGGCTTCGCGATCCCAAAAGTGCTGGGTGCCTACCACAGCTACGCCGATTGTTTTACCCTGGAGTGAAAGCGTGTCTGCGGCGAAAGCGCTACCGGATGCCAGCGACACCAGGCCAAGGGCAGCAGACAAAAGTCTTTTTTTAAACTTCATTGCGATAGTTATCCTATATTTATAGTTCACTAAAGCGACAGCATGACAACAAGCCTTATTAAGCCAAAATAAAAAATAGATATATCTTATACTTTAATAACCCTGTCTTTAACGCACTTTAGAATGCGGCCAATGCACTTGAAAAAAACACATGTAAAACATGCAACAAGAAAATAATTCAACCACACAAGAGAAATGGGTTAATTGTTTAAATGACAAAAACAAAACACCTCAAAATAAAATTAAAAGACGATATATTCTTGCCAATTAATTATAAATCCTGCCAGCGGATATAAACAAAACAGTATTCGCTGAAGTTTACCCTGTTTACCTCATTTTTGATGGCAACGCTGATTTTAACTTTGCGCTCGCCTCCCCTTATGATGCCGCTTTAGCGCTATCAACCACGCGTGGTACAAACATGAAAGCGGAACATCAGCTCGCGGTAATGCACTGGGGGACCTACCAGGTCACCACCGAAGGCGAACGCATCGCCGCCCTTTCTCCCGTGCCCTGGGACAAAAATCCCTCCCGTATAGGCCAGTCGCTGGTGGAGTCTGTCACGGGCAATACGCGTATTCGCCGCCCGGCGGTTCGACTGGGCTATCTGCAAAATGGCCCCGCGTCTCGCGAAGGGCGCGGTAAAGAGCCCTTTGTCGAGGTAAGCTGGGAACAGGCATTAGATCTGCTGGCCCGGGATCTCCGCTCAGTGCAGGAACGCTGCGGCAACGAAGCTATTTTCGGCGGCTCTTACGGCTGGGCCAGCGCCGGACGCTTTCACCATGCACAAAGCCAGCTGCACCGCTTTCTTAAAGGTTTTGGCGGCTACACCGCCAGCACAAATACCTACAGCAGCGCGGCCGGTGAAAGAGTACTGCCGCACATTCTTGGCCCATTGAGCCCGCTGCATAAGCAACATACGCATTTCTCGGTGCTGGCAGAACATTGCGAGATGTTTGTCGCCCTCGGCGGACTGCCGCTCAGAAACGCTCAGATAAACGGCGGCGGCGCAAACGACCATATGCTGAAGCACTGGCTGGAACGTCTTGAGCAAAACGGCGTGCAGTTTGTGAATATCAGCCCGGTGCAAAACGATCTCAGCGCGGTGGAGAGCGCCCGCTGGCTGGCAATACGCCCCGGCACCGATACGGCGCTGCTGCTGGCGCTCTGCCATACGCTGATTGCAGAATCGCTGTACGATGCGGCCTTTATCAACAGCCACACCGTTGGCTTCGAGCAGCTACGTCGCTACCTGTTCGGCGAACCTGACGGCGTGCCGAAAACCGCAGGCTGGGCGGCCGGCATTACCGGCATTGATGCGGAACAAATCTTAACGCTCGCTCGAACCATGGCGGGCAAGCACACCATGATCAATATTTCCTGGTCCATTCAGCGCGCCCGTCAGGGAGAACAGGCGTACTGGGCTACCGTGGCGCTAACCTCTCTGCTGGGTCAGATCGGTACGCCCGGCGGAGGCCTCGCTTTTGGCTATGCCTGTACCAATCTCGCCGGTGCCGCGCGGGTCCCCTTTTCAGGCCCTCGCCTTCCCGCCGGTGAGAACAAGGTAAAAACGGCGATCCCCGTCGCCCGTTTATCGGACATGCTGCTGGATCCCGGCGGCGAGTATGAATTTGACGGCAAGGTCTGCCGTTACCCCGATATTCGCCTCGTCTACTGGGCGGGCGGCAACGCCTTCCATCATCATCAGGATATCAATCGCCTGGTTGAGGCCTGGCGCCGCCCGGAAACCGTCGTTGCCCACGAACAATACTGGACGGCGCAGGCGAAATTTTCCGACATAGTGTTGCCGGTGACCACTTCGCTGGAGCGCGACGATATCGGCAGCGGCAGCCAGGACGGCTTTATGATCGCGATGCGCCAGCAAATACCGGCGCTGGCTGAGGCCAGGGATGATTACGCCATCTTCTGCGCACTGGCAAAGAGGCTGGGTTTTGAAGAAGCCTTCAGCGAAGGACGTAGCGCCGCCGACTGGTTGCCACATCTTTATGAATCTTCACGGGAGAGAGCGCAGGAAGACGGCATCGAGCTTCCACCTTTCGACATATTCTGGGAGCAGGGAAAACTGGAGTTTACCCCGCCAGCCAAACCCCAAATCTTTCTGGCCGATTTCCGTTCAGACCCCGAGCGTTTTCCCCTCTCCACGCCGTCGGGAAAAATCGAGCTTTATTCAGAAACCGTTGCCGGGTTCGGCTACCGGGAATGTCCGGGCTATCCGTTCTGGGATGAAGCAGAGGCTGATTACCAGCAAAAGCAGGCGCAAGAGTGGCCTTTGCACCTGCTTTCCAGCCAGCCGCGTACCCGGCTGCACAGCCAGTACGATCACGGCAGCGTGAGCCGGGCAACCAAAATCCAGGGGCGCGAGCCGCTGTGGATGCATCCGCAGGATGCTCAAAAGCGCGGCATACAGGAAGGAGAAGTCGTGAAGGTCTTTAATGGCCGCGGTGCGATACTGGCAGGCGTTCACATCAGCGATCGGATCCTGCCCGGCGTCGTCCAGATCTCTACCGGAGCCTGGTACGACCCGCAGGATCCTTCAACCCCCGGTTCGCTGGATAAACATGGCAACCCGAACGTGCTGACCGAGGACCGGGGCTCTTCCCGTCTGGGCCAGGGCTGTAGCGCCCAAAGCTGCCGGGTGGAAATTGAGCTTTGGCGCGAAGCACTCCCGCCGATTACCGCGTTTGACCCTCCTGCTTTTGTGGCCTGAGAGGTTATACGTTCGTCTCTCGTAGAGTCTCTGCGAGTGCCTCTTTCAGGAAAGCAACGCAGGCGCTGACCTCGCGGGAGGCTTTAGCTATCGGTGGATAAAGCAAGAAAGCGTTGAACGATGGGACCGTGTATTCCGGCAGCAACGCGACTAGCTGGCCACTTTCCAGCGCCTGTCGGCACACCGGATACTGCAGCACGCCGATCGCTTCCCCCGCCCTCAGCATCGTATAAAGCGGCCGCCAGTGGTTAGCGCTGAACACCACGTTCAGACGGGCGCTAACAATCTGGTTATTTAGCGAAATAAGCGGCAGACGGCTGTCGTTAAACAGACCGGAAACTCGCGCAAAAGCGTGATGGATCAGCTCATCCGGAGAGGCTGGCGTACCGTTTCGCACCAGATAATCTGGCGAAGCAGCCAGCACCCGCCGCACATCCCCCAGCGGATGCGCCACAAAATCGCCCTCACCGGGGTCGCCAAGCCTGAAAGAAATGTCGACGCCCTCCGTAACCGGATCGACGACACGGTCATTCAGGACCAGCTCAATATTTAGCTCGGGGTGTTTTGCTCTCAGCTTTAACAAGGCGGGCATCAGGACTTCTTCCCCCGCGCCATAGGGCGCCGCGATACGGATCAGACCTTTCAACGCCACCCGCTCATCCACGACCGCCAGCGCAAGATCTGCCGCTGAAATCGCGACTTTACTGCGCTCATAGAATAAAGCGCCGCTGTCGGTCAGCGACATTCGGCGCGTGTTTCGCCGCAGCAGACGGGTGCCAAGGTGAGCCTCCAGCCGCTCTATCCTCTCACTCACCGCCGGCTGTCCGATGCCGATATCGCGCGCGGCGGCGGACATACTGCCCCGCTCCACGACCCGCACATAAATTCGCATTGCCGCCAGAAGATCCATGACCAGAGTATATTGGTTTTTCCGATAGATGAAAGCAGTGGCAGGCACCTACTGCCCCAGCGTGATTTTGATAACACTGATGCCCGATGTTATTGACAGCGTTTATTCAGCGCGATTATTAATCAGGAGAATCATCATGACAGAGATCAGGCTTTATCTTTTCCAGTCCGGCACTCAGCGCTGTAAGTATCACGATATCAGGATGAATCAGGGTGAAGGGAGCCACTATGAAATTCCCGTCCCCTGGTTTCTTCTGACTCACCCAAAAGGCCACGCCATTATTGACGGCGGGCTGGCTTCGGAAGGCCTGGCCGATCCTCGAGCCTATTGGGGAGATGCGGTCGAACATTACCAGCCGTTAATGACCGAAGAACAGGGTTGTGTGGCTCAGCTAGGCGCACTGGGCATTCAGCCCGAAGAGATTCGCTATGTATTACTTTCCCACCTGCACGCTGACCACACAGGCGCGATTGGACGCTTCCCAAACGCCTTACATATCGTGCAACGACAGGAATACGACTATGCCTTTCAGCCGGACTGGTTCACCGCAGGCGCCTATTGCCGCAAGGATTTTGCCCGCCCAAACCTGAACTGGCAGTTACTGGATGAGGACGGTTTTGATTTGTACGGCGACGGGACGCTGCGCTGCATCTCAACCCCTGGGCATTCGCCGGGGCATCAGTCGTTCCTGGTGACGCTCGCCAGCGGCCTGGCCTTCACGCTGGCGATTGATGCTGCCTATACGCTGGATCATTTTTATGACCGGGCGCTTCCTGGCTTGATGACTTCTGCCCGCGACGCCGCACGTTCGGTGGCAAAATTGAGGCACTTGACCGAGCGCAACGGGGCAAGGCTGATTCCCGGCCACGATCCCGACGTCTGGCCGCAGTTTACGCTGTCGCCTGGCTGGTACGAGTAAAGAAGAGACAAAGGCTTAGCTTTCGGTCAGCTTCGCATCCTGACTTATGCCCGTTAGGATGCAAAGCGTTTCTCATGTGTATTTCAATTTCCCGCAGGAGGAAGACTCAAAATTGAAATACACTGCCAAAAATTTTCAGGAATATAAAAAGACTTAAAGGACATTTTTCACTTTATTAATCATTTAATAAAAAGCCCCCTGTAAAAAAACTGTTTGATGCCAAAAAATATCATTACGTTTGGGCTCTGGCGCAGAGGTCAATTTCTGTTTTCATCCCGGCAGCGGGTGATCCTGATACGGCAGGATGAGCGCGGCATATGACTAATCTTAAAACATAAGCAAATACTATTACAGGCTCACCCGCTCGTGATATAGGTTGTCGCCAGCATCAGCTGATAACTGGCTGTTTTTAAGTCGATTCAGCCTGTTGTCACAACCCTGGTTCTGTTCAGGATTAGCACCCCGCAAGGATAAGCCAATAGCCCGGCATTGTTAATGCGTTATGCCGTTAACGCGCCATTCATCAACGTTTCTTGCACTGTCTCAGGCCTAACCTTTATGAGCGACTCACTCATTACCACCTTTGATACAGATAATGACCCTATGCATAACACGCCGCGCAATAGACTGTTGGCCCTGCTGGGCATGCAGTCCTTACTGGTGCACGCTGTCACTGCCGCAGCGCGGCTTAAACTTGCCGATCGGCTTGACGAACAGACGTTAACGCTGGACGAACTGGCACACAAAACCGGATGCCGGCCTGATGCATTAAGGCGATTGATGCGCGCACTCGCCAGCTGTGGGATCTTTTCGGAGAGTGAAGCGGGTTACCGCAACACGCCGCTTAGCGCCATGCTGAATAGCGAACGGCCAGACTCCCTTCATGGCTGGGCTTGTTTTATGGGCTCCGAGCAGGTCAACCGCTGCTTTGAACGTCTGGATGTTGCCCTCGCCGAAGACGGCCCTGTGTTCGATAAAATCTACGGGCTTCCCTTTTTCGATTATCTGGAACGAGAGTCGGAGGCCAGATCTGTCTTTGCCAGCGCCATGACCTCCTACTCAGCATCTGGCATCGAGGATGCCCTTGCGGCATTTGATTTCAGTGGGGCTGGCAAACTCTTTGATGTCGGCAGTGGAATGGGCAAATTTCTCTCCGGGATCCTGGAGGCTTATCCGCATCTCACCGGCACCTTATTTGATTTACCCGAGGTGATTTCGGCAGTTGAAAAACAGGCTGATAAGCTGAACCCTCGTCTGACGTGGCAGGGAGGCAATTTCTTTCACCATATCCCCGGCGGAGCAGACACCTATATTCTGCGGCACGTGCTGCATGACTGGTCAGACGACCAGGTTCTGCAGATCCTCCGTCAGTGCCGTCGGGCAATGCACGACGGCGGGCAGCTGTTGATTTTTGAACATCTGCTGGCCGGCGATAATCAGCCGGACTACGCGAAATTCCTGGATCTGGTGATGCTGACCTTCCTGAGCGGCAAAGAGCGCAGCGAAGCAGAATACCGAAGTCTGCTTGAACAAGCAGATTTGCGCATTGAGCGACAGATTAAAACCCCCGGTTTCCACACGCTGCTTGTTGTTAAGCCGCGCTAGTCCTGCCTGATTTAGTGAACGTTCCGGTCCGTGCAGAGGCCGGATAAAGGTGAATGAATGTCAACAGAGAAAATTATCCTGGTGGACGCCCTGGACAGGCAAATAGGTACAGGCGAAAAAATGGATGTCCATCTTGAAGGACGTCTGCACCGGGCTTTTTCAATCTTTATCTTTAACACCGCAGGAGAGTTGCTCCTGCAGCGACGAGCTAACAGTAAATACCATTCCGGGGGGCTATGGGCCAACACCTGCTGTGGTCATCCACGCCCCGGGGAAACCAGCGCCGAAGCGGCAAGGCGTAGGTTAAAAGAGGAAATGGGGTTTGACTGCCTTCTTTTTCCCGTTGGAACAATTACCTATCGGGCCCAGGTTTCCCCGACGATGATTGAGCATGAATTTGATCATCTCTACATCGGACGCTTTAGCGAAGAGCCACGGCCGAACCCTGCAGAAGTGGATACCTGGCAGTTTCTGACGCTGGAAAACATTCACCAGCAATTGGCGCAGCAGCCTGAAAAATTTGCCGCCTGGTTTATTACCATAATGGCGCAGTCGCAGGTATTGCGGCCCGAAACCTGGCATACCCAACTTTTCAACACCGTCTCTGACCCCAATAATCTTTGAGAAGAACAGTATGCGCGCCTTTAACCTGCCTGATTTTTTTTGCCCTTTTATCACTCGTCTGAATCCCAATCACGATGAAAGCTGGGCCGAATCACGACGCTGGCTGGTTGAGATGGATTTAATTCAGGGAGAAGAGGCTATCCAGCGCCTGGATCGATCGGGGTTCTCTCAACTCACCGCCAGGGCTTATCCCAACGCGTCGCCTTACGATCTTAAAATCGCAATGAACTGGTTGATATGGTTATTTTTGTTCGACGATCAGCTCGATGAATGCTGTCTTGGTCATCAAAAAGAACAGGCCGATCTGATCCTGGGACGTTTGCTGAAGCTGACCCTCAATGCGGATGAAACGAATTCGGCGCCCTTCAGCCCGGTTGAACGCGCTTTTGTTTCACTCTGGCGAGAATATGCGCATCGTTTGAGCGCAGAACAGCAAAATCGCTTTAGCCAAAATATTCGTAACTATCTCAGTTCGCTGCGATGGGAGGTCACTGCCAGAAGTGAAGACGCGTTGCCCGGCGTACTGACTTTCATAGAAATTCGCCGGGATACCGGTGCCGTGCGCATGGTACTGGATATTATTGAGTTTTGCCTGAACGATGAAATTCCCGCTCTTCTGGCCGACAGTCTGGCCATGCAGCTATTAAAAAACTGTACCGTGGACGTCATTTGCATGAGCAATGACCTCTTTTCCTTTGAAAAAGAGCGAGCGCGAGGCGATGTAAACAATCTGGTACTGGTCTGGGAACAAAACGTCGGCTGTAGCCGTGAGGAGGCAGCAAACAGCATCTATCGTTTCATTATCGATCGCCAGAATTTGTTCATTGAGACGAGGATAAAGCTGGAAACAGAGTTAAGGGAAATTGCAATGACCGAAGCGAAACGGGAAATGATTCACCAGTATGTTGAGGGGATGGCGCACTGGATGAGAGCCAACCTCGACTTTTCGCTGTCGACTCCGCGTTACGCAGATATCGAAGACAGTCAACAAGGAAAACCGCTAAGCTGGGTAGAGAATATCAGCGCCATGCAGCCCGAACTGTTCCAGGCACCGTTACAAAAGGAGTGAGGCCGCGGCTTATGGAAAAGGTCTGAGCAGAATAGCAGGTCTCCAGAGGTAAAAACTGACGCTTAGCTGTCGTTTATTGTTGCAGAGCGTCAGGCTGCTACAGCATGGCCCTTGCTTTTTTCAGATACTTGTCATGCCGGGTATGATGATAATGAAGGCTGGCAACATCTGGATTGAGCAGGCGATCCTGACTCAAATCCTGCTCCATTCAGAAACATAATTCCGGCCTGATGAGTCAGGGCCAAGATAAATATACCAACAGCCCAAAACAAAAAGGGGCTGCCTTTCGGCAACCCCTTAGAATGTTGGCGGAAGCGCAGAGATTCGAACTCTGGAACCCTTTCGGGTCGCCAGTTTTCAAGACCGCACTATAATTACAATAAATCAATAAGTTAACTTGTAGGCATGGTATAAACAGAAAAAATAGTAATGCTAAAAATCAACAACTTATCGACTTAACAATACTTAATATACCAACACTTTATCGCTATCCGTCATGGGGTGTCGGGGGCATAGATTAAAATCCTCTCGTGCCGACACATAGCAACATTATTTGTACTGGCTCAGACTTAATGTGACACAATTTAGTACCCGGGCAAAACCCAATCTGACAGTCATGCCTGTGGCGGAAGCAGACCTTTCTAAAGCAATTGTGGTCAACAAAGTGGGCGGAAGATCATGGGCTTAGTTCATCGCAGATGAGGTTATGGTAAATTGCTTATCAGTTAGAAATTAACCTAACCAAACAACCAAGGATAAGGAGAGTAATCGGTATGACGATTTTAGTGACGATACAGGCTCAGCTCATTGTTGGGGAAGCGCAGGTGATAAAAAGCCTGGCTCCTGAGGGTATGCTGGCCGCCGTATTTGAAGACGACGGCCGGACCGGGTATTTCTACGCGCTTGATGAGTCCGTTGCAGGAAACCCGATTCAGGATGCACTAACTATCTACAATGTCGAGGATATTTCAGACGGCCACATTCCTTCTGACGTTAAAATCGGCTGGTCAGAAGACAGTCAGAAGTGCGTGCTCCTTATCAACGGATATCCGCATGGAGCGTTCGATTTCGTGGGGAAAAATGGGTACTGCAGAAGCGGATTTCCTCCCCCGATAAACAAGGTATGGTCTATGTCTGGCCATGAGTGGAGTGATTCGGTGGATGACTTTTTCCGGTAAGTTATGGTGGGCTTAATACCTGCCGTTATTATCTATCCAAATTGATATGTCCCTCTGAAGAGAGCGGACGATTTTCTGGACTCTCAGGAGATAAACTATCTATTCCGGATGTCCGCTTCTCGCTCAAAGCAGACCGTCAGATTTGATGATGCGTTAGGATTTTAAATCAAAAGGTTAAACCGTATGTTCTCATTCTTGAAAACGCTTGATCGCATGCTTAATCGTCAACAGGCTGGCAAAACTCAAAAAAAACACTCTGACAAGGAGCTTATTCAGTGGGCTACAGGCTGTATGCTGGAAGGCCTTCCTGATGATTTCTATCAAGCTCGACTTCTATGCGTTCGTCTCCCCAATCCTGGAAACCCTGATGGTTGGATAGTAAGCGTGAATCATGATGTAATGTTAACTCCTGAATCAGAGTATCAGCGCTTCCAGCCTGCTGATGATCTGTACCCAACGCAGTGTGTTGAAATGCTACTAGAGGGTAAAAAGTGGCGAGAGGTGACTATGATTTTTAACAAGGAAAAAACATCATTCAACTGGGTTTGACATTATCGAAGCCTCTCAGTGAAGGGCTTCTGTAATGCCTCTGAACGTGGTTTTGATAACATGCAAAATCACTGGTACACACAAAATTATTTGTAAGGTATTGAGCACGTTAGCAGTGATCTCGCTGATAATGTCTACTGTCACATAGTCTACCAAAGGCGTATACACTAGCATCCTGAACACAACAAGGTACAAGCCGACCAGAAAAATGTAAGCGAAGACATTATTTAGGATAAACATCACCAACGGCTTTAATCCTAATTTTTTCTGCCAGTAGAAGGCGTCTTTTATCGTACGAAAATAATCCAACATCCTTGATTTCCACTCACTAAGTCTCATGGAACTATTTTAACGAATTAGGTCACTTGAGACACAGTGTTTTGATGTATTCCTGCAGCCCTGCTATTTGCTTGTTGCTGGTTTCGATTCGCTCCCTGATACGGAAATAATCCCGTTCAGCGGTGTCATTAAGTCCGGGGCTGGTTGCATCATCCACGCCGGCGGCGCTGGGGGTTTTGGACACTGGTTTGCAGGTAGCGTTGAGGCGCAGCCGCTTAGCACCAGCAGCAACATCCCTGCGCAACTGCTCAATGGTCGCTTTTGCATCAGCTAAATCCTTTGTGTATTTCTTATCGAGGGCAGCCAGGTCGAGCTGGCGCGCCTTCATAACGTCAATCGTGGAGTTAGCGGCATTACGCTCGGCGGTCACAGTATTGCGCTGCTCTTTGTAATGCAGTGCGTTAGTTCGGTTATGGTCCACGGCCCATCCCATGACAACAAGCGCCCCAGCGGCAACAATGCATACCACCAGCACACCCCGGCTCAATGTCGGCCCCACGAGCATAACTCGTGCTCCACGTCGCGGCGGTTGATAAGCCCCTCCCACTGCTTGCCACCAGCGTAAATCCATTGACGCAGACCATCACACGCGGCCTGATAATTTCCAGCGTTAAGCTGGCGCAGCAATGAAGAACGTTCGAACGCCGTTACGCCCACGTTGTAGCTGAAACTGATTAACGCCGCTTTTTGATACTCGGTTGCCGGAACTTTTACCGAACGCTCAACCGTACGCGCGAATGGTACCAGGTCTTTATCCAGCATCGCCCGGCACTCGGCTTCAGTGTAGGTTTTGGTTTTAATGATGTCAGCGCCGGTATGGCCATAACAAACCGTGAGCACCCCGGCAACATCGTAATACGGCGTATAGCCAACGCCCTCAAGGTCGGTAAGCATGGTCCCCGCGATTGCAATAGCGCCGGCCCCGGACATTGCGAGCAGTCTATTCCGTAGAGCTGGAGACATAGCCATTTAATCTGTCCTCCCGTTCTTTTCGGCGGTAATACCAGTTAACGCCGCAGGTGATTACCGTGCAGGCGATACCAATAATGATTGCCCAGTCGCTGAGACTTAATCCCGCCAGTCTGTCAGCCAACATCCACGCCCCTGCTTTTGTCGTATCTGCATACGTCTTTGCCGAAACACCTCCCCCTGCCAGAGTGGTGCTGGTTCCGTATGAGAGCTTGCTGTAAATTGTGCTCATTCTCGCCATAGCCTCACCTCCCTATAGCCGGACGGTGCTGTGTGTTTTAAGGGAATAAAAAAAGCCGCCGATTGGGCGACTTTGAGAATCTTTGATTTTACCAGGCCAGAAAAGAAGAAACCCCGCAGTCGCGGGGGTTCTTTGTTTTCTTCAGGTGCTTATTGTCACTGCCACCGTGGCGCAGCTCTGCCAGACATGAGGGAATTATCTAACCTTCTGGCCCGGTTTCAACCCTCACCTTTCCCACATTAAATAACAGATTGTTTTTTAATGAGATAAAACGACAAAAAGACAATTGATCGTTTTGAACGATCAATCGCACGATATTGAACTGTGATACCAATTTGAAGTGTAGGGTTATTGCCCACAAAATCTGCTTCACACCCTAAATGGAATTAACAATGAGCATTTATTATCTTGTTATCTATCTGGTCGGGTTTGTGTGGATGTGGATTCTGTCGCTACGCGCAGATAAAAGAAACGATATTGAATTTAACTTTTTTGAAACACTGTTAACCGCTGCTTTCTGGCCATTCTTTGCTGTTGTGATCCCATGCATGGCCATCCATACATTCCTCTCACAAAGACATAACACAAAGAAATAGCATGCCGGCCCGTGCGGGCTGGCACTTAACGCCCCTTCTTCACATATAAAAATACCTTAGCCCTGAATATCTCCAGGCACCAGCGTACACGCTTACGGGCTTGCCCCTGAGTTAGCCACGGCGCTGAACGCTGCAGCTCCCTGGTGATATCAGCAATTCTTGTGCGGGTTATGTAATAGCGTAAAGCTACAACTTAAACCGGATCGTCGATTTTGAACGCAAGAGGGACGGCCTGTTCGATGCAGTCGGCATCATCTCTCCGCCCGGATTGTTCTAACATCTCGCGGAGCGTGAGCGGCCACAGAATGGTATAAGCTCGTGCCACGGCCTAACGACAGCTGTGTAATAGCATTAGACGTCTGGTCATTCATTTTCATAATCTCTCACCTCGCTTTTTTGCGGGTACTATGTGTGCAATAAAAAAGGGCGCACTATGACGACCAACTTTTTATCTCCTCAACCGTCTGGTTGAAGCGTTCTTCTTCAAGTTCAACACCAATTCCCCGCCGCCCTAATTCCATGGCAGCTTTGATTGTGGATCCGGAACCCATAAAAAAATCCGCTACCACGTCATCGGGCCTGCTGCTGGCGCTGATAATCTGCCTTAGCATTTCCGCTGGCTTCTCACATGGATGCTTACCCTGATAGAACTGAACCGGCTTATATGTCCAAACGTCCGTGTAAGGCACGGCAGATGTAACGGCAAACGGGCGACGCAGTGCCTTAAACTCGTCCATTAGTTCTGAATGCTTACGGCTCAGGTAATGCCAGGTTGCCACCAGTTCGTGATGAGGCTTTTCCAGCTCGAGGCGCTGATGCTTCTCAATGGCTATTTGCGTAAACAGTTCCTGCAATTTGAGATAATCGGCCTCGTTAGGCAATTGCCACTGACTGGCACCGAACCAGTGCGAAACCATGTTTTTCTTTCCCGTGGCGTCTGCTATCTGCTTCGACGTGACGCCCAGCGCCGAACGCGCATTACGGAAATAATCAATCAGCGGCGTCATAATGTGCTGTTTTGCGCTGTCACATTCTTTCGCGTAGCTATCGGGCTTATACGGCCCAGGGTAATGCTCTGCGAAGAGAATGCGCTCTGTCGCCGGGAAGTACGCCCGCAGGCTTTCTTTCTGGCATCCATTCCAGCGCCCTGACGGCTTCGCCCAGATGATGTGGTTCAGGATGTTGAAGCGGTTGCGCATCAGCAACTCAATATCAGCCGCCAGGCGGTGGCCGCTGAAAAGGTAAATGCTGCCGTTGGGTTTCAATACCCGCCAGAACTCGGCCAGGCATTTATCAAGCCATGCGAGATAATCCGCATCCCCGCGCCACTGGTTATCCCAGCCCTCGGGTTTAACACGAAAATAAGGGGGATCCGTGCAAATCAGGTCAATGGAATTATCTGGCGTTTGGGAAAGGACGTGCAGGCAATCAGCGTTGAATAATTCAACACTGTATATTTTTACAGTATTTTTCATGGATCAGTAAGCTAGTCTCTGATAGGCTCACTTTGCTTTAGCGCTAAAGCGGTGGGCCTTGGTTAGCTTGTGACCTTAATGCATCAGCTAATGGCTGGCCGGGTGCGTCAACACCCACCAGCCGCCCATTTCCACAGCGGGGGCCTCCGTTACTGGAGGCGCTTGTAACATCCGAACTGGTAATCTGATAAACCCGCCATTACAAGCTGCGTCAGTATTAACTGGCAGCGCTCGCGCGTCAGGTGCGTATTCTGGGCAATCTCGCTTACAGTGGCAGGGCTCTCGCTTAACTGATTGAATACGGCCCTGACCGTTTCAGTCATATACTGCTGATTTAGCATGTCTTTTACCTTAATTTCTGGTGTGACATACAGATAACTCTGGTTGAATAATGCAGCAAGAAGTCTTTGCAAAAGATATAAAAAAACCGCCATAGCAATGTTTTATGACTTGATAAGCGTTGTGTCTTTGTGACCATTCTTATCACATTACGATGTTTTTTGCGTACGCGTTAGTTCTTTTGTATTATTTGTTTACACAGCAAAATTAAAAATACAAATGGATGGAAACGTGGCTAAGTTGGATGCTTTAGAAAGAATCATTACCCACCATAGTGTAACAATAGACACACAATTTCGCACTAAAGCAGATGCTGCAACCAAAGCTAAATGCATTTGCCCTGTTCCAGAAATGGGTGTACTTGCTCCGATGATTTTAGCTCAAGTAGGGCTTACACATGTTTATGATCACGGTGATGTAGTTCTCACATTGCAAGATGCACAACTCTTTTCTACGCAACAAGATAGAACACCAACTCATTTGGCATTACTTGTAAACTCTGTAGACAAAAATGGTAGTACAACTGTTCTGAAAAATACTGAGACTAATGTTCGCGTTGAAATTGCGCCGAAACATGAGGAAGGGGAAGGCTATGAAGTTTCTGCACATATAGTTATTTCGCTGAGCGGTAGTAAGAGAACCTATGATATGACCTATACTCCCACTCCCGGTGTGTCAACCGGAAGAGTGAATAGTTTTTTAGATAGGATTTTATTCAAAGTATCCGTTGCAAATGAAGACAAATTCACCTGTATAACCCCTACCAATGTTGTTTCTTCAACTACCAATAAAAACGTTAAGATCCTTTACAAGCCTGTTTTTGATTTAACTGGCATGCTTGATCAAGATCTTTTTAAAAAAATAAACAGTAAAGGTTTGTCTGATGTTATTTTGATTAAAGACGAATTCACTACAATAAACGCACCTGATGTAAATGCCACTTACATTCCCAAACAAACCACATTGAAACTTGTGCCAAACCACGGACAAGATGTTATAGGGTGGATAAAATCGGTTGCACAGCATTTCGGTGATAAGGATAATGGTGGGTATGATAAACTTAAAATTAAGTTTCAAGAACCAGACACAGATAAACCAAGGCAAGTGGATTTCTCCACTTCAAATATTAAGTTAGACAGCTTAGAAAAAACATTCATCAAAAAAAGTGTTGTATCAAATTTTTCGTCGCGGTTGAAAGACTCTTATGATAAAATAAATAAAGAGTTTATTTCTAAAATGATTGAAATAATGTGAGGACAACATGCTTACAATTTTTTCTCACCTAGCCAAACCGTTTGGTTACCTTTTTATTAAAGGTATTGATGGTAAACGGTCTTACGACTGGATAGCACCATTGATCCTTACAACTTTAACAACTCTGTACTTTGGCTCATTTAAAGTTATGCCTTCTATTCTGCTATCCGAAGGTGGTTTTGTTAAAACTGTGATATCATTTATATCAAACCTGCCGGGATTCTATATTGCAGCACTAGCAGCTATAGCAACTTTCAATAGAGAGCAAATAGACCACCCATTAATCAGCAATACAGGCACCCCATCAATAGATGTTAAGGTAACAAAAGAAAATGGTAAAGTGGTCAATTCTCAGGAGCCTCTGACTCGGCGACTATTTTTATGTATGCTATTTGCATTCCTTACTGCATTGAGCATTTTATTAGTAATGCTCAATGCATTAGTCATGCCTTTATTTGAAACATATAAAAACATCTACCTCCAAATAGCATATCTACTTTTGTTTACTTTTGGAACATGGCAACTATTAGTATCCACATTTTTTGGCCTGTATTATCTTGGCAATAGAATTCATATGAATTATTAAGCCCTTAACCGGGCTTAACAACCATCAAAACCCCTTCCAGAAAGCCTAGAGCGACTTGCATATCTTTCCTAATAGTACCATCTGCGCATCTACGCTTCCTTGCTATCGCCCTTAGAGATATACCAATAACAAAGTGAGCAATGACAAGTTCATATTCTTCTGGCTTGTAATTCTTTAGTCTGGCAACGCATCCATCAATCATTATCCCTTCATCATCGCCACATTGCGGACGTAATTTCTTACCATGAGGGAAAAGCCCCTTGAAGCCTGCAGCGATAGGCTGCCAGTCAACACCGCTTTTATCAGAGGCGGCCCACGCGCCCCACATATCCAAGACCTCATACATATCACGCATAGTGTTCTCCTAATTAAGCCAGCACACCAAGCGCAAAGGCTCGGTCCAAAATGTTTTTGAGCATGACCAACTGAGAACCATGCTTACGCTCGAATTCCCTTTGGTCTCGGTGAAGTTCGTCATGGCATTTCCGACATAGCGGAATAGCAAAACTGTCGTGCGATTTTGTACCCATCCCTCCCTGTCCATGCCCGATGAGGTGATGGGGATCATCCGCCGAAGAACCACAGCCCTCGCACGGTTGAGTCTTAACCCATTTCAGGTAGCCTGGATTTTCCCAGCGAATTCGTTTTGGTCTGGAAAAAACGTTTGGGGATACTCAGGATCTACTACCAGCGCCACCACGGGTTTTCCTCTGACTTGCTCCTGCTCCTTCTGTTGCTGGAAATATGCAGTTCTCTTCGCCAGTTCGCTGGTGGCCGGTACAGATGGTTCGAGATCGGTTTCACGATAAACAGAGAGGATGGGATCAGGCTTGAAGTTGAGTGCGCGGCGGGCCATGGTCTCCCCTATCGCTTCGGAAACGCCCATATAAACAGCCCACCAGCAAAGCTCCGCCAGCGAAAGCTCTCTATCACTATTGAATCCGAGCTTTGAAAGGACCGCATCGATAACCCAGGCTTTCACGTTCTGCAGCGCTATTGCTTCCAGCTGCTCTGTACTCTGATCCCGTAGCTTGTTGTCACATGACCAGCAAAGAAGCATGGCGCCGGGGCTATGCCGCATTGTTACCTTTTCATTGTGGTGATAATCCGTGTGTGGCCACTGGCAATGATGGACGCTGCGAAATAGCCAGGACTCGAGCGAAGTCATGCCACCAGCAGCCTGAATCACTCGCTCATCAGAAAAAAAGGTATCGAGGGCTGTATCTTCAATCAATGGCTGCCGCGCATCCGGTATCTTTCCCGAGGGAAGGTGTGCCATCGCCTTTGGGGGCATTTCGATAAGCACCCTGCCATAACCAAAAAGCTGCATCAGTTCCCGGCCCGGCTTGAGCAAGACCACGCCCATATTATGTGCAATCTCCACGGTCAGAATAGCGCGCATGGTTCAGCCTCCCGGATAATGATTTTGCCGGTTGTTCCCCATATTTTTGACACGCGTCCATCCCAGATATGGCTATCCTCGCCAAATAAGGCATCAAGTAACGCTTTCTCAAGATTGTCTTTGTCTGGTCGCGACTGGTGTGGCTTGCCGTCATACTCCGCCTGTTTCTTTTTGCTCCAGCTCGGCGGCATTGGAAGAACGAAAATAACGTGGTAACCACACTCAGGCAGCTCTATTCGGTTCAGGCGCACTTGATCGCAAAACGCCCGGTACCGTAAAACCTCAGGCCGTTTCTTCCACTTATCAGCGCGGGTCATTCTCGGTTTTCCCATAGGGGTTATGCTGTAGGCTTTCATTACTGCCTCCAGCACGGCTGTTGGAAAGTGCGGTCGATTCGCGGCGCTGTTTTACCTTCAGGAAGGAGCGCGCTGACAATCCAACTGGTGTAATCCGGAGCAAGGCTCTTTTCCGTAACGACTCCATTGGCCTTGTATCGCTTCACTAACTCTTCGGCTTGCGCTGCGGTCAGGTTGTCATGTTGGAACCAGCCCTTTTTCATAGCTGCGCTCCGTGAAGTTTCAGGAACGCGGCTGCCCTCTCACGCGCGACAGGCTGATCATCAATCATTTCCTGCAAGAGTTGCATAGCAAGAAGCGGTTCCTTATCTCCGGCAATCGCTATGCCGCGGGAAACGCCCCGGGTGATAGTGATAATGCCTTTTCGCTCGAGGGCTTTAAGGTGTTCCGCTGCAGCGTTTGGTGAGCTGACGCCGAGTAAGTCAGCAAGCTCGGTTGTGGAAGGTGGATAGCCATTTTTCTGTATGAAAAAAACCAGAAGATCGAATACTTCTTGTTGACGAGGCGTCAGGGTGTGGGCTGTTGCTGGACGTGTAAAATGCCCGGCTGAGCCATTATGGCTGTCGGGTTGATTTGTTTCAGGTTTCTTTGATGTGTTTTGCGCCATGGTAGTCTCCGTGGCGCAGCAGGTGCAGGGTGTTCAGTCCTACGAGTGAAGTGTATCAAAGCAACTTGTAATTCGGTAGCCCGCTTTCTCCAGCATCTCTGTAAAAAGTGTCGGTGTGCCAATTATCTCGTTAGGCTGAAGGGGAACGAACGATACCTCATCACCACGCCTGTATAACAATGCTCTGCCGCCATCCGGGAATGAACTAAATCTAGCGACCACGGCATAATCCTCGCAACGAATAAGCGCGTAGCCTGTGTCTGGCAACTCGTCATTAATTTTTATCACTTCGTTCCCCTCTGGCTGCCCCGAACGACCTGACATGGCTTCATCCCCCGCCATGCGGGAGGCTCTGAAGCACGTCTTTCGGGGTATAACGGAGGATTATTTCTTTGCTCAAAATTCCTCCCCACTTAAAAACACTGTATTAATGTACAGGTATTATTAACCCGTTTATTTTGGATTGCAATGAAAAAGGCTCAACAGTGCTTTTAGGTGATATTTATCGTGTTTTCAGTAGGTTAATTTTTTTTCATGCTATTAAGGCGGTCTGCTGCCCTTCAGTACAAAGCTCTGAAAGATTCGCCCTTACCAATGCCTCAGAGAACGGCGACGGTACCGCATTCCCTCAGTGGGCATTCGCATACCCCAGCCGATGATGCAAGATTACCGGAAGCCTTTAGTACGATATTCAATGCTCGCCGCAATACACAATGATATTGTTCCTACTCTTCCTATCTAGCGCTATCGAGCCAAACACAGATAGATATCGGCCTACCATGCCATAATGTCCACAAGGTCTGCTTTTAGTGAACAGCGGAATTCATAGTAATCTGAATTCAGAAGCATATTTCACTAACTATGCCATTTGTCAATAAAGTGGGAGTAGATCAAGAGTTGTCCCAAAGGTCGTTTTGCTTCAGAATAGTCTATAAAGTTGAATTCTACAGCGTACATTTTGAGACAGTATCATATGGCATGCACAGTAACATTTTAATGCGACAGAGTGGTCTCTTGGTCAAGAGTACCCAGTAGAACTAATCTCGCTACCAACCTATTCTAATTTACAGAAGGTATTATGGAAAAAAAATATCAGGTATTTTTGAGCTCCACCTATACAGATTTGGTGGAAGAGAGGGAGAGTATAATTAAAGCCGTGCTAGAATTGTATCATATCCCGATTGGAATGGAGATGTTCAGTGCAGAAGATGAAGATCAATGGGAAATAATAAGGAGAACCATAGAGGTAAGTGATTATTACATCTTAGTATTAGGATTAAGATATGGTTCAAAAACGTCCGATGGGATAAGTTTCACCCATAAAGAATATAATTATGCCTTAGAGAAAAAAATCCCTGTTCTCGCATTCTTAATGAATGACACTGTGGCTTTGTCTAGAGATAAAAGAGATGACAATCTCACTGATATCAAAGAATTCCGCAATACCGTTCTAACAAATTCCAAAATGGCACAATTTTGGGACACAAAAGATCAGCTTATAAAAAATGTTTCAATTTCCTTAATGAAGCAGATTATGCAAAAACCTGGGATAGGATGGATACGTGGAGACAATACTGTTGTTAGTGAGTCCCTATCCAATGAGCTATCAATTCTAAGTAAAGAAAACAGAGATTTAAGAGAGAAAATCACACTACTTGAATCAAAAGTAGAAATAAAAAAACCAGATATAAAAATATCTATAAACAGTCCTTCCATTGATGAAAAATTCAATTCGTTTGAAAAAGTCATCATGCCTAAAGTATTAAGTATAAACAACATCAGCCCGCATCTCCTTGAATTTATTTCAGAGAGTGACATTGAGTGGCATAATAGCAAAATCCCTGGAGAGCTTGAGCTTGAACAATTTAACATTGAAAGCGAAAAATACTTTAAAATCGAAAACTACTCTACCGCTTTAAATGTTAAAGTTTCAAATATAGGAACGGCAAAAGCAAATAACATATTTATAGAGCTGACCTTCCCTTCAGAAATTTTTATATATAAAGTCAATGAAAAGCCCCAAAAACCGGAATCCCCCGATTCCTTTTGACCCGATAATTAATGCGCAATCTAAATACCAAAAAAAACAGGATGATTTTAATTTTCCGAATGAATTCTCTACTTATAATTCATTATCCATGCACAGAATAACCACAAGAAATGATTTGATCAACCAAGGAATTTTCAAAAGCCTCAAGCCAAATAATGCATCGTCTTACACCTTACTGAGAGACAATACTATTACTATCAAAATTGATAACTTAATTCACACAAGGTTAATAACGTTTAGTGATGAGTATATGATTGCGCCTTTAAATACAGGAAAGCACATTATTGAAGCTGATATTATTTGTGAAGAATATACTCAGATTGATACTGTGACGATTGAATTGCAAATCTTGTAAACACACTAACCCTCGAATTAAGGATGATGGGGAGCAGACAAGCCTGGTAAGCCGACACAGATCATGTTTAGGAGCGCTTTAACCGGACGTACCGGACAGAAATCCTGGAATTTTATTGGTTCAGGACACTGAATGAAGCGCGGGAAATCACGTGTTTTACCTTCCAGTTCAAGCCGGATTCGGATCCCCCAGACATGAGATATCTGAAATGTTCTTTTTGGGTCGATGACACGGTCTTTGTTCCACCGTGACATGTTCATACTCAAATCTCCTGCAATGTGGGAGATTTGAGTATGGCAGTCCCTTATGAACTATGAGCGAAAGTTTATTACTTATATCTATCGATGCGTTACATACATTACCCTCAGCTAATTAATGGGAGCATGTCCAATCTTCTATTAGTTGTGCATGACTTCTATTCTCTTTAGAGTTATTCCTCTATCAAAAGTAGCTAGTTTACAGGTCAGGTGCTAATCAGTAGTGTAACTATCAGTCAAGCATAGTTGGTAATGATGAGTTAATGAACTTAATATTAATACTATTCTTTTTTAAGCAAAGCTCATGTCTCTTTTGAAGCATGCTAATGAACGTGTCAGTATTTGATGAGCTTAACTTCATGTTGTAAATAATTTCTGACACGCTGATAACATTTATGCAAATTTTGTGTCGCCTGCTGACTTCTTCTATTAACTCAATTATTTCAGGCCATTCTTTTGATTCTCTATATTCATCTATTAGGACTATGCCATAGAAATCATAATCGCCACCATGCAAGAGTGCTATTCCAGCAGAGTTATATATTTTCTCGCCTCTATTTATTACTTTATAAACGCCTTCTAGTTGATTAATTGCTTTCCTGCAGTGCTTAATCATGCTCGATGAAGCACGTTCCCGAGATTTATCCAGGGTCGAGATGTCTACTTGTAGGCATTTTGACTCAATCGCAATAACGTTATTGTTTAGCGAGCAAGTTAATACATCTGTTAGTTCTCTTTCCTTTTTCCCAATTGTTACCAATGGAGACAAGGTCGTTAATGAGTTATCCATCAGACAAAGCGCTTGATAGATCTGACGTTCCTGACGCGCACCATCAATCTCTGTTGCCACTTCATAACTTGATGAGCCTTGAGGATTTACATGATGCGTGATAATAGTCTCAAGTTCTTTAACCTTAACGGGAAAGCGAAATTTTAACACATTGAATCCCGGATGTTTAGCATCACCAGAACCTAATGAAGCACATACCGAATCCGTGAATTTCATGTTATCTAGGTGATTGTTTGCTGAAGAAAATTCAAAGTTTGCAATTACATTGTAAGCTCTTTTGTTTCTAAAGTTTGTTTTTATATTTATTGTTCCATATACAACGCTCGCGTCAGTCTCGTCGAATAAAGATAGGTGGATATCTGAGTCTAAAAATGAATCATCAAAAATATTATTGCGATTACTCCAACGTTGAGCAACTATCGCGTGGAAAGGTGATGATTTATTATCAAATACTTTTAAGACCAATGCAATATTATGTGTGGGGGTTGTTTTAACGAACAAATAAAATTCTATTTTAGCACCAAGTAAAATGGACTTGATGACTGATGTAGGTAATTTTGCTACTAACGCTTTATCGCCTGAGGAATTAGATTCACAAAAAACTCCAACTTGTTCTGATGCTAAAATGTCATGAAGACTTTTTGATGGTAAGTACATTAACTGACTCCTTGTATGCGTCAACCTGTAACTGTGTTAAAGCCAATCTATCATGCTGGTTGGATGTATAGGGTCAAATCCACAAACCGAGAATGTATAGCAATGTATTGTTAGCATGATAAGTGTTATAAACCATTATAAAGGAGGACACCATATCTTGCATAATCAATCCCTAACAGCCTTCAGGCGGCCTAAGTATATCACAAGCCCACTTCTATAGACTTAATAAGCAACGAATTGACTAGCTCTAGGTTGATCAATACACGGTGGTATCAGTAATGTTTTTGACTGGCCCTGACCCCGATTATCGTGAGCCGCTGTATTACGTAGAAACTTAGTAACGTCCGCTCTTGACTGTGAGTTCAACGGGTCGATGCAACGCTATTCTTAATCAAGGGGGACGTTGCCATGAAACGAAGAACTCGAATTAACTACACGCCAGAGCAGAGGGCGATTATCTTGGACAGATATAAGCAAGGTGATTCCCTGCATGATATCGCTAGAATGTTCGACAAATATCATTCTTCTATTATGCCCACTATCCACCAGACAGATGGGTATCTTTGCTGTACCGGCAGGCTAGGGGCTCTTCAACAAGCTGGAAAGAGTCAACTGTCAAATCGGGATCCCCATGTCTGGTCGCCGGGGATATCCGGATATTCTCGCCGAGTAGCATAAACCGACTGGAAAGAATGCCCTGACCTGGGCTGAGAGGCAGTACTGGATCCATACCCGTCTGAGGCACAAAATTTCCCCAGATACACGCAGCCGTATGCGATCCGGCGGGTGGGCAGCGAGAATCACTCATCAGGCTGATTATCAGCCTGATGTCTGGGAATTTCGTTCGGTCTTTCGCAAACCAGGCAGTCCGGTATATGCCAGCGATGTGACCGAATATCAGTACACCGCCATTTCTCAACGTCAGGGTTTCTTTGGGGTGCTACCCACAGCGTTCATCTCAAGGGATGTTATCAATGAAGCGACGCTGGCAGAAATTGAGGGGTTGGCCTGCTTCGACGGACTTCAGTATGGTAATGATCTGGTGTTCGGTGAATCGGGCTTTGCACATGGTAATCTCCTCAGGGGACATAATCAGTATGTCGGAAGATCTCTAAAAGTGAATGGTTCGGTTTACAGGGATGCTTACACTATCGCGCTCCAGAAACTTAGCCAGTTGCCGGGCAGTGGCCCTCTTGTTCTCCTTTAGAAAGCTGATCACTTTCTGATGGTTTTCGCTATTCATGTTTAATCCTTTGGTCATTGGTCAAAACTCGATTTATTCAAAGCAGCCCAGCCGCTTTTTTACGTTTATATTCCGCCATCCTCTGTTGCGCTGGAGTTGGTCCTGATGGCCTTGCTGGGGCCGCCAGTTGCCGCCGAATAGGCGGTATCGAATAGCCAGCCCCCACCCGCTTTTCCCAGTGAGATAACTTCGCTGCTGCAAGCTTGTCCATTTCGGGCTGAGTCAACCGGCGCTCCACTCCTTCACGCCGCATTTCTACGCAAATGTGGTAGAGCACAGGATGCTTCCACGGGTACTGCTCAGATGTGCTGTACCGCCATGACTCGTTTTTCCATTTGCAATATTCATGCTTCACGTCTTCCACCGTCAGCCCAAAGCTACCGCCACTTGCATCTGCGACCAGCGCAACAAACTCAGCAAAATCCGGTGGCCATGTGCTTTCTGCAGCACAGCGTTCGACGCAAACGTTACACACGCGAGTTAATTCCTCAGCGCTCATCGCTCCAATCTGCTGCTCCCAGAGGTCCGATGGACGATTGCCATTCTTCGCAATCCAGCGGTTGCTGTAGATTTTTGTCATGAGGTCCCACAGCCGCCATGCCGGAGTGTCCACCGTGGTGCTGTCGTTCCCGAATGTACTGCTCGCGCCCCTCACGTAACTGCCGTTCTGCGATGGACTCCGTGTTTCCAGTTGGGTTTTGCCCATTGGTCACCTGCCTGTTTTTGGGGTTGTCCTGGCAACGCTGCAGCCAGGTTGTGATGAATTTCTTGATGCCGTTCGGCGTTTTGCGCTTCTTCGGGTTACTTTCGAGCCAGCCGCACATGTTCCGCAGCTCCTGAGGTACATCCACCGCCGGGTAAAGCTCCCTTCGGCTTTCGAGGTAGTTCAGCGTTACGACATGCGACACACCGCCGATTAACGGCAGCGATATAAAAATTTCTTCAGGGGAAATTTCCGGGGGAGCACGGCGCTGATCAGTTTCAGCGTCGGGCATATTGTTTTTAGGTTTTATATCTTTATCTGGATCTTTATTAGTTGGATTCCCGTTGCCCTCCTGTTCCAACGGAGAATGAACACCCGTTGAACGGTCGTTAATTTGCCGTTCTGATTCCGTTCCTTTTTTGGCTTTTCTCGCCATGGCTGAGGCACGACCTGCAGCAGACTTCTGCTCAAGCGAATTGCGGACCCCCTCGAGATCACGCTCAATACGATCATGTTTCCATTCGCTACCGTTATCGCTGAAAAACTCCTTCAACGAGCTTTCAACGGAAATCCAACGGTCGTTGCTCAGCCGTGCAATTTTTGGCAGACGGCTCTTCGGTATCGCTTTCCCTGTTTGCCAGTAATTGAACATGAGCAGCAGGTATGCACCGTGCTCTTCTGTTGACAGATGCATGGTGTCCGCCAGGTAATCAGCAATGTAGAGTTGCATGTAAGGCAGCGCGGCCATGGTTACTCCTGATGCCCGAAAGAACCGGGCTTAATGGTCATTGGTCAAAACTCGATTAGAAAAACTGCGGCGTCACTGCGCCTATGCTGGCAAGCAGCGGTCCTGCTAAGTCCGATGGCAACATGTTGAAAAGCGCAATAGCTGCCTCTCTGATCTCTTTCTCAAGCTTCTGCAGCGGCGCGCCTAACAATTTGGCCTGGTGCGCCTCACCGCATTCTTTAATATCCCGGGCCACCAGCTCAGTCTCAGTCATTCCAGAACGCAGCCCGTGCTTTCTGGCAATTTCAATGGGCATGGCTTCACCGATTGCCACAGCAAGCTGCATTACGTAAGCGGTATATTTGTCGGAGTTAGCTTCATTTTTCAGATAACGAAAAAGATTCTGTTTGTTGATCGTTATCCCCCTGCCCCCCAGTTTTTCCCACTGTTCTGCCACCAGCCGCGCAATCTTTTCCTGTGCCTGGCCCGGCAAAGTGAGTTCCCACTCATGCACTGCGTCACGGAGAGCACGATGTTTAATGCCGTCACGGCGGTGGACCACATTCTGATTTTGGGTTTTCACTGAAAACCGAGAGACTTGGTTATGATTTTTATGCGCTGTTAAATGCATGGTCATCACTCCTGCTGTGGCAACCCATCGGTTGGGTTTGGGTAAAGGTCCGGGCGTAATTCATGCGGTGTAACGCCAGTTAATATGTAGATAGGCAATACACGTTTTGCGGGAACGGCACCTGCAGGCTCTTTCTTCCAGAGGGATACGGCCATCTTTGTCACGCCCAATAATTGGCCAAGCTTTTGGGCTGCCCCTGCCTTCTTGATTGCTTTTTCTAAGCCTGTCATCTGAGTTCTCCTGTATCGACAAGCAAAGTAAAGTATTAATTTACCAATTGGTCAATAATGCGTTGCTTGAAGGGGTAAAGCAAATGTTTACAATTACTGGCATGAATACACCGAATGAAAATGGCTTAATCGCCAGGCTGTCTGAACTCAATGAAAAGGGCTTTTCAAAAACTGAAATGGCCAGGGCAGCTAATGTCAGTAAACAGGCTGTGACGGGATGGTTTAAAAACGGCACCATAAGCAAAGCATCAGCATTGAGCGTGGCTGAGGCTGCTGGTGTATCTGTCGCGTGGCTTTTAGGTGAGGACGTCCAAGAAGATTCGGGACTCAAATCAAAGGAACAGGAGATGCTTCAGCTTTTCCGTCAGCTTCCTGAATCCGAACAGGAGCGCATGATCGACCTGTTCAAGGTGAGGCTCAAAGAAATTGATGAGTACGTAGAAAAATACCTACGTGGTCGCTATAAACCAAAAGACTAACTCCCAACCCCTCTATCAACCGGCAATAGCCGGTTTTTTTTCGTCTGAATTAAGTATCCCGCATTTTTTCGAGCCTCTTTTTTAAATGAAGTCAACCTAAGGCTGACCAATAAAATCACCATGACTTGACCATGCGGTAAAGATGTAGTTTACTTAGCTCAACCAGCGTCATCCAGGCAGGGAGCCCACGAAGTAGCTGCCGGCGGCATACGAAACACCGGATGAGATGACACATTGAAATGCGCAGCAGGCAGTACCGTTCCGCCAGCCTGGCGATAAGGGCAAAGAGAGAGGATTCATGGCTAAGAAACAATTCACCGTAGTCATTAGCGGCGATGGTGGTTATCGCACTTATCGCGTTATGGCGGAGGACTGGAAGGACGCAGACAGGATCGCAGATGGACAGCATCGCAGATTAAATCCTGACGATAAATCATCGGAGATTGGCGTGGCCGCCGTCATAAGAGGCTGGCCGGAGGTTTGGTAAGGAGAAAAGCATGATTGATTTCGCACGTAAACCAGCAGCACACCAGGCTACCCGTCTGAATGTTTTTGAGGTGATGCTCCGTAAGCTCTGTTACATCCTGGCCCAGAAGGGTAACCCGGCTGCCGACCAACAGCCTGCAGTACGTTAAACATCGAGTTTTGACCAATGGCCTGCCTGGCCGAGGAATGTGATTATGGAATTTGGCATGAAGCGCGTGATGGCATCTGTTCACGCAATGGCGGCACTACAACGCATCTTAAACGGTTCGTTCGTGGCCCTGACCACACTTAGCAAAGAGGCGAATCTTTCCACCTCTTACCTCGAGCAGATTTTCAATAAGCTGCGCGCCGGAAAGCTCGTTGTTTCTCAACGAGGCCCAGGCGGTGGTTATGCGCCCCGCGCTGGTGATATTTCAGTTTCAGAAGTCATCCGCGCAGTCAGCAAGATCCCCAATAGCGATACCTTTAAACCCGTTTTGACCGCTCTGGATGGTGTGCTGCTGTCTGAGCTGGCAAAGAGTCAATCAGCAGCCCCATAAAGCACAAAACCCGCGCAAGGCGGGTTAAGTACCCGGTCAGCCGACCAAAGCTTTCCGGAATCGAGTTTTGACCAATGACCACTACCCAAAAGCGGCAATCACTGGCTGCGGGTATCTTACATCCAAAAAAGAGGCCCCGATATGGAATTCTTTAATTTAATCAAAGCAACTCAAAAATCAGGCAAGCCTGATGCCATCCACTGGCAGACAGCAAAAACCGAAGCTCGCGCAAACCTGATGCTTGATGTGGCCCTGGAAGATGCCGGTATAGAAACCGGCCGCGGCCACGATTACAACAAGCCAGTCAGGACTGATTTCCCTGTTTTCGATGATCTTCCGGAGGAAGGCACTGTCGATTTCGATTGGTGCAAGCGTTACGAGCTGGCGGAAGACGGCAGAACCTGGCAGTTGATTCAAACGGCTGCAGTTGACGACGAAGAAGCGGAGGAGCTAAGCGACGCTATTGAAAGTTACAAAATGGGTCTCAGCGTCGAACTCGCTCATTTCTGGATCGGAGGCATGTTTACAGCAACGCCAGAAGAGCGAGCGGCCGCAATCAAGGCCCAGATGGATATGGACAATAACTATCTCCAGAATGTCATTCTGGCGGTTAATTCCATTGAGCCTCTAAAGCAGTGCCACAACCATATACGCCATACCCTCCTTGAGGCTATCAAGCTTATCTGGCCACTGGATGGAAAGACTCCTGAGTTGTCTCACGTTCTGGCGTTCTCAAAGGAATGGATCGAAGCCCTGAATGATAATTCAGCCGGCCGCGGTAACCACCGGGCTGACGTCATTGAAAAATGGAAGGCAAAGTCTGCGCCACAGCCTGCTGCCATCCATTCCGTTAAAAGCGAACAGGAGAACATGATCAGGACTGATGCCGGAACCAATGCAGGTGGACAGATAAAAACTGACCGCAACACGGATCTTGCCCCTTCCCTGGATGTTCTTGATATTGAAATCGCGGCAGCAACCCTACCTATGGATTTCAACATCTACGAATTCCCGGCAGGGGTTGTTCGCCGGGCTAAGGAAATTATCACCAACAAAGAAGAACCATGGAAAACATGGAGCGCCGTTCTTCGCAAGTCGCCAGGCATTCTGGACTTTTCCCGCGGCACAATTTTTGTCCTGATTCGTAATGCACCAACAGAGGTGCTGCATTCAATCCCAGCATTGACGAGTCACGTAGCCAAAAATCTGCTTGAGATTAAATTCATGCCAGATGACGGGAAACCAAATAGCGAAGAGCGCTGGAACTCCATTCAACACTATTTTATTTCGCCCGCAGTCGTGGAAGAAAACGGTGAGAATGCTGATCAGCAGTACACAGAAAGCAAGCAGCCGCCAGCCCAACTGATAAAAGTCGGAGCCGGTATTTTCGATGCCACTGCTCTGTTTAATGCCCCTTCTAAGGATACTGCTGCGGAGAATACAAACAATGTGCCGGTGGAAGAAGCTAACAACCATGAAACCAAAACTGATTCTGAAATTCAGCCTGGCGAAAAAGCAATTCACTCAACTGAAAGCCATGTTGCGGTTAATCAGGAAACAAATGCCCTGAATAACGATACCGTTCATCGTAATGAGAGCACCGAAACGCAGCTATTCACTCATCTCATGGTTGACCTGGAATGTTTTGGCTCCAACCCTGATGCTCCGATCGTTTCCATTGGCGCAGTGTTTTTCAATCCTGAAACCGGCGGGATGGGAAGTGAGTTTTACAAAGTCATCAGTCTTGGTTCTTCCATGGGATTCGGCGGCCAGCCGGACGCAGATAGAATTCTTTGGTGGCTGAAACAGTCCGCGGAATCTCGCTCTGCAATTCTGGTGGACGATGCCATACCTCTGGATGACGCCCTATTACAGCTCAACGAATTTATCTGCGAAAACGCCGCAAATGGCCCTGCCAGCGTTCAGCTATGGGGGAATGGCGCTACATACGACAATGTCCTGCTACGGCGCTCTTACAGGCGTACCGGCATCCCTGCTCTCTGGGAATTTTGGAACGATCGAGATGTGAGAACAATCGTCGAACTGGGCAAGGCCATTGGCATTAATCCTCGTTATGAAATCCCTTTTGAAGGTGATCAGCATAACGCCCTGAGTGATGCCCGGCACCAGGTTAAGTACGTTTCTGCCATCTGGCAGCAGCTGATTAAAAACTGATTTTCCTTATTCAATATTGAGCGCGCCAGCCAGATAACCTTTTTCTGGCTGGTCATCAGGGGATGACCTATGCATGAACTTACGCTGTCACCTCAGGAGATTCAGGAAATCACCGGGTATATGCGTTATACGCAGCAGCAGCGTCAGCTGCGCTGTCACGGCATTCCATTCACAACAGATGGACGGAATCGCCCAATCGTATTGCGCAGAAATATTTTGCCAGGGACCACCGAACTACCAAAGGTTGACGAATATGTTGCAACAGAGCCGGACTTCGACGCTATCTATGGGCAGGCCAAGAAAAGATCCGAAAGATACCCACCTTCCACCGCGGGTATCAAAAATAAGTACAGCTATGTCTGGAAACCAAAAGGCACCAAGCTAAGTATTTGCCTGGGGAAAATACGTGAAACACCGATATCAAAACTCTGGCAAAGGTATGAAGAGGAAAAGGCCAAGCGCCATGACGTTATGACCTTTGCCAAATTGTGGGGCATGTTTATCGAAAGCCCTGCATTCACCGAGCTGGCGCCACGAACGCAGCAGGACTACCACCAGCATCAGAAGCAACTACTGGCCGTGTTCGGCAAAATGAAAGCCGACGACATTCGGATAGAGCAAGTTCGTATTTTCATGGATAAGCGCGGGATGAGCAGTAAAAATCAGGCCAAACAGGAAGTCGCCAGCATGTCCCGCGTATTTGGCTGGGGTTTTGAGCGAGGGTATGTGAAGGGCAATCCCTGTAAGGGGATCCGGAAATTCACTCTCATCGACAGGGACGTTTATATCCCCGATGAAGATTACCTTGCTGTGTATGAGCGCGCCGCCCCAGAGATTCAGGTGGCCATGGAGATTTCATATCTTTGCGCAGCGCGCGAGGATGATGTTCTGGATCTGCGGATCGTAGATGTCAGGCATGAAAGAATTTTTATTGAGCAGAACAAAACCGGCAAAAAACAGATCAAGCAGTGGTCCCCTCGCCTTAGAGCGGCGGTTGATCTGGCTATTGAGAAGTTGTCCGGAAGATCTGCGGCCGGCTTTCTGATTCCTGGGCCATCAGGCGGCGCTATGAATAAGAAAACGTTCAACACCTGGTGGAACAAGGCAAAGAAAGCTGCAGCTATGAAGTTGGGTCGCAGCGTCCCTCGGACGTTTCACGATATAAAAGCGAAAGCTATTTCAGATTACGAAGGGAGCAGCAGAGACAAGCAACTTTTCTCTGGCCACAAAACGGAAAGTCAGGTGACAACGTATGACCGAAAAGTGAAAATTTCACCAACACTCGCGGCACCGGTACTGAGCAAAAAAGAGGAGAAATGAGGGGGCTAAAGGCAAGAATATACCAAGTGAATATACCAACAATATACCAACACCCCAAAAACAAAAGGGGTCGCCTTTCGGCAACCCCTTAGAATGTTGGCGGAAGCGCAGAGATTCGAACTCTGGAACCCTTTCGGGTCGCCGGTTTTCAAGACCGGTGCCTTCAACCGCTCGGCCACACTTCCAACGAGGCGAACTATAAACATACCCATACTTCATGTAAAGCACGATTTTGTTCAATCGCCTGAAATTTCATCATATTTGTTTTATTTGCCTGAAACAGCAGCAACCTGCTCAGTTTCAAGCCGCTTTTTCTGCCCTCCATCGAGGGCAGCATCGGCATTAGTGCTTTTTGATGTACATATCGCGGGTGAGATATTTACCCAGACTGCTCGGAGCATAGCCTCCCACATACGGCTTCACCAACTGGGCCAAAACATAATGATATACCGGTACAGCCGGTACGTCTTTGGCCAGTAAATCCTCCGCCTGTTGATAATACTTTCCTCGTTCCTCGAGTGTTTCAGCTTTCGAAGCCTTCACCAGCAGTTCGTCGTAAGCCGGATTGCTGTACTTAGAAGTATTTTCACTATTGCCGGAACGGAAGTTATCCAGGAAGGATGCCGCATCGTCATAGTCAGCAATCCAGGCATAGCGAACGACATCAAAGGTGCCGTTATGCATGGTATCCAGCATGGTTTTCCATTCCTGGTTTTGCAGCTTAGCATTCACTCCGAGATTTTTTTGCCACATAGAGCTGGCGGCAATAGCGATACGCTGGTGCGATTCAGAGGTGTTATACAGCAGGTTAAAGGTCAAAGGATGTGAGGCATTAAACCCGGCGGCCTCCAATAGCTTCTTCGCTTCAGCTACACGTTTTTCGTGGCTCCAACTGGCGTAGTCAGGGTTTTTAAGCTCTATTCCACCAATTTGGGGTTGGCTAACAATCCATGCAGGTCTCTGCCCCTGTGCCAGGACTTTGTCGGCAATAATGTCTTTGTCCAGAGCCAGATTCAGCGCAAGGCGAACGCGAGGGTCATTAAACGGCGCTTTGGTGGTATTGAATTCGTAATAGTAAGTAGACAGGTAAGGCGTGATATGAACCTGATTGGGAATCGACTCTTTCAAAGAAGCAAACAGGGTTTGTGGAATGGTCGACGTAATATCGATCTCCCCTGCTTTGTAGCGGTTAACATCAGATGTCGGGGAAGCAATCGGTAAATAGGTCACCTTATTAATAACAGTACGGGCATCGTCCCAGTTTTGCTTATTACGTTCCCCCACCAATTTTTCGTTGACCACCCACTGCGACAGCTTATATGCGCCGCTGCTCACGAAATTTTCCGGTTGGGTCCATTTATCTCCGAACTTCTCAACCACCGCTTCGCTCACCGGCACCATCGAGGTATGCCCCAGCATTAACAGGAAGGCAGCCGTCGGCTGGCTGAGCGTTACCTGCAACGTACTGGCATCCAGCGCTTTCACTCCGAGACTATCTACTGGCTTTTTGCCTAATGCAATATCTGCAGCATTTTCAATATGCATACTGCCCGGGTAGCTGGCATAAGGTGAGGCTGTTTTTGGATCGACCAGGCGTTTCCAGCTCCAGACCACGTCCTGCGCGGTAATAGGTTCACCGTTGGACCATTTAATGCCCGGACGAAGATGGAAGGTCCAGACGATGTTATCTTTTTCCTCCCATTTATCCGCCAGACGAGGCTGGATCTTACCGTTGTTGTCTACGGCAATCAGCCCGTCAAAAAAGTCGCCGATAATATTACTTTCAACGTCGCTCTCCACTTTGTGAGGATCCAGCGATGCCGGTTCACTGCCGTTGTTACGCACCAGCTCCTGTTTGGCTGCAAGCTCGGTTCCTGGCGGAACGTCTGCTGCCCATGCGCTGGAAATAGCGCTGAGCAGACCCAGAGCAATCAATGATTTTGAAAATGTGTTGTTGTTTGCTTTCATGACCTACGCCTTATTGATGTTATTTAACGACGGTACGGCTAACACTCTTAGTCGGCTTTAGGTAATAAAGCAATACTTTTCAGCCACCTATAAGTGGGTGTTATGGCATTAATTTTGTACAATGTGATAAACTGCACGAGGTAAAGATGGGTAAAAAGGCTTTTGTCTAATAAAGGCGGGCGTTATGCTCATCACCATAAAACACCTGTAAAAGAGAGAGTTTTAGAATGGATCGCATTATTACCTCTTCGCGTGACCGTTCGTCACTGCTCAGCACCCACAAGGTGCTACGTAATACCTATTTCCTGCTGAGCTTAACGCTGGCGTTTTCAGCGTTGACGGCAACCGCCAGCACCGTATTGATGCTGCCTTCTCCTGGGCTAATTCTGACGCTGGTCGGTATGTATGGCCTGATGTTCCTGACCTACAAAACCGCTGACAAACCCGTCGGCATTCTGTCTGCATTCGCCTTTACCGGCTTCCTTGGCTATATCCTGGGGCCGATGCTGAATGCCTATCTGTCTGCCGGCATGGGCGACGTTATTGGCCTGGCGTTGGGCGGTACCGCACTAGTGTTCTTTAGCTGCTCCGCGTATGTGCTGACAACCCGTAAAGACATGTCCTTTCTGGGTGGTATGCTGATGGCGGGCGTGGTGGTTGTGCTGATTGGTATGGTGGCTAACATCTTCCTGCAGCTCCCGGCTCTGCACCTGGCGATTAGCGCGGTATTTATCCTGATCTCCTCAGGTGCCATCCTGTTTGAGACCAGCAACATCATCCGCGGCGGTGAAACCAACTACATCCGCGCGACCGTAAGCCTGTATGTTTCTCTTTACAACATCTTCGTTAGCCTGCTGAGCATCCTTGGTTTTGCCAGCCGCGATTAAATTATCTCGCTAACAATAAAAAGGAGAATGCCTGAGGTATTCTCCTTTTTTGTCTCTTAATTCCCCCGGCAAATATAGGCTGGATAGAGCCGGTCCTTAATCAGCCACACGGAAGGTGAAAGTTCAGAAATAGTGATATAATAACGGACGCCAGGAAGGGCGAAACCTCCCCATTGAGCATCAGGTGTATTGTCATTATACCGACGCCAGGTCTTGCCGTAGCTCAACACAATCACTTTATCATCATCCCGTTGCTCCCATGTAAAATCGATATCCCTGTCAACTATCAGGTTTCGACCCTCAGCTTTTGCTGCACCTTTATGAGTGATCAAGCCGGTTCCATCCCGATGGAAATAGAACTGGGCTATAGTATTCACCCGCACCTCACTTGCTTCTCCCTCATTGCGTGTGAAACTATATTCAGTACTGCAGGCCAGCGCATTTCGCTTGCCGACTTCACTTGAAAATAAAAAAAATGCCAGTGCCCCACCAGCCAGCACGCCGCCCAGCCCGAACAGAAGTTTAATTTTCATTCTTCGTCCCATTTTTAAAACGAATAGTCTTACAGAGGCTAGTTTGTTTCAACGGACAGGCACCAATAAACACCTCATCGGCAGCGTTAAGAGAAAAATGGGTGCTGAAGTAATAAATATTGTATTCCTTGCGCTCGCATGGCACGTCATTTTTCCTGAGTAGCTCAGCCACTTTCGATAACTCCAGCGGTCGATCAGACTCGTTAATTAGCCATATTCTGCAGCCGGCTATTTTTTCCTCAACGGTTTTGAGCTTTGTCGGGACAATTATCTCATCAGGCCAGCTAAAAAACGGACCTAAGTCCAGCGACGCCGTCGTGAATACCGCCAATATAATCCATCCTTTTAGGGAGGATATTCGCCAACTTCTCGCGGATGTCACTGCGACAGATGGCGGCTGTTGTGGCTGTAAAATGGCGGCTTGCTCCTTTTCTCTCGGCTGACAACTCACCTCGGTGTCGAAACGAAATCCATAACGCGGCACGGTAAGAATATAATCATGATGCTCATCAAGCTTCTGAAATACTTTACGTAATTCGCTGATCGCTTTGTTGAGGTTATTTCCTGATGGCGTAAAACCAAATTCTTCCCAGACCCGCGTAATCAATTCCTCCCGACTGAGAGCGCGGCCTTTATGACGAATAAATTCCTGTAAAAGACGTGCGGCTGGTACCGAAAGGATTAATACGGATTCTGGTTGTCCGATAAGACTTATGGCGCGTGCTTCAGGATCAAATAACAACGAATTATTGCATACAAAAAACATCTTTTACTCTCAGCTGTTACCGCATGTTTTTAACCCCTGGTACATCGACAAGAAAATCACCTCCTGAAGCGTTTACTTTTTCATCAGAAGAAACCTTGTTCTCATCCCAGGTCGCGGTATTTTCAATTAACTAAACAATACTAAACCAAAAAAAACAGGATAAAAAACTATATATAATGAGTTAATCAATACAATTTCCCTCAAGCTGCTGTTCTGGTTAAAGTTTCCCTGTCCTAAAGCGATACGAAAGCAGAGGGTGTGCTGGCGTTAACGCGCCGTGAATGAACTCAGACCAGGCGGATTGAAAGTGAGACAGAAAAAGAGTGTGAAGATGACAACCGCGTTTTATCTCGCCGCGCTGCCATTGTCATTTTTCTCAGAAATGGCAATGGCCAATATGAGCGTGTATCCGATGGAACTTAACGTGGACAGTTCCGGTACGGCGCAAATAAAAGTGGCATCTAAAACAGATGATATTCAATTCATTCGGGTGAGGCAAAAGAAAATTCTTAATCCTGGAACACCTGAAGAAAAAGAAATTGATGTGGCTTCCTGGAAGGAAGGAGGCGTAGTCGTCACGCCCGAAAAATTCGCCCTATCTGCTGGCGCAATGCGCGTGGTTCGGCTCGTATCCCTTATGCCGCCGGCAAAGGAGACCACCTGGCGTGTTTATTTTGAGAGCGTAAAACAACCTGACAGCATAATTCCAGGCCATTCAGAAGAATCCGGAGCGACTGCAAAATTAGGAGTCAACGTAATTTGGGGGGCGCTCGTGCATCTCGCTCCAGAAAAAAGCGTAGTTTCACTCTCTCTCGATCCCGAACGCGGGACACTAAAAAACAGCGGCACGTTACGTGTGCCGCTCAGGGAGATAGGTATTTGTCACACAGATGTATTGTGTAAATGGGTGAAAGAAGACGCCACAATTTACCCGGATACCGAACGAAAATTGAAAACACTTACAGAGAATCAAGATAAAAAATATAAATTTCGCTACTTCAACTGGGTAAAAAAAACCATTGAAGAAGCGAACTTACCCGTCGTGAAATAACACGACACCACTGAAAAAATATAAATTATTTTTTCAAGAGCCATGCCTTTTATTTTTAAATATGGAGATATCAATGCGTAAATATATTAATCCCCTGATGATTGCTGCCGCGATGGCCACATCTGTTAACGTACTGGCGGTTCAAAAAGATATTACCGTCAACGCCAGCGTCGATCCAGAACTGGATATAACTCAGGCCGATAATACGCCTTTACCAGCCAGTATCGATATGCAGTACCTGCCTGGTCGTGGTCTGGAAAGCTACCGCGTGAATACCAAAATCTGGTCGAACTCCGCTGCCAGCAACGTTAAAGCACGCCTGGTTAGCGCAGCAAAGTTGAGCAACAGCGAGGGTGCTGAATCCGTACCGCTGACCGTGAGGCTGGGTGATAAAACCCTGACCACCGCAGATGTCGAATTTACCGGAACCGAACTGTTTCCGGGCAACATTGAAAATGGTTCTGCGGTACTGCCAATGACCATTTCCCAGACCACAAAAGGCGCTCTAAAAACCGGTCAGTACAGCGGCGTTGTCAGCCTGATGCTGACTCAGGCCACCACCACTCCGGATCCAGAGTCAGGTAAGTAACACCACAACATCTTAAGGATTAACGTCAGAGGGGATTTACCCTCTGACGTTAGGATGATATCGAGGCTTGTTCATGGTGCTTCACAGAAATACTCTCCTCTTTGCTGCTTTGTTGCCTGCATCCATCCAACTCGCCTGTGCTGCGATAACCGTTCCTGCAGGTTTTGAAGACCTCGCGAAAACGCAGCGCCTGTGGACAGAAGTCAGCCTGTACGGCGAATCACTTGGCCTTTTTGAAACGGATGTCAATCTTGAAACAGTGAGCTTTGTCACGCCGGAAAATGTGGTCGCAGCCATTAGACGCCAGTTTAATGACGACCCCGCCCTAATAGTCACTGTCTCTGCCGCACTGGCCGTCCCGCTTGCCCGTAACGGCAACCTGGCTTGCAGCAGCAACAACTCAGCGCCGGGATGCGACTATATCGACACCCAGCGCGCGGCCATAATTTATGACGAAAACACTGCCCGTATCAGCCTGTTTTTGGACAAAAAATTCCTGCCAAAACCGGCCACGGAAAACCAATGGTATCAGCCCGCACTGGGCACTGAAAATGCGCTAATTCATCAGCAAAATATCAACTTTGTTGCCGACCGCGATTACCAGTCGGCAACCGTTCAGGGCAATGGCGCCCTGGCTATCACTGAGAACGGCTATCTCAACCTCGACTGGACCTGGCTTGGGCAACGTTCAAAGCACCAGCAACAACAAGCGATAACCGCTAACAATGCCTGGTTCCGCCAGGACTTATGGCGACAATATTATGTCCAACTGGGAGAGATGGATACTCGCGATCTGTTCAGCAACGCCGGAGGAAATATTAATCTCAGCCAGCTTCCGTTGGGTAAAATACGCGGGCTTCGTACGGGCTCAACAAGAGCATGGATAAACCCGGTTCAAGAGTCCAGAGCCACCCCTGTTACCGTGCTGCTTTCTCATGATGCCCGCATTGACGCGCGCCGGGGCAATCAGCTGCTGGCCAGTTTTTACCTGAATGCCGGGGCGCAGAACCTGGATACGCGCTCTTTCCCGGACGGAAGCTATACCGTGACGCTATCGGTCTATGAAAATAACCGGCTGACACGCACCGAGCAGGTGCCGTTTACCCGAACGGGCATTACGCCATTTGACCGCGTCGAATGGTTTCTGCAAGCGGGTGAAACGGATAATAACGATTCAGGCGAACAACGCAAGGCGGTTGCTCAGGTGGGTATGCGCCTGCCCGTCACCCAGACGCTGGCGCTGACCAGCGGTGCTACGATAAAAAAAAACCAGCGTTTCCTGGAAAATGCGCTCGACTGGAGTCGGGGATTCAACACGGGCCCGATCGACGGCGTACTGAGTACCCGGTTTAGCTACCTTTACGGCAGCGAAGGCCAACGCGGCAATATTCAGCAAATAAGCTACAACGACGGTTTTTCCACGAGCTTCTATCGCAACGCGTTATCAGCAGACAACTGCAATACCCGCAATGCGGGATTCGACGCGGTGAATGGCTGTTATCATAGTCTCTCGGTGATGTTCTCTGTCCCCATTGGCAGCTGGTACGCAAGCCTTGGGTATTCGGACAACCGCAACGAAGGACGTTACGTCTCTCGCCGGGAGCTACCGGACCATGACGAGCGCTACAGCGCCGGTTTGCCCTGGGAATCTGTCTATATGACCCGCTCACGTACACGAGCCTGGCAGGGTGGCCTGAGCAATGCTTTCGGCGCTCGAGGTATGAACATCAACAACAGCATTAACCTGTTCATGCGGCAGGATGATTCACGTGAAGGCAAGGATAAAGGCGGCTATCTGAGCGTGAGCATTTCACTTGCCCATCACCGTCAGGGCAATGCTTCAAGCTATACCTCTCTTGGCGCGAGCTGGCAGCGCCAGCAGCGTGAAAAAAATCAGCTGAGCTATAACGTAGCGCACAACTGGTATGCCGATGCACGCGGCGAGAATGAGTATGGCCTGAGCGCATCAGGTATTAACAGTGATTCGCTGAATACTTCGATTTATACGCGACAGGGCGGACGATATGGTAATGGGAGCCTTACGGTAAGCGATACCTGGGATCGACAAGTTCGACAGCACACCCTGAGCAGCAGCGGCAATTACAGCTCAACCGCTGCGCTATCGCGCTCGGGGCTGTGGCTGGGCCGCTGGAGTGATGGTCGTCCTGCGTCTGCGGTCGCCGTGCAGGTTGCCACGCCTGAAAATTCCCAAGGTGGTCATGTCACCGTGTCGCTGGATAACGGCGGCAGCGCGGACATTCCGGCAAATAGCCGCGCCCTATTCGCGGTGCCTGGCTATCAGCAAACCACGCTGACGGTTAACGAATCGCTAAATATTTCCCAAGGCGTCAGCAGTGAAATTACGCAGGGATCGGGCAGCAGAACGCTGTTTATGGTGCCGGGCAAAATGCTGCATCGGGACATTCAAACTACCGCCAGCTACACCTGGCTCGGCCAGCTAACCGATGAGCGTCATTCACCGTTTATCGGCGGAATGCCGCTGAACGTGAACGGCTGGAGCGATCTTGGTAACGGCGGGTTCAGCGCCCACAGCAATGCCTTGTTGCATAACCTTTATCTGGTACGTCAGCAGCAATTTTATCGATGCGAACTGGACGTGAAGAGTATACGCGATGTGGTGCATTACGTCGGTTCAATCCCTTGTCGGGAACTCACCTTCTCTGCCCTTCCGCAGTCCGTCCAGCAGCATGCACGACTGATACTCGCAGGACGTTCGGAGCCAGCGGGTCTGACAGTAATGAATGCTGAAAACCTCGCGAAAGGAAAATAATGTGAATAAATCCATCCTTATTTTACTGTTCTTAACCATGGGCCTGTGTGCAGGCCATACTCTGGCGGGCGCCCCTGCCGGAAGAAACACTAGCGTAGGGATTAGCTACGACCGCGCGATGCCCCCTGCACGCTTTGACATCTGGTTTCATGAGTCGGGCGGCTACGATAGCGCCGATCCACAAAAGTGGGGGCGAAATACCCTGACCTGTTTGTCTCGCACCGACTCCACCTACGGTGCCTGCATGGATGCCCCGGTCTGGCTAAGCCCGCCACCGCCTCATTCCATCCCGCTACGATTCACACATATGCTCAGTAAAAAAACTGTGGATATCAATGTGTACGGCGAAAAACACATGTTTTTAAAAGATAATAACTTTCTCTATGCCAGCTATGGCACGGTCGGTTCAAGCACTGCTTCGGATTGGAGCAGAGAACCCTATTTCGATTTTTATATCGTAAAAAGCGAACTGGCTAAACTCACCACGGCGGGTATCTGGACCGCCACGCTTAAGCAAAACCTACGTCAGTGGGGAGGTGGCCCCTGCGGCGGGAATGGGAATGGAAATGATTTGAATATCGGCTGCCCGTCATTTGGCACCCTCGCCAACTGGCAGGCAAATATTCGTATAGAGGTAGTCGATCCGGGCAATCAGCAGATTTATCTACCGGCATTCCCGCACTCAACGCCTATTGTTAACCTCAACCTGACCAACTTCCCGGGACGGCCCGGCGGGAGTGAGATCAAAGGGAAAAACACCGTGGATATGTGCCTGTTTGACGGCAATAACAACACCAGCACGCGCGCGTTCCTCCGCTTTGAAGACGATGGGCTTGCCGCTACCGGACGAACCGAAGGCGCATTCTCAATCCGACGGCGTGGCGGAAGCCAGACCGATGCACGAGATCGTCTTGATTATCAGATTTCTGTGACCAATCCAATCACAGGCGCAACGGAGAACGTCGCGAACGGCAAAACGCTGGTATGGCAGGGTGCGAACGATCCGCAGTATCTGCGCCAGGTTGTACTGCCCGGCACTCGTGAAAACGTGCTATGCATTCCCGCGCCCATCATCCTGAACACGCCTGCTTTTGCCAGTAGCAGCAAAAATGCAGGGGATTACACCGGCACACTTCGCGTTATTTATACCCCCAGTACGTTATGACGAGGCCACTGTGAGTTACGCTATTCTCGATAATAACCGCTTTTATGCCGAAGGATTGTGCTATGCCCTGCTGCAACGAAGCGCCAACGCCAGGGTACAAAGCGATGCAGTCCGCTGGCTGCCCATGCTGCTTTGCCATCGGGTCCTCGTTATCCGCTGTCGTTTTTCCCTCACGGCACCGCATCACGTACTGATTGATATTTTACTCAGGCTTGAGGCCGCGCGCTGGCAGGGCAGCCTTTATTTAATCTGTAATGAAAAAGGCTGGGCGCTGGCAGCGCATCTGCGTGATCGTTTTTCTTCGTTAACGATTTATATTACCGACGACAGAATGGCCGTGACAGAGGCCGCCAGGCTGCTGACCAAAGACCCACGCCGCTTACGCAGGCCTGAATGTAGCCTGACTGAGATAGAATTCCGCGTGCTTGATCTTATGCTCACGGGGAGACCGGTACGCCATATTGCCAGAGTGATGCACATATCGGAAAAGCGTGTCTCGACACACAAATGCAGCGCACTAAAGAAGCTGAATGTCGACAATTTACTGCAGTTACTTCTTTAGCAGGTGGTTTATCAAGTTGGGGTTATTCGCTACACTGCTGACGAATTTTTTACGGCACAGAAAATTATGTTCATTTTTGCAGGCAAAGAAATCGAGACCGACAGTGAAGGCTATCTGAAAGATACCACGCTCTGGAGTGAGCCGCTGGCGGAGAAAATAGCGGAAAATGAGGGCATAACGCTTTCCCCTGAACACTGGGAAGTGGTTCGCTTTGTGCGCGACTTTTACCTGGAGTTTAATACCTCCCCGGCCATTCGCATGCTGGTTAAGGCCATGGCGAACAAGTTCGGCGAAGAGAAAGGCAACAGCCGCTACCTTTATCGTCTGTTCCCCAAAGGCCCGGCCAAGCAGGCCACAAAAATTGCAGGCCTGCCAAAACCGGTGAAGTGTATCTAGTAGCGAATACCAAAATTGACCCACTCGCGCTCGGGTTGATGCGGTTCAGTCAGAACTTTATCAACCCGAGCGCTGCGTGGACCACCAGCTTTCAGCCAGGCCAGCAGTTTTTCAACCTGCCCGATCTCACCGCAGGCCACCACTTCAACGCTGCCATCATCAAGGTTGCGCGCATAGCCGGTTAAGCCGAGCTTTTCTGCTTCACGCTGCGTGCTGTAACGAAAGCCCACGCCCTGCACCATGCCGTGCACCCAACATTTTACACACTGCTTGTCTGAGTTCATCTTTGCCTCCCCCTGACGCTCAACTTGCTCTCAGTGTAACAAACCACACCGTTTTTTCTTTGCAGGCATCCCGCACAGTGAGGCTTTTCACGCGAATAAATTGCAATTAGCTACCCTAACCCGGAAAATGGCGCCCATTTCTTAGCAAAGCAGCAAATAAATTATGAGCGTACGTTTAGTGTTAGCCAAAGGGCGTGAGAAGTCGTTATTGCGCCGTCATCCATGGGTGTTCTCCGGCGCGGTCGCGCGTCTGGAAGGCAAAGCCAATCTCGGTGAAACGGTGGATGTGGTGGACAGCCAGGGCAAATGGCTCGCCCGCGCCGCCTTCTCCCCTGAATCACAGATCCGCGCCCGCGTCTGGACCTTCAATCAGGACGAAAGCATTGATATCGCCTTCTTCACCCGCCGCCTGCAGCAGGCGCAGGAGTGGAGAGACTGGCTGGCTAAGCGTGACGGGCTGGACAGCTATCGCCTGATTGCCGGTGAATCTGACGGTTTACCTGGCGTGACCATCGACCGGTTTGGCAACTTCCTGGTGCTGCAGCTGTTGTCCGCAGGCGCAGAGTACCAGCGTCCGGCGCTGGTTGCGGCTCTGCAGTCTCTCTATCCTGAGTGCTCTATCTACGATCGTTCAGATGTGACCGTGCGTAAGAAAGAAGGTATGGCAATGACTCAGGGGCCGGTGAGCGGTGAGCTACCTCCGGCCCTGCTGCCAATTGAAGAACACGGCATGAAGCTGCTGGTAGATATTCAGGGCGGGCATAAAACCGGCTATTACCTCGACCAGCGCGACAGCCGTTTCGCAACCCGCCGTTACGTTGAGAATAAGCGCGTACTGAACTGCTTCTCCTACACCGGCGGTTTTGCCGTTTCTGCGCTGATGGGTAACTGCAGCCAGGTGGTAAGCGTGGATACCTCGCAGGACGCGCTGGATATTGCCAGACAAAACGTTGAGCTGAACAAACTTGACCTCAGCAAAGCCGAGTTCCTGCGTGACGACGTGTTTAAACTGCTGCGTAAATACCGCGATCGGGGCGAAAAGTTCGACGTCATCGTTATGGATCCGCCTAAGTTTGTTGAAAACAAAAACCAGCTGGCGGGTGCCTGCAGGGGTTACAAAGATATCAATATGTTAGCCATTCAGTTATTGAACCCCGGCGGCATTCTGATGACCTTCTCCTGCTCCGGGCTGATGACCACAGATTTATTCCAGAAAATCATCGCCGACGCCGCCGTAGATGCCGGACGTGATGTACAATTTATAGAGCAGTTCCGTCAGGCGGCCGATCACCCGGTGATCGCAACCTACCCGGAAGGGCTGTATCTGAAGGGGTTTGCCTGTCGAGTCATGTAGCTTGAAAAGGGGAAAATTGCCCGCATATCACTATGCAGAGTAATATTTCCGGGAGGTGACTATGATTGCCAGCAAATACGGTATTGGCCAGCAGGTTCGCCACTCTTTGCTGGGTTATCTGGGCGTAGTGGTCGACATTGACCCTGAGTATTCGCTCGATGAGCCACAGGAAGACGATCTGGCCGACAATAGCGCGCTTCGCGCCGCACCCTGGTATCATGTGGTGATGGAAGATGATGACGGCCAGGCGATCCATACCTATCTCGCCGAAGCCCAGCTCAGTTCTGAAGATGACGACGAGCACCCTGAACAGCCGTCAATGGATGAACTGGCTGCCTCGATACGCCAGCAGCTTCAGGCCCCACGCCTGCGTAACTGATAAAAAACCCCGCTTCTGCGGGGTTTTCCTTATTTAGCCAGCCCAAGCCGGGGAATTTCAATCGCCGGGCATTTATCCATAACGACGTTTAGCCCTGCATTCTGAGCCAGCACCGCGGCCTGCTCGTTAATCACGCCAAGCTGCAACCACAGCGTTTTCGCCCCAACCGCGATGGCCTCCTGCGCCACGCCCCACGCTGCCTCAGAGTTGCGGAATACATCAACCATATCAATTTTCTTCGGCACATCCGCAAGCGTGGCGTAGCCCTGCTGCCCCAGCAGCGTTTTCCCCGCCACCTTCGGCGAGACGGGAATCACCTCATAGCCCTGTTTTAACAGATAATCCATCACCCGATAGCTCGGACGATCGGGTTTGTCACTCGCCCCCACCAGCGCGATGGTACGAGTCGTTTTCAGGATATTTTCGATATCACTTTGTTTCATAGCGCCCCCCTGGATGTTGTTTGAAGTGTAAGTCAAAGCCAGCCGCCCGGCCATCTTTGCACCAGAAACTCAGGTGAGCAATTTCTTGAAATATGTCTATATGTTAATAGAAGATGTAAGGGCAAAGTTTTGAAACATCTGCCCAGCCTACTCATCAGGGAGAGTAAAATGAGAGCCGGTCTGCCGATTGCAGCGTTGATAGTGATGATGCCGGCCCTGGTATGGGGGACCACGCTGCGCCTTCCGCCGGAGGTCGACCTGCTGGTGCTGGATGGTAAAAAAGTCTCCAGCTCTCTGTTGAAAGGCGCAGACAGCATTGAAATAGATAACGGGCCGCACCAGCTAGTCCTGAAGGCGGAAAAAAAAGGTCGAACGTCTCCCCGGAGCCTACTTCAGGGGCGATCCTCATCGCTGGTGATCAATTTTGATAGTAAAGCGTTAGACCAGATCAACATTGTCCTTTCGCCTGAGGAGGTCGGGCATCCCGTCACCTTCCCTCAAATCAAGCTGCGGGATGGTCATGGTCGGCCAGTTCCCGTTCGCACCGACGTTCTGGAGACGAATCCAGACCCTACTGCTACAGATTATGAAGAAGAGACACGGCGCTACAATACATCAGGAAAAAAGGCCTCGATGCTCGAGTTCGCCCTTGTGAACGATTGTGAAGAGGCTCAGAGCGTTGCCACAGCCAGTCCTGACTCCCCGCCGCCAGCGTCAGAAACCCTAACGGAACAGCGGCTGAAATACTGGTACAGCCAGGCTGATAAGTCGACACGGGCACGCTTCTTGCGCTGGGTAAATGAGACGCCCGCGCCGTAAGCCTGGAGGCAGCTCGCTTTTTTGCCCCCCTGCACTTGCAGCCGCGGGCGCTTTTAGTAATCTGTTCCCAGCCTAAAACTGCCCAGGAAAAGACCATGGAATTAACGACCCGCACCCTTGCGGTAAAAAAACACATCGCACTGGTTGCCCACGATCATTGTAAGGATGCGCTTTTAAAGTGGGTGCAGCGCCACAAAGCAACGCTTGCCAACCACACGCTGTACGCCACCGGAACAACGGGAAATTTGATTCAGCGGGCAACAGGCCTTGAGGTCAACGCCATGCTCAGCGGCCCGATGGGCGGCGATCAGCAGGTAGGGGCCTTAATTTCCGAAGGCAAAATTGACGTACTGATTTTCTTCTGGGATCCGCTTAACGCTGTTCCTCACGATCCTGACGTTAAAGCCCTGCTGCGCCTGGCAACCGTCTGGAATATCCCGGTCGCCACCAACCTCTCCACCGCCGACTTCATCATCCACTCTCCGGGCTTCAATGAAAGCGTCGATATTCTTATTCCTGACTACCAACGCTATCTGAACGAACGCCTGAAGTGATCAGGGGCGGTTCGCCGCAGGCACGCCCAGCCGCTTGAGCGCATCAACAAATACGGAAGGCTCGTGTTTGTTAAACATAAGCCAGACGCGATGGCGTGCGCGGGTCAGCGCCACATAAAGCAAACGCCTCTCCTCTGCATCCGGGAAATCCTCAGGCTGCGGCAGGAGGGCCTGTTCCATGATGGACTCCCGCGCTGGGGCAGGAAATCCGTCTTTGCCTTCCTGCAGCCCAAGAATAATCACGTAGTCCGCCTGCTGCCCTTTGCTGGCGTGGATGGTCATAAAGTCGATATTGAGCTTTGGCCAGCGCGTGGCCGCTATTTCCAGACAGGCTGGCCGCAAATGATGGTAGCGCGCCAGCACCAGAATACGCTGTTCGGGCAGCGCGTAGCCGCTTAGCTTGTCCAGCAAATCATCGAGTTTGTCATCCGCAAGCAGGGTAACGGCCTTTTTGTCACCTTTGGTCAGGCTATTCAGTGGCTTACGCAGCTGGTAAGGGTTCTGCTGCACAAACCCGTTGGCTATCTCGCCGATGCGATCGTTAAAGCGATAGGTGGTGTCCAGCGCACAGCTATCCCCCTCCCCAAAATGGTGGCTAAAGGCGGTAGTTAACGTCATTTCTGCACCGCTAAAACGGTAAATCGCCTGCCAGTCATCACCCACGGCGTACAGAGAGGTGTGCGAATTCTGCCGCCGTAAAGCCGCTAACAGGGCGGCACGCTGCGGAGAAATATCCTGGAACTCATCGACCAGAATATGCTTCCACGGGCTGATAAAGCGCCCTTTCTCAAGCACATTAATCGCCTGGTGAATCAGGCCGGAAAAATCAACGGCATCTTCCGCCTTCAGCGCTCCTTTCCAGCTTTTCAGCAACGGCGCCATCAGCTTAATACGTTTAGTGAAAAGCTCCCGAACCTCTTCAGGCGCGCTGTCTATCATTTCTGCCTGAGAGCCACCGTGCATTCGCATCAGGCCCAGCCAACGGTCAAGTCGGCTGGCAAGCCGTTTCGCCAGGCGTTTATCCTGCCAGTACTCGCCTTCGGGGATATCCCACTCAAGCTCTTCACTAAGCCACTGCCGCCAGCCCTTCGCCATCGCCTTCTTTTCCCGGCACTGCTGCTGCCAGCTCTCGATAAGTAACTGATGTCGCGCGGCGGTATCACTCTCAAGCTCACTCACCCGAGGCACCTTTTTGCTGCCCTGCTGAATAATATGCAGCGCTAGCGAGTGGAACGTTCTGGCGGAAATCGCCTCGGTATTCAGTCGGCTGGCAATACGCTCATCCATTTCCTGCGCGGCCTGGCGGCCAAATGCCAACAGCAGGATTTGATCTTCCGTAGCTTCACCGCGCTGTAACAGCCAACCCGCCCGGGCCACCAGCACCGAAGTTTTACCGCTGCCAGCACCGGCCAGTACCAGCAGCGAATCCTCACCATTAACCACCGCGCGCGCCTGCGACGGATTCAGCGGGGAACTCTCTACCTGTTCAAAGAAAGCAGCATATTTTTCCAGCATACGCTCGGTATAAGCGCTGTTCCGCTGATGCCGACGCTCTTCACCCTGTTCAAGCCAGGCTTTACATATTGCCCAGGCTTCCCGGCAGTTTTCGAATTCACTTAGACGGACGTGGGGTAACGGGAGTGCAGCGATGGCGGCGCGAAGATTATCCTGCAACGCCTGCATATCGCTACGCCTGAACCATACCTCCTTGCGGGTGCGCTTTATTATCTCTTCTCGCTGAGCGGCAAGGACTTCAGCGGCAACCTCACTCATCTCCGTACTCCAGTTCAGCCAGAGAGAATTAAGATGGTGGAAAAAGCGCTGGGTTTCCGCCCATTCCGTGCCATGCAGACGGACGACTTTGTCATCAGGAAGCACGAACTCCAGCTCGCCCCAGACCAGGCCGCGCTTGCAGTTGATCGCGATTAACTGATTGAATGGGATAAGATATTCGTGGCGTTCGCCCTTGACCTCAACGCCGGCCGCCAGCAGCCTGACCCGATTGTAAGGGTGCTGCGCCAGATGCTTGCCGAGAGAAGTTGCTTTGAGTTCCATTACGTTGCCCGATCCGATGGGGAGTTATGCCCCAAGTTTAACTGCCGATGGAATGACGCTCCAGAGTAAAAACGCGTTACAATTGCTGCGGTTAATCATTCTTTATTTTTCTGCAAGGGAAGCCCCGCTATGCGTACCGTATTAAATGTTCTGAACTTCGTGCTGGGGGGCTTTTTGACGACCCTCTCCTGGTTATTTGCCACGCTTGTAAGCATTGTGCTGATCTTCACCCTGCCGCTCACCCGATCCTGCTGGGAAATCACTAAACTCTCCTTTGTGCCTTACGGAAACGAAGCGATTCATGTTGATGAACTTAATCCTGAGGGCAAAAACGCGCTGATGAATACCGGCGGCACGTTGCTGAATATACTGTGGCTGATCTTCTTCGGCTGGTGGCTGTGCATTATGCATATTCTGGCGGGGATAGCGCAGTGCATCACTATTATTGGGATCCCGGTAGGCATTGCTAACTTCAAGATTGCGGCCATCGCATTATGGCCCGTTGGCCGCCGGGTTGTGCCGGTTGAAGTGGCGCGTGCGGCGCGTGAAGCTAACGCGCGTCGTCGTTTCCAGTAAGGAGCATTTGTGCTGACCTTAAGCCCACTTGTACGCCGCTATACCTGGAACAGCGCCTGGCTTTATAACCTGCGTATCTTTATCGCCCTGACGGGAACGGTAGCGCTGCCGTGGTGGCTCGGTGAAATAAAGCTGACTATTCCCCTCACGCTCGGCGTTGTCGCTGCGGCGCTGGCCGATCTGGATGACCGCGTCAGCGGGAGGCTGCGCAATTTACTGATAACCCTGGTCAGCTTTTTTATCGCTTCCGCGTCAGTTGAACTGCTGTTTCCCTGGCCATGGCTGTTTGCACTAGGTTTAACGGTTTCTACCAGTGGGTTTATCCTTCTCGGAGGCTTAGGCCAGCGCTATGCCACCATTGCCTTCGGTGCACTGCTGATTGCCATTTACACCATGCTCGGCATTTCCCTGTACGAGCACTGGTATCAACAGCCGCTGTACCTGCTGGCGGGGGCCATGTGGTACAACCTGCTGACCCTAACAGGCCATTTAATATTCCCCATTCGTCCCCTGCAGGACAACCTGGCGCGCTGCTATGAAAGCCTCGCAAACTTTCTGGAAATTAAAGCGACCTTGTTTGATCCAGATATTGAAGACGAAAACCAGGCCCCGATGCTGCAGCTGACGATGGCTAACAGTCAGCTAGTCACTACGCTTAACCAGACCAAAAGTTCATTACTGACGCGTCTTCGGGGCGACAGGGGTCAACGGGGAACCCGCAGGACGCTACACTATTATTTTGTTGCCCAGGATATTCACGAGCGGGCAAGTTCGTCCCATATTCAGTATCAGGCCCTGCGTGATAAATTCCGCTACAGCGACGTGATGTTCCGCTTCCAGCGTCTGCTCACTATGCAATCTCAGGCCTGCCAGCAGCTCTCCCGATCTATCCTGCTGCGCATCCCTTATCAGCACGATCCGCGTTTTGAACGCGCTTTTACCCACCTTGATTCTGCGCTGGATCGTATTCGTGCAGGCCACGCCACCGCTACAGAAATAAAAGCGCTGGGCTTTTTGATTACCAACCTGCGGGCCATTGATGCGCAGCTGGCAAATATTGAGTCTGAACAGGCTATTGCCGAGCCGCAAAGCGATCCGGAGAACCGCCTTGCTGACGACAAACTGACCGGCTTCGGTGATATCTGGCAGCGATTAAAGCTGAACCTGACGCCGGAATCGGCGCTCTTCCGCCACGCGGTGCGCATGTCGCTGGTGTTATGCGTCGGCTATGCTTTTATTCAGTTTACGGGCCTGCAGCACGGCTACTGGATACTGCTCACCAGCCTGTTTGTCTGCCAGCCGAACTACAGCGCGACCCGGCGGCGTCTGGCGCTGCGAATCATAGGTACACTGGTCGGGGTGGCGGTCGGCCTGCCGTTACTTTGGCTTGTCCCATCCCTGGAGGGGCAGCTGATACTGATTGTCATTACCGGCGTTCTGTTCTTCGCCTTTCGTAACGTCCAGTACGCCCATGCCACGATGTTTATTACGCTGCTGGTCCTGCTGTGCTTTAACCTGCTTGGGGAAGGTTTCGAAGTGGCTCTCCCGCGCGTTATCGATACGCTGCTGGGCTGCGCCATAGCCTGGGCCGCAGTCAGTTTCATCTGGCCTGACTGGCGATTCCGCCGCCTGTCGCTGGTCATTGAACGCGCCTTCAACGCCAACTGCCGCTATCTTGATGCGATTCTTGAACAGTATCATCAGGGACGCGATAACCGCCTTGAGTACCGTATCGCCCGGCGGGATGCCCATAACAAAGACGCCGAACTTGCTTCAGTGGTATCCAATATGTCCTCTGAACCTAATGTCTCAAACGAGATGCGGGAAGCCGCCTTCCGCCTGCTCTGCCTGAATCACTCCTTTAACAGCTATATCTCTGCGCTGGGTGCACACAGGGAGAAACTCGAACACGGTGAGACGCTGATGCTGCTTGATGATGCCGTTTGCTATGTGGATGATGCACTCCACCACCTACCGGTTGATGAAGAGCGCGTGCAGACGGCTCTTGCAGGGCTTTCTGCACGCATCTCACGGCTTGAAGCTCGTGCAGAAACAAAAGAACCCCTGGTGTTGCAGCAGGTGGGTCTATTGGTCGCCCTGCTGCCCGAAATATCTCGTCTTCAGCAGCACATTGCTCAGTGCTCCCGGTAAAGATGTTGGCGCTGTTCATAGCGGCGCCACCACTCAGTCAGCTCGTTACGAACGTCCGCGGGTAACACGGCTTCATGTACCCCATGTATGGCCCCTTCAAGGGCCAGCAGCACCTTAATGCCGACGCTTCGCCTGGTGTTTCTCAGTTTCAACCAGGATCGCCTGGCGCCAAAGAGCTGCAGCGTTTGGGGATCGCCGATCCCCACATCACGCAGCATGACCTCAATATTCAGGGAAAGGTTGGGAAGATCTTTAAGCCGGCGTGAACGCCCCATGCTCTGATTTTTCTCGCGCCGGGCGCTTCTCAACGCCAGCGAAGAGAGCTGGATGAGTTTGTCGGGATCTTGCCAGAGCTCCTCATCAACCCGGTAATAATTCAGCGCTACCGGCAGCCCGCGTTTGTTATACCTGAGAGGCTGCGCAGATTTTTGGGCGAAATAATCCGCACACTGTTCACAGGCACGCAAATAGAGCTCCCCTTCCGCGACCATCGCAAAAACGATGCCGTCGACCGTCAGGCTGTAACCGCCGAAGAGCGGGCGACAGCCGATTTTACCCAGCGAGGAAAGATATTTCTGTGATTTATGGATTCTACGAAACGTAACGTCTTTCATAATATGTCCTTATATATCAACGAGTAAATAGCCTTTGCGGTTACTGCCTCCCCTAATACCTGAAAATAAGTAAGGTTGGAGATAATGGCAACGACAATTTCATCGGCTGCGGTTTTACATGAAGAAAATGCGAGGCGCTTTCCGAAATTCCGGTTGATCTTTGCTCGCACAGGCATTACTGTATATGCATACAGTAACCCATCAGGCGGGACTCACTATGAACATAGCTAACTTGAAAACTCACCCTGGCCATACTGCAGCCGCTGCGCACTCCCCTGCCCGGCCGCTCGCCGATAAGAGCGCACAGGGGTTAATCAGTGAAATGGTCTACAGTGAAGAGAACCCGTGGGTGACGCAGCTTATTCTGCTACCTTTATTACAGCAGTTGGGACAACAGTCTCGCTGGCAGCTCTGGCTTACGCCACAGCAAAAGCTCAGCCGTGAATGGCTGCAGGCGGCGGGGTTGCCGCTGGCAAAAGTGATGCAGGCAAGTCAGTTAGATCCTCTCTGCACCGTAGACGCAATGGTGAAAGCTTTGCAGACGGGAAATTACAGCGTTGTGATCGGCTGGCTGCCGGAAGAATTAACAGATGAGGAACATTTGCGGTTAACAATGGCGGCAGAAACCGGGAACGCAATGGGGTTTATCATGCGCCCATTCAGCAGCCTGACATCGGGTTCAAGACCACGAAATGGCCTAAAAATTCATTCTAGTTTGTATCATTAAGTAAATTTAGGAGAAATCCTGGAATTTTTTCCTCTCGCCACATAATCCGCTGCCATGACTCAAAATTACCCGCCATATGGCGGTTTTACTGGGTTCAATGGATGAACCCCTCGGTCAAAAAGCGGTCCATTCTGTAAAAAAATATGTATGCAAGTCGTTTTTTTTCATATGCCTGACGGACTTCACACTTGTAACTTTTCAACTACGTTGTAGACTTTACCTCGCCAGGGTTGCTCTTCATAACACCGATATATCGGTAGAGTAACAATTGAGCATAAACCCGGGCGAAGGATTTAACCCTGGGCTTTAAATTGGTTTAGAGCTCATGGCCTTTTGGATGATAATGAGGCGCAAAAAATGAAAAAGACAGCTATCGCGATTGCAGTGGCACTGGCTGGCTTCGCTACCGTAGCGCAGGCCGCACCGAAAGATAACACCTGGTATACTGGTGCTAAACTGGGCTGGTCCCAGTACCACGACACCGGTTTCTACGGTAACGGCTACGACCGTGGTATCGGCAGTGGTCCGACCCACGAAAGCCAACTGGGTGCTGGTGCATTCGGTGGTTACCAGGTTAACCCGTACGTTGGTTTCGAACTGGGTTATGACTGGCTGGGCCGTATGCCTTACAAAGGCACCCCAGAAAACGGTGCTTTCAAAGCTCAGGGCGTGCAGCTGACCGCTAAACTGGGTTACCCAATCACTGACGATCTGGACATCTACACCCGTCTGGGCGGCATGGTATGGCGTGCAGACTCCACCGCGAACAATGTTAACGGTGAGCGTCTGAAAGATCACGACACCGGTGTTTCTCCAGTATTCGCTGGTGGTGTTGAGTGGGCTGTTACCCGTGACATCGCTACCCGTCTGGAATACCAGTGGGTTAACAACATCGGTGATGCACAGACCGTGGGCACTCGTCCAGACAACGGCATGCTGAGCGTAGGTGTTTCCTACCGCTTCGGTCAGCAGGAAGCTGCTGCTCCAGTTGTAGCGCCAGCGCCAGCTCCAGCTCCAGAAGTACAGACCAAACACTTCACTCTGAAGTCTGACGTTCTGTTCAACTTCAACAAAGCTACCCTGAAACCAGAAGGTCAGCAGGCACTGGATCAGCTGTACACCCAGCTGAGCAACCTGGATCCGAAAGACGGTTCCGTAGTTGTTCTGGGCTACACCGACCGTATCGGTTCTGAGCAGTACAACCTGAAACTGTCTGAAAAACGTGCACAGAGCGTTGTTGATTACCTGATCTCTAAAGGTATCCCAGCGAACAAAATCTCTCCACGTGGCATGGGCAAAGCTAACCCAGTTACCGGCAACACCTGTGACAAAGTAGCGCCTAAAGCTAAACTGATCGACTGCCTGGCTCCAGATCGTCGTGTTGAGATCGAAGTTAAAGGTATCAAAGAAGTTGTAACTCAACCTGCGGCATAAGTTACCCTTCCTTGAATAAAAACCCCGCCATGGCGGGGTTTTTTATTGGCGACGGTACAGCGATATTTTCATCACCGTCCTTTGCGTTACGTCACTTTTTACCCAGCATCGCCTGCAGATCCTGCTTGAGCGTTGACATCCTGTTTTCCACCTTCTCTTTCCGCTCCGCATCTTCAATCAGCTGAACCACGGTTTCTGAAAGCGTGATGCCCCGGCGCTGCGCAAGCCCGGCTAATCGCTGCCAGACAAGGTATTCAAGATCGATAGATTTCTTGCGGGTATGCTGATGCTCAGCGTTAAAATGTCTTTTACGCCGTGCCCGGATAGTTTGCTTCATGCGGTTATGCAGCGCCGGATTCATATGCTGCTCAATCCAGCTCTGAACCAAAACGGGAACATTTTCCAGCGTCAGGAGCTGTTCCACGGCCTCTTGTGCTGCACTGGCTTCGAGGTATCGCGTGATTAACTCTCCTTCGCGATGCTTCTTCACCAGATACTTCCACTTCCAGCCGCTCTCGAGATTTTCCAACTGTTGATATTTCATTGTGATCTCAGTGTGACCGCGTAACTTAGTTCAGAATAACAGTTTTTCCGCCATTCGCTGAACTGAAAATCAAAGCTGTGAGGGGGATACAACAGCGATACTGCTTTATCCGTGTGCTGCCCGTACGATTCTTGTATAATCGCGCCTTTGACATCCCATTAAAAAATATAGCGACTTTGACGACTAATCGACTTGACTGGCGTGCTCTTGTACCTGATACCGAAAGCTATCAGGAAATTTTTGCACAGCCTTATGATACCGACTCTGTTCCTCTTTCTGCGGTTCAACCTCGTTTACTTTACGGGATTGAGCAACTCAACCTCTCCGTCTCTTCTGTCGATCTGATGCTGGTAAAAGCGCCAGAAGAGCAAGAATATCTTGATCTTATCGCAGCGGCCGTTGAAGAAACGCGCGGTGAAGCCGAAGTGCTCACCGGCGGACATTACCTCATTGAAGGGCGTCTGGTTACGCTTCGTCCTGCGGAAAACGCCGACGACAACTTCGCCTCCAGCGGAGAAGTTATTGCTGCCGACTGGGTTGAAGCCGAGCAGCTGTTCGGCTGCGTGCGCCAGTTTGCCGGCGAGGTAACCCTTGAGCCCGGACTGATTCACCGTGCGAACGGTGGGGTGTTGGTTCTCTCTCTTCGCAGCGTTCTGGCTCAGCCTCTGCTGTGGCTGCGCCTTAAGCAGATGATGATTCAGGGCCGTTTTGACTGGATTTCACCGGACGAAACCCGCCCTCTGCCGATAAAAATTCCTTCTTTGCAGCTCGACTTCAAGCTGATTCTGGTTGGCGAGCGCGAGGCGTTGGCTGATTTCCAGGAAATGGAGATGGACCTCTCCTCTGCCGCTATCTACAGTGAATTCGAAGACAATCTGCAAATCGCTTCCGCAGATGAGATGGCGCTTTGGTGCCAGTGGATCTACGCCATTGCCGAGAAGAAGTCACTTCCAGCCCCTGCTGCCGATGCCTGGCAGCCGCTGATTCGTGAAGCGGTACGCTACACGGGCGACCAGGAAACATTGCCGCTTTGCCCACCGTGGATTTCACGCCAGCTGCGTGAGGTAGCCCCCTTTACCGAAGAGAGTACCTTCAGCGGGGAGCAGCTCCAGCAGATGCTGGAACAGCGTGAATGGCGTGAAGGTTTCCTGGCCGAGCGCATGCAGGATGAAATTCTGCTTGAACAGATTCTCATTGAAACCGAAGGCGAAATGATCGGCCAGATTAACGCCCTGTCGGTCATTGAGTTCCCCGGACACCCGCGTGCGTTTGGTGAACCTTCCCGTATTAGCTGCGTGGTTCACGTCGGCGACGGTGAATTTACCGACGTAGAGCGTAAGGCTGAACTTGGCGGGAATATTCATGCCAAAGGGATGATGATCATGCAGGCATTTCTGATGGCCGAGCTGCAGCTTGACCAGCAGATCCCGTTCTCTGCCTCCCTCACTTTTGAACAGTCCTACAGCGAAGTAGACGGCGACAGCGCCTCAATGGCCGAACTTTGTGCGCTGATAAGCGCCCTGGCCAATGTCCCGATTTATCAGCACATCGCGATAACCGGCTCGGTCGATCAGTTTGGCCGCGTTCAGCCCGTTGGCGGACTGAATGAAAAAATTGAAGGCTTCTTCCGCATTTGCCAGCAGCGCGAGTTTAGCGGAGCTCAGGGCGTGATTATCCCACTGGCTAACGTGCGCCACCTGTCGCTGCATAAAGATGTGCTGGAGGCCGTAGAGCTAAATAAATTCTCGATTTGGGCCATTGACGATGTGGCTGATGCCCTGCCGTTATTGACCAATCTCCCGTGGGATGGCGAAGGGCAAAACACCCTGATGCGTGCGGTGCAGGAGCGTATTGCTCAGGCTTCGGCGCCGGATGTTCGTCAGCGCTATCCGTGGCCGCTACGCTGGCTCAACTGGTTCAACCACAACTGATCGGACTTGTTGAGCGTACACGTGTTAGCTAACCTGCGTGCTTCATTATAAAAAGGCTTACTGTAGACATGGTAGATAAACGCGAATCCTATACGAAAGAAGATCTTCTTGCCTCTGGTCGTGGCGAACTGTTTGGCGCTGAAGGGCCACGGTTACCCGCGCCTCCTATGCTGATGATGGACCGCGTGGTCAAAATGACCGAAGACGGCGGTAACTTCGATAAAGGTTACGTTGAAGCAGAATTAGATATCACCCCTGACCTGTGGTTCTTTGCTTGCCACTTCATTGGCGATCCGGTGATGCCTGGTTGTCTGGGTCTGGATGCCATGTGGCAGCTGGTTGGCTTCTACCTGGGCTGGCTCGGCGGTGAAGGCAAAGGCCGTGCCCTGGGCGTGGGCGAGGTCAAACTGGCCGGGCAAATCCTGCCAACGGCGAAAAAAGTTTCCTACCGCATTCACTTTAAGCGCGTTATCAACCGCCGCCTGATTATGGGCATGGCAGATGGCGAAGTGCTGGTTGATGGCCGTGTGATCTACACCGCCACCGACATGAAAGTGGGTCTTTTCAAAGACACTACCGCTTTCTGATACCAATTCGTTAAGCTTTAACGCTAAGGCATCCATTGTTTGCAATGGGTGCCTTTTTGTTTTCCGCTGCAGGCAAATGCAGCTATTTTCGCCGTGGTTTTTATGGCGTTAATTGCTTAAACAACGTTCGAAATCACAAATCGTGAAGATAAAAAACGCCCCCTCTTGCCTGAAAAACGTTATGGGTTATGTTGATTTTTAGTTTCTCAAATGTAACTAGAGGTTAACAATAATGTCGAATAAGTTACGTATCTCTCTGCTTGCTTCTGCCGCACTGCTCTCTACCTCCGCATTTTCTGCCGTGCCTGAGGGCTATCCGGCTGATTATCAGAAAATCATTGATGCCGCGACCAAAGAGGGCAAAGTGGTGCTCTACTCCACCACCGACACCAAAACTGCCGCGCCGCTCATTCAGGGCTTTGAGGCCGCTTACCCCGGCATCAAAGTGGAATATAACGACATGAACAGCACCGAGCTGTACAACCGTTATATCAGCGAGCAGGCCGCAGGGGGGACCAGCGGTGATGTAGTCTGGAGCTCTTCAATGGATACTGCGCTGAAGCTCGCCACCGACTACGCTCAGGAGTACAAATCCCCCGAGCAGGGCCAGCTGCCAAAGTGGGCGGTCTGGAAAGACAAGGCTTACGGCACCACCTACGAGCCGGTTATTTTTATCTACAACAAACGTCTGATCCCGGCAAACGAAGTCCCTGAAAGCCATGAGGCGCTGGCGAAGCTTATCGCCAGCCAGCCGGATAAATTCAGTAAAAAGGTCACCACCTACGATATCGAAAAATCCGGCCTCGGATTTATGTTGTCCGTACAGGATCACAAAGCCGATCCGAATTACTTTAAAACCCTGGCCGATGTGGCCAAAGGTGGTCTTTCTGTTCAGTCCTCAACCGGGACGATGATGGAGCGTGTCTCCTCAGGGGAAAACCTGATTGGCTTCAACATCCTGGGCTCTTACGCCGAAGCACGCGCTAAAACCGATACCTCTCTCGGCATCGCTTATCCGAAGGACTATACCCTGGTGCTGTCGCGCGTATCCTTTATCAGCAGTGAAGCCAAAAACAGCAACGCCGCTAAGCTGTGGATTGACTACGTGCTGTCTGAGAAAGGGCAAAACATTCTCGCAAACAAGGCTGATATTCCGTCCATCCGCAATGATATCGACGGCGACAACGACATCGACGGCATGACCAAAAAACTTGGCAGCGCGCTAAAACCCATCCCGGTTGATGAAACCCTGCTGGAATACCTGCAGCAGAAAAAGCGCCTGGACTACATCAAGCAGTGGCGCGAAGCCGCAGCAAAATAATCCTCTGATGAGGCGTGCCCTCCGGCTACGCCTCGCTTAACCCGAACACATTAGGCTATTCAGGCTTACTGACCTGAGGGATCGTTACATGGATGCATTACGCAGAAAGTGGCAGAGCCTGCCGCGCGGCATCGTGGTGCTGATAACTGCGCTGGTTATCTACGTTCCACTGTCGTTTATCGTTATACAAAGCTTCCTTTCGGCCCCGTTTTTTTCGCCGTCGAAAGAGTGGAGCCTCGAATCATTTGAGTTTATCTTCACCGACTCCGATTTTTACCTGGCCCTGAAGAGCGGCTTTATTCTGGCCTTTGGGCTGGTGGTTATCGCCATTCCGCTCGGCGGTATCCTGGCTTTCCTGATGGTGCGAACCGATCTGCCCGGCAGGCGGATCATTGAGCCGCTGATTCTGGTGCCCATTTTTGTTTCGCCGATGGTGCTGGGATTTGGCTATGTCGTCGCCGCAGGCCCGGTCGGCTTCTTTTCTCTGTGGGCTCAGTCGCTGCTTGGCTTCGTGCCGTGGAATATCTACGACATGTCGAGCATCGTGGTCATTGCCGGCCTGACGCACGTTCCTCATGCTTATCTCTATATTTCCTCGGCGCTGCGCAGCGTAGGCTCTGATGTCGAAGAGGCAGCACGCACCGCAGGCGCAACGCCGCTTCAGGTCATGACCGCCGTCAGTCTGCCGATGGTGCGCCCGGCAATGCTTTACGCCACCGTGCTGCTGTTCTTCCTTGGCCTGGAAGTGTTCGGCCTGATGCTCGTGCTGGGCGATCCGGAAGGCAACATGGTGCTGGCGACTTACCTCTACAAGCTAACCAACAAGCTCGGGACGCCTTCTTACCACCTGATGGCCGCCGTTGCCGTGGTGCTGATTTGTATCACTATTCCGCTGGTGATGCTGCAGCGCCGACTGATGCGCACCGCAAACAGATTTGTGACCGTCAAAGGCAAAGCTTCCCAGGCAAGAGCACTGCCGCTTGGAAAATGGCGCTGGGTCGCCGGCGCAGTGGTCGCTTTCTGGCTGACCGTTACCATCGGCGTGCCGCTGATTGGCGTCGTCCTGCGTTCCTTTATTTCTAACTGGGGCGTTGGCGTCTCGCTGTGGGATGAACTTTCGCTGAACACCTTCCGCACCATCTGGGAACAGCCAAACCTGCTGCGAGCCATCGTCAACTCCATGGCGATTGGGGTTATCGGCGGTGCGCTGGCGGTGGTCTGCTATCTGTTTATCGGCATCGCCATGCACAGAAAGCCGGATAACGTCACCCGCTTCCTGGACTACAGCGTGCTGGTTCCCCGCGCCGTACCGGGCCTGCTGGCCGGTCTGGCCTTCCTGTGGGTGTTCTTATTCCTGCCAATGTGGCTGGATAACGCGCTGAAATCCGGCTGGCTTTCCGGCATGCCGTGGTCCCAGTGGCTGCGGGATAACCTCATAGTCTGGTTACGCTCGCTGCGCAGCACAATATTCAGCGTCTGGCTGGCCTATACCGTCGTCTGGATGGCCTATGGCCTGCGACTTATCTCCTCCACCCTTCTGCAGGTTGGTCCGGAGCTGGAAGAGGCTGCCCGCAGCACCGGAGCGAGCCGAGGGCAAATTACCCGCCACGTCACCATACCGCTGTCGCGCTATGGCCTGATTGGATCCTGGCTGCTGATGTTTCTGATTTTTGAGCGTGAATATTCCACCGGCGTCTACCTGCTTTCGCCAGGCACAGAGACCATCGGCTCAATGCTGGTTTCGCTGTGGGCCGCAGGCGCTATCGATATTGTCGCCGCGCTTTCGTTTATCAATATCCTGTTTGTGGTGTTAGGGCTCGGCATTGCCCTTCGTTTTGGAGTGAAATTACATGATTGAGTTATCGGTCGAGAACCTACACTTAACCTACGGCGACAACCCGGTGCTGAAAGGCGTTTCCATGGATCTCAGGCGCGGCGAGGTTGTCTCGCTGCTCGGCCCCTCCGGCAGCGGCAAAACCACGCTGCTGCGTGCCGTCGCCGGGCTGGAAAAACCCACTCAGGGCACCATTGTCATCGGGAAAAATAACGTTTACGACGGCGCATCGCGTAAAGAGATCCCGGCGGAAGAGCGTAACCTGGGCCTGGTATTTCAGTCTTATGCCCTGTGGCCCCACAAAACCGTCTTTGAAAACGTCGCCTATCCGCTAAAGCTGCGTAAGGTGGCGACGGCGGAGATCAACCAGCGTGTACAGGCGGTTCTGGATCAGCTGGGCCTCGGGCATCTCGGAAAGCGTCATCCTTATCAGCTATCCGGCGGACAGCAGCAGCGCGTGGCCATAGGCCGTGCGCTGGTCTATAACCCTCCCGTAATTTTGCTCGATGAGCCGCTTTCCAACCTGGATGCAAAGCTGCGCGAAGAGGCCCGCGTTTTCCTGCGAGAACTGATTATCAAGCTCGGGCTGTCGGCGCTGATGGTGACCCACGACCAAAATGAAGCGATGGCGATTTCCGACCGTATTCTGCTGCTGAATAATGGCAAAATAGAGCAACAGGGCACGCCGCAGGAGATGTATGGCTCGCCGCAAACGCTTTTTACCGCCGAGTTTATGGGCAGCAATAACCGCCTGAACGGCAAAGTGACCGAGGTTCGCGACGGAAGAGCCCGTATTGAAGGTAGCGACTGGGCGCTCTGGGGAAAAGCCGGGGCTGGCGTAGTCGCCGGACAGGAAGGTACGGCGGTGATTCGCGTTGAGCGAGTACGGATTGACGATCGGCCAGGAGAAAATGGCATGACGCTGCCGCTGTTGACCAGCATGTATCTGGGTGACCGCTGGGAGTATTTATTCCGTACCGCAGGGGATGATTTTGTCATCCGCGCCTACGGCAATGAAATGCGCGACGCTCAACCCCATCATCTGCAGCTGCCGGAACAGCACGTCTGGATTTTCCCTAAACCCTGATTGTTGTTACCAACGTTATAAAAGGCGAAACCTCCACGGTGCGGAGGTTTCTTTTTCTAAAGAGACAGTGACTACGCAGTAATCGCCCTGTCTTCCATGGCTTCTCGCCAGCCTCCCATCCAGTAGGACCTCTGATTCAGAGTCTGATAGGGACAAATCTCTTTCGAGCGTCCGGCAATACCTGCTTGATAACCACGTTGATGTGCCCGTTCCAGGCGATCTCGTTTTTGTCTCTTCATGCCTCGTTTCCCTCATTACATTGTCTGGTGGAAAAGAAAACAGTGATTACAAAATACGCAACCACGGATAAACGAATAACGCGAAATGAGGCGATCGTCAATGCGCAAAATTCACGCCAATGTCACATTCATGGGCTATTCTGGTTATCTTTTCGGCTAAAACCGAAGCGTTCTGGCCGCTAACTGATTCACAAAAAAAGAAAAGCTGCGACCACCCGAAGGTGAGAATCGCAGCTTTTTTGTACCATTCATTTTACCTATTAATTAAGGCGTGTGAGCTCCGAAGCCATACTCTTAGCCTCCTGCTGCCAGCCCTGAGCCAAGGTTTTCACCATCGCATCGTAGCCATCATCCTGCTGCTTCAGCTCGATGTGGAACGGACGCTTGATAATCTCGCCCTGACGCTTGAGCAGCCACTCTCCGCTGACAATCACCTTGCCGTCGTAGCGACCGTGGAAGCCGGTCACGTTCACACTCAGCGCCGCCTGATCGTTACCCAAAGGCTGGGAAGCTACCACCCAGCCCGGCAGCGCACTGCTGAGATTGCTGACCAGCGTATTGCGCAGCTGCTGATCCAGCGGGCTGGCCCACAGATTGCTGGTCGCGATGACGTACTGAACGTCGGTAGTCTGGTAAACCACCCCGGTACCCGCCAGGAAATCGGGCACGGTCACCTGATCCACCCACAGCAAGTGGCTTCCCGGCTGGCTCACGGCCTGCATGACAGGCTGTGAGGTCTGCGGCAGCTGGTAATACGTCTTGCCGTTATCGCTGCCGCTACAGGCGGACAGCGTCAATACGGCGGCTAGCGTGAGCCACTTTTTCATGGTTGTGCCCTCTTCGGCTGCGGATCCTTTTTATCCTTCGCTTCAAATATCAGCGAATTGCTCTTGTCGTTTAGCGTACGCAATACCGGCTGCAGCTCGCGCAGCACCTGGTCAAGGCGCTGCATATCCGCCACCATCTTGTTGTACGCTGCGGAGCCCGGCTGGAAGCCCTGCATGCTGCGGTTCAGTTCGCGAAGCGTTTTCTGCATATCTTCCGGCAGCTGCTGCATTGACTGGCTGGCGGTGATCTTGTTCAGGTTATCCAGCGTCTGCTGCAGGTGACGCATGGTTTTCTGACTTTCACCCAGCGTACTCGTCGCCTGTTCCAGCATCGGATTGATCGGCAGGTTATTGATCTTATTTAACGTTTCCAGCAGTTTTTGCTGAATCTGCGCCAGTCCGCCGCTCATCGTTGGGATCACCGGATAACCGCTGATGCTCGGAATTTCCGTCACCGCTTTCTCATTCGGATAAAAATCGAGATCGATATACAGCGCCCCGGTAAGCAGATTGCCCGTTTTCATCGAAGCGCGCAGGCCGCGCTGAATTAATGCCTTCAGGTTGGCGGGAATATCCGCCTCGTTCCCCACCATATTTTTCAGGCGTTCTGGCTCAATGCGGATCAGCACCGGAATACGGAAATCATCGTTCAGCTTCTGGCGCATACCCTCGTCAAAGAATGGCACCTGAGCCACGGTTCCCAAACGAATCCCCCGGAACTCTACCGGCGCGCCAGGCTGCAGGCCGCGAATAGAATCTTTGAAGAACATCAGGTAGTCGATATGATCGGTAAACAGCGAATCCTGGATGCTTTTCTGATCGTCAAACAGCTGGAAGTCAGTGCCAGACTCAACCTGCTTGCCCCACTCCCAGCCGTCGGGCACGTCAAAGCTCACGCCGCCGCTAAACAGCGTGGTCAGCGAGCCCATTTCAACGCGCATCCCCTGCGAAGACATATCAACGGCGATGCCGCTGTCTTTCCAGAAGCGGACGTTGCTGGTGATGAGCTTGTCGTTAGGAGCGGCGATAAACAGCTGATAGCTGATAGCCCGCTTGTTGGTATCGAAGGTGCTGGTCTCCACCGACCCTACGCGATAACCGCGGAACAGCACAGGGTCCCCCGGCGTTAGCTGACCGGCTTTTTTACTGTCGAGCGTGATGCGTATACCTTTTGCATCAGGTGGTGCCAGCGGTGGTGCATCCAATAGAGCATAGTTATCTGGCTGCTGGCCTTTCGTACCCGGCTGCAGTTCGATATAGGCGCCGGAAAGCAGCGTCCCAAGCCCCGAAATGCCCTCTCGTCCCACCTGCGGTTTTACCACCCAAAAGACCGAGTCTTTATGCAGCAGTTTTTCCATACCGGCATTAAGGCGCGCCTTAATTTCCACGTGGTGCAGGTCGTCGGTCAGCTGTGCGCTTTCAACGACGCCGACGTCCACGCTGCGGCTCTTAATGGTGGTTTTCCCGCCCTCAATCCCTTCTGCATTGGCGGTGATCAGCGTCACTTCCGGACCCTGATGGCTGTAGTGGTAAAACAGGATCCAGGCGCCAATTAGCGCCGTTACGATGGGAAAGATCCAAACCGGCGACCAGTTTTTTACCTTCTGTACTTTCGCCTCGCCGCTCTTATTTTCCATGCTCGGAAGACTCCTCGTCAGTTACATCGTCTGCTCGATCCCAGGACAAGCGAGGGTCAAAGGTCATCGCGGCAAACATTGTCAAAATAACCACAAAAGCAAACATTAACGCCCCCAGGGCCGGATAGATATTCATCAACCCGCCCATGCGCACCAGCGCAGAGAGAACGGCAATAACAAATACGTCAATCATTGACCAGCGGCCAACGAACTCGACGACCTCATAAATCAGGTGCATACGCTCGCTGTCACGCTTGCCGTGCCCTTTTGCATCCCAGCACAGCCAGGCAATGGCAATCATTTTTAGCGTTGGCACCATAATACTGGCGATAAAAATAACCATCGCAACAGGGTACGATCCCTCACTCCACAGCAGGATCACCCCGGCTAAAATCGTCGAGGGATATTTGCTGCCCAGCATTTCGGTGACCATGATCGGCAGAATATTTGCCGGCAGATAGAGCATGATAGAGGTGACCAGCAGCGCCAGCGTCCACTGCAAACTGTGCCTGCGGCGTACGTGCCCGTGCGTGCCACAGCGCGGGCAGACCAGCGTATCAGCGTCAACAATCGCCGTACAGCAGGGGCAGGAACGCAGCCCCTGCTTGATGCCCGAAACGCCCACCTTTAACGGCTTATGTACCTCAGGCATTGGCGCGATATCATCCCACAGCCAGCGGCGATCCACGCACTGAAATGCCCGAAGCTGCAAAATGCAAAACAGGCACCAGGGAATGAAACTGCTCCCGACGCCAATATCACCATAGGCCATAAGCTTAACGAAGCTGACCAGCACGCCGGCCAGAAAGATCTCCGCCATCCCCCAGCTTTTTAGCTGGAACAAAATTCGCGCCAGCCAGCGCTTAAGCCCAAAAGGCATTTTTACCTGGTTGACTAACAGCAGAATGGTGAGCAGGCAAAAAGCCGGAACTGCCTGAACAAAGAGCAGGAAGAAGGTACCGAGGCTGGCGTAGTCTTCAGAAAACATCACGCCGGGTATTTCCATCAGCGTCACTTCGCTGCTGATCCCGGCCACCTTCATGTTGATAAAAGGAAACAGGTTGGCCAGCAGCAGCATAAACAGCCCGGCCAGAGCGTAGGCCGTAGGCCGCTGGCGCGGTAAATACCACTGCGTGACCAGAGGTGTGCCACAGCGCGGGCAGGAGGCTTTATGGCCATCCTGCAGCTCCGGCAGCGCCACCAGCAAATCACATTGTCGACACAGAATATGCGAGCGATGGTGGTGTGTGGCACACATCGTAACTCTCCTTAGATTACGAGCCGTTTTTCAGCGCTTCGAGATATTCCCAACGTTCGAAGGCCTCTTCCAGGGCCAGCTCCGCAGCGGACATCTCCGCGAGGACTTTCTGGGTCGTATCGTGCGGCTGGTTAAAGAAATCCGCATCGGCGACTTTGGCCTGCAGCACGCCCAAATCGGCTTCCAGCTGCTCAAGTCGCTGAGGCAGTTGCTCCAGTTCGCGCTGCAGGTTATAGCTTAGTTTGCTATTAGCACGTTTAACAGGTTCTGCTTTTTGCGCTTCGACCTTCTCGGTTTTCACCGCCGCAGCCTGACGCAGAGGCTGGGCTGAACCCTGCTGGCCTTTAGCGTCGTGGTAGCCGCCGACATAGCGACCGATTTTACCCTGGCCTTCGAAGATCCAGCATTCGGTGACGGTGTTATCCACAAACTGACGGTCGTGGCTTACCAGCATTACGGTGCCCTGATAGCCATCAATCAGCTCTTCCAGCAGCTCCAGCGTTTCGACGTCCAGATCGTTTGTAGGTTCATCGAGAATCAGCAGGTTGCTGGGTTTTAAGAACAAACGGGCCAGCAGCAGGCGGTTTCTTTCCCCACCGGAGAGCGCGCGCACCGGAGTCATGGCTCGTTTTGGGTGGAACAGGAAGTCCTGCAGGTAGCCCAGCACGTGGCGTGGCTTGCCGTTCACCATCACTTCCTGCTTACCTTCCGCCAGGTTATCCATCACCGTGCGGTCAGGATCCAGCTCGGCGCGGTGCTGGTCGAAATAGGCCACTTCCAGCTTGGTGCCGCAGTGCACGCGGCCGCTGTCGGCCTGAAGCTGGCTCAGCATCAGCTTAAGCAGCGTAGTTTTACCGCAGCCGTTTGCCCCCACCAGCGCAATTTTATCGCCACGCTGAACCTGAGCGGAGAAATCGCGCACCAGCGTTTTGCCTGCAACCTGGTAGTTAACCTCTTCCATCTCGAAGACAATCTTGCCAGAGCGGCTTGCCTCTTCCACCTGCATCTTCGCGCTGCCCATCACCTCACGGCGTTCACCGCGCTCGCGACGCATCGCTTTCAGCGCACGAACACGGCCCTCGTTACGGGTACGGCGAGCTTTAATGCCCTGACGGATCCACACTTCTTCCTGTGCCAGCTTGCGGTCAAACTCGGCGTTCTGCAGCTCTTCCACGCGAAGGGCCTCTTCTTTTGCCAGCAGATACTGATCGTAGTCGCCTGGGTAAGAGACCAGCTTACCGCGGTCCAGATCCACAATACGGGTAGCCATGTTGCGGATAAAGGAACGGTCGTGGGAGATAAAGATAATGCTGCCCTGAAACTCTTTCAGGAACCCCTCCAGCCAGTCGATAGTTTCGATATCGAGGTGGTTGGTTGGTTCGTCAAGCAGCAGCACGCGCGGGGAACTGACCAGCGCGCGGCCCAGCGCCGCTTTACGCAGCCAGCCGCCGGAAAGCGCGGACAGCTCGGTATCAGCTTCCAGGCCAAGCTGCTCAAGCACTTCATTAATGCGGCTGTCCAGCTGCCACAGGCCCTGGTGATCGAGGATCTCCTGAATGCGCGCCATCTCGTTGAGATTTTTGTCGCTCGGATCGGTCATCACTTTATGGGAGATATCGTGATAAGCCTTCAGGTACTCAGCCTGCTCTTCCACGCCTTCAGCCACAAAGTCATACACCGTGCCCGCAACGTTACGCGGCGGATCCTGCTGCAAACGTGCGACGATCAGATCCTGCTCGTAAACCATGCGGCCATCGTCCAGCGGGATTTCACGGTTAAGGATCTTCATCAGCGTGGACTTGCCCGCGCCGTTGCGGCCAACCAGACAGACGCGTTCGTTTTCTTCGATGTGTAATTCGGTGTTATCTAACAGCGGCGCGTCGCTAAACGACAGCCAGGCACCGTGCATACTAATTAATGACATGACTATTAATCCCGGGATTCGTGAGTGACTAACCAGCAGTTATGGATCTGGCGGTTGCGCGCAAAGTCCTGCGACTGCGTTTTTTGTGTGATTTCCTGTGCAACCAGGCCAAGCTCCGCCAGGCCGGCGAAGTCCATTTTGAAGCCACGTTTATTGTTGGAGAACATAATGGTACCGCCGTGACGTAGCAGGCGCTTGAGATCCTTCATCAGCGCAATATGGTCACGCTGCACGTCGAAAGAATCCTCCATACGCTTGGAGTTAGAGAACGTCGGCGGGTCAATAAAGATCAGATCGAACTGTTCATCGCTGTCGCGCAGCCAGCCAAGACAATCGGCCTGGACCAGGCGATGTGCGCGGCCGGTCAAGCCGTTCAGGCGCAGGTTACGCTCGGCCCACTCAAGATAGGTACGAGACATATCCACCGTGGTGGTGCTTTTCGCGCCGCCGAGCCCCGCGTGTACCGTTGCGCTGCCGGTATAGGAGAACAGGTTCAGGAAGTCTTTACCTTTGCTCATCTGGCCCAGCATTCGACGGGCGATACGGTGGTCGAGGAACAGGCCGGTATCCAGATAATCGGTGAGATTAACCCACAGGCGAGCATCGTACTCACTCACCTCCATGAAGTCGCCCTTTTCGCCCATCTTCTGGTACTGATTTTTCCCTTTCTGGCGTTCGCGTGTTTTTAACACCAGCTTGTTGGTTGGCAGCTCAAGCACCGCAAGCGTTGCTGCTATGACGTCAAACAGGCGCTGACGGGCTTTGTTCGGATCGATAGTTTTCGGCGGCGCATATTCCTGCACCACCACCCACTCGCCGTAGCGATCGACCGCCACGTTGTAGTCCGGCAGGTCGCCGTCGTAGAGGCGGTAGCACTCAATCCCCTCCTGGCGCGCCCACTTATCAAGCTTTTTGACGTTTTTACGCAGGCGGTTGGCGTAGTCTTCGGCAATCTGGCCGCTGGCCACAGCAACGCCGGCCGGGTTAGCCGCCAGCTGATAGTTTTTCTGTACGCAATCCAGAGGACCATTTTTGGCTTTAAACTGGCGATCGGCGCGCAGCTGCAGGCAGCTCAGCAGCTCAGGAGAGGCGCTGAACAGCGACAGGTTCCAGCCGCCGAACTGGTTTTTCAGATGACGTCCCAGCAGGCTGTGCAGGGCAATCAATGCAGGTTCGCTTTCCAGACGCTCGCCGTAAGGCGGGTTACTGATAACCGTACCTGCGGGGCCTTCCGGCAGCGGGTTAGTCAGCTTAGCAACATCCTTCACTTCAAAAGAAATGATGTCAGCGAGGCCTGCACGACGGGCGTTAGCGCGAGCGCGCTCAATGACGCGGCTATCGTTATCAGAACCAAAGAAGCGAGACGGGTATTCGCTCAGGCCACGGCGAGCGCGAACCTGAGCTTCGGTCACCACCTCTTTCCAGACGTCAGCATCATGCTTTGCCCAGTTCAGGAAGCCCCAATGCTTACGATGCAGGCCCGGCGCACGATCTGTGGCGATCATCGCTCCTTCGATCAGCAGCGTACCGGACCCGCACATCGGATCCAGCAGCGGCGTGCCGTGCTGCCAGCCGGAGCGCATCACGATTGCCGCCGCCAGCGTTTCTTTAATTGGCGCGGCACCGGTGGCATCGCGGTAACCGCGCTGATGCAGACCTTCACCGCTGAGATCCAGCGCGATGCTGGCGGTATCTTTATTAAGCCAGACGTTAATACGCAGGTCAGGCTGCTCGCGATCGACATCCGGGCGCGGCAGATTCTTGCGGGTAAAGGAGTCGACGATCGCATCCTTCACCTTCAGGGCGCCGTACTGGCTGTTGCGAATGGTTTCGTTCAGGCCGCTGAAGTGCACGGCAAACGTTGCGCCCGGTCCGAACAGCGCCGGCCAGTCGATAGCCATAACGCCGAGGTACAGATCGAGATCGCTGTAAACTTTGCATTCGCTGAGCGGCAGCAAAATACGCGAAGCCAGGCGGCTCCACATCAGGCTTTGATAGAGTAGACGAGTATCCCCCTGGAAATGTACGCCGCCCTGAACCACCTGGCAGCTCTGGGCTCCCAGCTTTTCTAGTTCAGTTTTTAACAGCTCTTCAAGCCCACGCGCCGTACTGGCAAACAGAGAATTCATATCGTCACTTATCAGGTAAAAAGAAAATTGTGGCGCATTATAGCTAATCCGCAACGCATGTCATAAAGTTGCCCTCTTAATTTATTTCCCACGGAGGGCGCCGTGATTACTTTGTCCCATCTCTTTATTCACCCGGTTAAATCCATGCGCGGTTTGGCGCTCTCCCACGCGCAGGCAACCACCAGCGGTTTAGCGTTCGATCGCATCTTTATGATTACCGAACTGGATGGCACCTTTATTACCGCCCGCCAGCATCCACAGATGGTGTTGTTTACCCCGGCGTTTCTGCATGACGGCCTTCATTTATCTGCCCCGGACGGCAGCTCGGCCAGCATTCGTTTTGCTGATTTTGCCGCCACTCCGGAGCCAACGGAAGTTTGGGGCTCGCACTTTACCGCTTTTATCGCCCCCGACGAGATTAACCGCTGGCTCAGCGGTTTCTTCTCTCGCCCGGTGCAGCTTCGCTGGGTTGGCGAGCAGCCTACCCGCCGGGTGAAGCGTCACGAAGAAGTCCCGCTCTCGTTTGCCGACGGCTTCCCTTATTTACTGACCAATGAAGCTTCGCTGCGCGACCTGCAAAACCGCTGCCCGGCCAGCGTGAAAATGACCCAGTTTCGCCCCAATATGGTGGTCACCGGCGTGCCGGCGTGGGCGGAAGATACCTGGAAAGTCGTGCGTATCGGCGGCGTCACCTTTGATGTCGCCAAACCTTGCAGCCGCTGCATTTTCACCACCGTAAGCCCGGAGCGTGGCCTGAAACACCCAAGCGGTGAACCGTTAAAAACGCTGCAGGGCTTCCGCACCGCGCAGGATAACAGCGGTGCAGTGGATTTTGGTCAGAATTTAATTGCCCGTAACAGCGGCATTATCCGCGTCGGTGATGAGCTGGAAGTGCTCGCCCACAAACCGGCGAATGTTTATGGCCCGGGAGAAGTGGTCGAAAGCCTTGAACCAGAGAGCCAGCCTGAAAGCAGGGTCAATATCGACTGGGAAGGCACAACGTTCCGGGGTAATAATCAGCAAATTCTTCTGGAGCAGCTGGAAGGTAAAGGGATTCGGGTTCCCTACTCTTGCCGTGCCGGCATTTGCGGAAGCTGTCGAATTCGTTTGCTGGAGGGAGAAGTGAAGGCGTTAAAGAAAGGGGCAATCGGCGCCGATGGCACCATTTTAAGCTGCAGCTGCGTTCCCGCCGGAAATGTTACCCTCGCGCTGCGTTAAACGGCCTGATCGAGGCTGAGACCGCTGCTTAAAGGCTGCGGCTTCAGCCGGTCATTCATGACTTTAATGGCATCGCCCAGCTGCATGGTACGACCGGCCAGCGTCAACCCCTGCTGCGCAAGCAGGCAAAGCGCGGCATTGTCGCCGGTTTCTACCACCAGCAGGTTCACCTGCTGCATGTTTTCACTTAACCACACGCAGGCTCCCTCCCCTGCTGCAGGCTGCCAGCAGTCGCCGTGCGAGACAAAATGCCAGCTTTTCGGCATTTGAGGTTTGAGGAAACGAATCGCCACCAGCGCGTTAAGCACCAGCTCGGCGCGCTGCTCTTTGGCCAACGGCAAATCACGGCACTTTTCTTCAAAGGAGAAATAGAGCGCCGCGTCATCAACACAAAAACCTGTGTTTTCAAAGGCATCCGGTGTCAGCATTTTTCGAGGAAAGCGCGAACGGAACAGCATGCCATTGGCCAGATCGAGCATCATGCGATCGTGCTCTTCGTCGAAATACCAACGCCAGTTATCGTCCGGTTTTATTCGCATAATGCTTACCCTTCATTTATCCCGCTGCTGAATTGCCACTCAGATTTTCACCATATTAATAAAAGACCAATATGTTTAAATAAGCAACAGTAGCGGAATATAAAACAACCAGGGCCGAAAATAAAGCCCTGGATGTTTGCAAAGAGTAAATGATCAGAGGTGGGTAACGATCTCTTTAATCAACGGCGGGCCTTTAAAAATGAAACCTGAGTATATTTGAACCAGTGAGGCTCCCGCCGCCATCTTCTCGCGAGCAGCGATCACCGAATCAATACCGCCGACGCCGATAATCGGTAACCGGCCATTTAATTCCTGCGACAGGCGACGAATAATTTCGGTGCTTTTTAACTGCACCGGTCGGCCGCTTAAGCCACCGGTTTCATCGCAGTGCTTCATTCCCTGGACCAGGCTGCGATCTAAAGTGGTATTGGTAGCGATGACCCCATCGATATTATGGCGAACTAAGCTGTCCGCCACCTGGATCAATTCTTCTTCAGAAAGATCCGGCGCGATCTTCACCGCCACGGGAACATATTTATGATGGATCTCTTGCAGCGCCTGTTGCTTATTTTTAATGGCGCTTAAAAGATCGTCCAGCGCTTCGCCATATTGCAGCGTACGCAGCCCTGGCGTATTCGGCGATGAGATATTGATCGCAATATAGCCAGCATACGGATAAATTTTATCCATACAGACCAGATAATCATCTTTACCCTGCTCAACGGGGGTGTCTTTATTCTTGCCGATATTAATCCCGAGCACGCCGTCGAAATGCGCTTTTTTTACATTTTCGACCAGGTTGTCTACCCCGAGATTATTAAAACCCATTCGGTTAATAAGCCCTTCGGCCTCCACCAGACGGAAGATCCGCGGTTTATCGTTCCCCGGCTGCGGGCGAGGCGTCACCGTACCAATCTCAATAGAACCGAAGCCCATCGCCCCGAAGGCATCAATACATTCGCCGTTTTTATCCAGGCCGGCGGCTAAGCCCAGCGGATTCTTGAACGTTAACCCCATGCAGGTCACCGGTTTTGACGGCACGTCCTGGCGAACCAGCCACTCAAGCGGCGTACCGGTGACAAAGCGTAGTTGCTGAAAAGTTAACTCATGAGCGCGCTCAGGATCGAGCTGGAAAAGGGCTTTACGAACGAAGGGGTAGTACATGAACTCTCCTGGATTCCCGGTGTGCAGACCGGGGCGCTATTATTCACGATCCGGGCGATGATTGGAATTGACCTGCCGCAAAAAAGCCTGAATAGAAGCAAACGTTTTCTTTCCCCGCTTGCGATATGCGCTTTTTCGCAAATCTATCCCGGAAAAATCACTTAGCTGAGGAAATCATCTCTGCGAGTATCACGCTAATTGTTATCAATGTTAGATATAAGCAAACAATTAGTTATAAGGAGTCATGATGCGTGTGATTACCCTGGCCGGAAGCCCTCGCTACCCTTCCCGCTCCAGCTCTCTGCTGGAGTATGCGCGGGAGAGGCTGAGCGCCCTGGATGTTGAAGTCTATCACTGGCACCTTCAGAATTTTGCGCCGGAAGACCTGCTCTATGCCCGGTTTGATAGCCCGGCGCTGTTAACCCTTATTGAGCAGCTCAGCACCGCCGACGGGCTGATTATCGCCACGCCGGTCTACAAAGCCTCGTTTTCGGGCGCGCTAAAAACGTTGCTCGACCTGCTCCCCGAACGCGCACTGGAGAAAAAGGTCGTCCTGCCTCTCGCCACCGGCGGCACGGTGGCCCATATGCTCGCCGTGGACTATGCCTTAAAACCCGTGTTAAACGCGCTCAAGGCCCAGGAAATCCTGCACGGCGTATTTGCCGATGATAGCCAGGTCACCGACTACCAGCACAAACCTCAGTTCACGCCCAATCTGCAAAAACGCCTCGATGAATCGCTGGAAACATTCTGGCAGGCGCTTCATCGCCGTGATTTTGCAGTGCCTTCGCCTTTTAACGTACGGGGAGTCAGCCATGTTTAATCTGCTAAAACGCCGCTCTCCGTGGCTTGCCTTTGCCGGGCTGCTCGCCTTTTCAACCTACAGCAATGCTTCAGAGAGTGGTCCGGAACAACTTCGTATTGGGTATCAAAAGGGATCGGTCAGCATGGTGCTGGCCAAAAGCCACCAGCTGCTGGAAAAGCAGTATCCGAAGACCAAAGTCTCGTGGGTGGAATTTCCTGCCGGGCCACAAATGCTTGAGGCGCTGAACGTTGGCAGCATCGATATAGGCAGTACGGGAGACATCCCGCCGATCTTTGCCCAGGCCGCAGGGGCCGATCTGTTGTACGTGGGCGCCGAGCCGCCCAAACCTCAGGCAGAAGTGATCCTGGTGCCGGAAAATAGCCCGCTGAAAACCGTTGCCGATTTAAAAGGTCATAAAATCGCCTTCCAGAAGGGCTCCAGTTCGCACAACCTGGTGCTGCGCGCGCTGCAGAAAGCCGGGCTGAAATTTTCCGATATTCAGCCCGCTTACCTGACTCCGGCCGACGCGCGGGCTGCTTTTCAGCAGGGCAACGTAGACGCCTGGGCCATCTGGGATCCGTACTATTCGGCGGCGCTGCTAAACGGCGGCGTCCGCGTCTTAACCGACGGCAGCGAGCTTAATCAGACCGGATCTTTCTATTTAGCCTCGCGCCCTTATGCGCAGGCCAATGGCGTATTTCTCCAGCAGGTGCTGAAAGCCTTTAGCGACGCCGATACGCTTACCCGCACCCAGCGAACGGAAAGCGTCTCGCTGCTCGCCAAAACAATGGGCCTGCCGGAGCCGGTGATCGCCAGTTATCTCGACCATCGTCCCCCCTCTGAAATTACACCGGTAAACGAATCCACCGCGGCTAAACAGCAAAACACCGCGGATCTATTTTATGAAAACCACCTTGTTCCGAAGAAAGTCGATATTCGCACCCGCATCTGGCAGCCCACCGGCACGACACAAGGAGCTAAGTCATGAGTCTGAATCTGTTCTGGTTTTTACCTACCCACGGTGATGGTCACTATCTTGGCAGCGAGACAGGTGCTCGCCCGGTTGACTACGGCTATCTGCAGCAAATCGCGCAGGCAGCCGATCGCATCGGCTTTACCGGCGTGCTGATCCCGACCGGACGCTCCTGCGAGGATGCCTGGCTGGTTGCCGCCTCAATGATCCCCGTAACCCAGCGGCTTAAATTTTTAGTCGCCCTGCGCCCGAGCGTGGTTTCCCCCACCCTTGCCGCGCGCCAGGCCGCCACGCTTGATCGCCTTTCCAACGGCCGGGCATTGTTCAACCTGGTGACCGGGGGCGATGCCGAAGAGCTGGCTGCGGAAGGGGTATTTCTCGATCACCAGGAGCGCTATGAGGCCTCGGCAGAATTTACCCGCATCTGGCGCCGCGTACTGGAAGGCGAAACCGTTGACTACGAGGGCAAACACATAAAGGTGAAAGGCGCGAAGCTGCTCTATCCCCCGGTTCAGCAGCCGCGGCCTCCGCTCTATTTTGGCGGCTCTTCCGATGCCGCGCAGGATCTGGCGGCCGAACAGGTTGATCTTTACCTGACCTGGGGTGAGCCCCCGCACCTGGTGAAGGAGAAAATAGATCAGGTCCGGGCGAAGGCCGCAGCTCAGGGGCGTGAGGTGCGTTTTGGCATCCGTCTGCACGTTATCGTGCGCGAAACTAACGAAGAGGCCTGGCAGGCCAGCAAACCGGCTTATTTCACACCTCGATGACATCACCATTGCTAAAGCGCAGGCCGCCTTTGCACGCAGCGACTCCGTTGGTCAGCAGCGCATGGCCGCCCTGCACGGCGGCAAACGAGACAAGCTGGAAATCAGCCCAAACCTGTGGGCTGGCGTAGGGCTGGTTCGCGGTGGCGCAGGAACCGCGCTGGTGGGCGATGGGCCGACCGTTGCGGCCCGCATTAATGAATATGCCGAGCTGGGCATCGACAGTTTTATCCTCTCCGGCTATCCGCACCTGGAAGAGGCTTACCGCGCCGGTGAACTGCTGTTCCCGCACCTTGATGTCGCTATCCCCGAAATTCCTCAGCCGCGACAGGTCCAGGAGAAAGGGGAAGTGGTCGCCAATGACTTTATCCCGAGAAAAGTGGCGCAAAGCTAGGGAGGCAGCATGACGGTATTCACCCACAAAGTCTTGCTGCGGCTGGCGCCCTGGGCGCTGCCGGTAGCCATTGTGCTTTTCTGGCAGCTGGCCTCCTCCATGGGCTGGCTTTCATCGCGCATTTTGCCCTCTCCGGAAGGCGTCGTGCTGGCGTTCTTGAGCCTCTCGGCCAGCGGTGAGCTCTGGCAGCATCTGGCCATCAGCTCGTGGCGCGCGGCGATCGGTTTTAGCATTGGAGGATCGCTGGGCCTGATTTTAGGCCTGATTAGCGGCCTGTCACGCTGGGGAGAACGCCTGCTGGACAGCTCCATTCAGATGCTGCGCAACGTGCCGCATCTTGCCCTGATCCCGCTGGTGATCCTTTGGTTTGGCATCGACGAAACGGCCAAGATCTTCCTGGTGGCGCTCGGCACCCTGTTCCCGATTTATATCAATACCTGGCACGGCATCCGTAATATCGATCGCGGCCTGCTGGAGATGGCGCGCAGCTACGGGCTTTCCGGTTTCAGCCTGTTTGTTCACGTCATACTGCCGGGCGCATTACCGTCAATTATGGTCGGCGTGCGTTTTGCCCTTGGGCTAATGTGGCTGACGCTCATCGTCGCGGAAACCATCTCTGCAAACTCAGGGATTGGCTATCTGGCGATGAATGCCAGGGAGTTTCTGCAAACCGATGTGGTGGTCGTGGCCATTATTCTTTACGCGCTGCTGGGCAAACTCGCCGACGTCAGCGCCCGCCTGCTGGAGCGCGTCTGGTTACGCTGGCATCCGGCTTATCAGCTAAGGGAGGAGACGGTATGACAACAGCTCGTCTGAATCAGGGCACGCCGCTGTGGCTAAACGGCGTCGGTAAACGCTATGGCGAAAAAGTTATCCTTAACCAGCTCGAACTGCGAATCCCCGCCGGGCAGTTTGTGGCGGTGGTTGGCCGCAGCGGCGGCGGTAAAAGCACGCTGCTGCGCCTGCTTGCCGGGCTGGAGGCGCCTAATCACGGCGCGTTATACGCCGGCAGCGCGCCTCTGCGTGAGAGCCAGGACGACACCCGGCTGATGTTCCAGGACGACAGGCTGCTGCCGTGGAAAACGGTGATAGACAACGTCGGGCTTGGGCTGAAAAACAACTGGCGCGAGGCGGCGCTTCAGGCGCTTACCGCCGTGGGTCTTGAAAATCGAGCCGCTGAGTGGCCAGCCGCCCTTTCCGGTGGACAAAAGCAGCGCGTTGCGCTGGCAAGGGCGCTCATTCATCGCCCACGCTTGTTGCTGCTTGATGAGCCTCTGGGTGCGCTGGATGCCCTGACCCGCATCGAAATGCAGGAGCTGATTGTCTCTTTATGGCAGGAGCACGGCTTTACGGTGCTTTTGGTGACCCATGACGTCAGCGAGGCGGTGGCTATGGCCGATCGCGTGCTGCTGATAGAAGAAGGGAAAATTGGCCTGGATCTGACGGTCGATTTACCTCGCCCGCGCCGACTGGGATCGGTGAAGCTGGCCGAGCTGGAGGCTGAGGTACTGGCAAGAGTGATGAAGCGAGGTTCAGAAGAGCCGGCTCGCGAAGTGCGCACCGGCTGAGTTTATACCCTCTCCCCGGAGGGAGAGGGGAAAAGCTTATGCCAGCGCCTTGGCAATCTTCTCGAACAGATCACCGGACAGGTTCTCCAGCCCTTTCAACTGCTCCAGCGCGGCGCGCATCTTAGCCTGACGCTCCGCGTCATAACGCTTCAGGCGAATCAGCGGCTCAACCAGACGAGAAGCTATCTGCGGGTTGCGGCTGTTCAGCTCGGTCAACATCTCCACCATAAACTGGTAGCCGCTGCCGTCTTTGGCGTGGAACGCTGCCGGGTTGCCTGAAGCAAAGGCACCGATCAGAGAGCGAACGCGGTTCGGGTTGCCCAGGCTGAAGGAGCGGTGGTTAAGCAGCTCACGCACTTTAGCCAGCGTATTACTCGCCGGGCTCGTCGCCTGCAGAACAAACCACTTATCCATCACCAGACCATCTTTGTGCCACTTCTCATCGTACTGCGCCAGCAGCTCTTCACGGCAAGGCAGCTGCGCGGCCACGGCTGCAGACAGCGCGGCGATGGAGTCGGTCATGTTGTCAGCCTGCTGATACTGCTCACGCACCAGCTGCTCAGCGAGTTCAACGTCGCCAAATGCCAGATAGCGCAGGCAGGTGTTGCGCAGCGCGCGTTTACCGATGTCACCATGATCCACACGATAGCCGTCGAGCTTATTGGCGTTGTAGATGGCCAGGAACTCGTCGGCCAGCTCCGCCGCCAGGGTCCGGGTCAGCGCACCGTGAACTTCGGCAATGGCGATCGGATCGATGGTCTGGAACAGCTCGGCGATTTCATTCTGCGAAGGCAGCGTCAGGATCTCCGCGGCCAGCGCCGGATCAATCTTCTCATCCAGCAGAATGGCGCGGAACGCATCCGCAACGTGCAGCGGCAGAGAAAGAGGCTGCCCCTGCTGGCTGCGGTTGACGTTGATCTTGATATAGGTTGCCAGCAGGCTCTGCGCCGCATCCCAGCGGGAGAAGTCGTTACGCGCGTGGCGCATCAGGAACGTCAGCTGCTGGTCGCTCCATTTATACTCAAGCTTCACCGGCGCAGAGAATTCGCGCAGCAGAGACGGGACCGGCTGGAAGTAGACGTTGTCGAAGACAAAGGTCTGCTCTGCCTGAGTCACGTTCAGTACGTGGTGCACCGGATGGCCATCTTTCTGCAGCGGGATCACCTTCCCTTCGTTATCGTACAGCTCGATATCAAACGGGATATGCAGCGGATGTTTTTCCTGCTGTTCGGCGGTCGGCGGAGTCATCTGGCTGATGGTGAGCGTGTACTGCTCGGTTTCCGGATCGTAGTCGTCACGCACGGTCACGACCGGCGTACCGGCCTGGCTATACCAGCGGCGGAAATGGGACAGGTCAACGTTAGAGGCATCTTCCATCGCCTGCACGAAGTCATCGCAGGTTGCCGCGCTGCCGTCGTGGCGCTCAAAGTAGAGCTGCATCCCTTTCTGGAAGTTCTCTTCGCCCAGCAGCGTGTGCAGCATACGAATCACTTCCGACCCCTTCTCATATACCGTCAGGGTATAGAAGTTATTCATCTCAATAACTTTGTCCGGGCGGATCGGGTGCGCCATAGGGCTTGCGTCTTCGGCAAACTGCATGGCGCGCATGGTGCGCACGTTCTGAATACGGTTTACCGCCCTAGAACCCAGGTCAGAGCTAAACTCCTGGTCGCGGAAGACGGTCAGCCCTTCTTTCAGGCTCAGCTGGAACCAGTCGCGACAGGTGACGCGGTTACCGGTCCAGTTGTGGAAGTATTCGTGGCCGATAACGCGTTCTATATCAAGGTAATCTTTATCGGTTGCGGTTTCGGCGCGGGCAAGGACATACTTGGAGTTAAAGATGTTCAGCCCTTTGTTTTCCATCGCGCCCATATTAAAGAAGTCAACGGCGACAATCATATAGATGTCGAGGTCATACTCCAGCCCGAAACGGGTTTCATCCCACTTCATCGATGCCTTCAGCGAGGTCATCGCCCAGTCGGCGCGATCGAGGTTGCCGCGGTCAACGAACAGCTCCAGCGCAACATCGCGCCCGGAACGGGTTTTGAAGCTGTCGCGCAGGACGTCAAAATCGCCCGCCACCAGCGCAAACAGATAGCAAGGTTTTGGGAACGGATCCTGCCATTGCACCCAGTGACGGCCATTTTCCAGCTCACCTTCGGCAATGCGGTTGCCGTTAGCCAGTAAATAAGGATATTTGCTTTTATCCGCGATGACTTTGGTCGTGAAGCGCGCCAGCACGTCCGGGCGATCCAGGTACCAGGTAATATGGTGGAAGCCTTCTGCTTCGCATTGGGTACACAGGGCCTCGCCGGACTGATAGAGCCCTTCGAGCGCAGTATTGGTCGCCGGGCTGATCTCGTTCACAATCGTCAGCGTAAAGGTATCCGGCACCTGCTCCAGGATAAGCGCGCCATCCTGCTGGCGGTAATGCTGCCATGGCGTCCCGTTTACGGCGATGGAGACCAGCGTAAGGTCTTCACCATCAAGCTGCAGCGGTGCGCCCGCTTCGCCCTGACGGACAATTTTACTGACCGCAGTCACCTGCGTTTTTGTGGCATCAAGGTCAAAGGTCAAATCGATATCGGTTATCGTATAATCCGCCGCGCGATAATCGTGGCGATATTTGGCTTGTGGCTGTTGTGTCATAAAAAACCTTATACATCGTCCGTAAGATAACGAACTTCAGTCTATTCCTGTTGCAGGAATGTTGCTATGCAGAATCTTCATCTTAGCCATCCGCTAAGCTAAATTTTTTGCCGGTTTATGCGTTATTAAGCCTTTCTCTCGCCCGGAACTCTTCTTTTACCTCTGCCACTTAGCAACACCCCTTCCTCCAGAGAGAAATAAACATGCGTATTCCGCCTTCCGGCCCAATGGCGTTTCACCAGGCCGTTGCCCAAAACGATGTCGCCACCATCCAAAAGCTCAGGCAGCAGGGCTATAAACCTGTGGCACTGGACCAGCAAGGGAACTCGCCTCTGGATGCCCTGGCCCATCGTCGGGATATCGACGGCACCACGCGCGCCCAGCTTTATCGGAGCCTTTTGGCTTCACTGAATCCCAGCGCACCGCCTGGCTATATCAAACCGGAAGCATTTCATGGCTCTCCGTGGGGGTTTGAAATACTACGCAGCGGCGCTTTAAAAGGGGGAGTGAACGACCCAAAAGGCGGCTCCCAGTCGCTGGAAGGAAAAGTGTTTTTTTCTGACCGTACGCGAGAGTCGAGCAACAAATTTGAAACGCGTGAGAACCTGCGCCAGAAACCGAGGGTTTACGCAAAGGGACTGGGTATTAAGCCCACAACGGTAGAGACGCGTTCAAATCTATACGTGCTGAGTAAAGCAATTAATCACGCCGCGTCTGCCAGACATTTCCCGGCATCAACGCTGATGCTAAAAAGCAGTAATAACCTTGAAGAGGCAGTTTATGACAGCCTGGTGCGCCTGCTCTCAAACAATGGCTACCGGTTAAAAAAGGAGACGCCAGAGCAGATCCTGCAGCAGACGGGCGTACCTGCCCACATCAAATTTGTTGATAACAGCCATCCTCCCGACAGCGAGCAAACGCGCAAACTTATCAGCAACGCGTTCCAGCGTATTGAGAATGAGATGACAGAGGGGAAGTTGCCGTTTCTGAATCTGCTCAACGACGGGCAGACCCTTCCGCTGGTGTTTGGCTTCAGTAAAGTTAACAACCTGAAGACGCACACCATCCATAACTCATTGAGCAATACGGCCTCAATGTTTAACTACCAGGCTGAAAATCATCCTCTGAGCGGCACGGCCAACGGTGGAAAGCTGAAGGAGATCGAGGTTAAATCCCTCGCCGATCTCGCCACATTGACGCTGGCCTGCAGGGTACGGAATGTGGCGCTGCCCAAAGACACGCTGATTCGCATCAACCCAACGCCTAATGAAAAAAAGCAGCATGGCCTGAAGGCTCTTTACCTGGATGCCTCTGCGCTTGCCAGGTTCAGCAATGCGTTACTGGACGGAGGCGCAACGGACATGGGAAGAATGACGCTCAGCGAGCTTCAGTCCCTGAATCATCGGCTGCGTGACAAAGCAGAGAATGGCAGCCTGCGTATTCGTTAATAACGAGGAATCACCGCCGGCTGATAACCGGCGGTGATTTTGTTGAAAACAGCGTAGTCGCACATTTTGTTTAGTACTCTAAACATCTTTTAATTCAAAGCATTGAAGCCTATTCATGCGGTCTGAAGCCCGATCGCCCCTCCCCATGCGGCCCCCTGAATGTTGTGATCCTGCTTCAATAAACGGATAATCAGGGTATACTCCCGCGTCTTTATCTGCCCGGACTGGATGGAAACGCTCCTGTGAGAGGATGCTGAAACGCGCCATGACAAGACACGCTTCCCCGATTTTGCAAACGCTTCTGGATACTGACGCCTATAAGCTTCATATGCAGCAAGCGGTTTACCACCGCTATTACGACGTCAACGTCGCGGCGGAATTCCGCTGCCGCGGCGACGACCTGCTGGGCATTCATGCCGACGCCATTCGTGAGCAGGTAGCGGCGATGCAGCACCTTCATCTCAGCGACGAAGAATTTCACTGGCTGAAAAGCCTGCCCTTCTTCAAAGCCGACTATCTCGACTGGCTGCGCGACTTCCGCTATGACCCTGCACAAGTTCAGGTGACCAATAATCATGGTCATTTAGACATCCGCCTGAGCGGCCCGTGGCGGGAAGTCATTCTGTGGGAAGTGCCTCTGCTGGCGGTGATCAGTGAAGTCGTTCACCAGCACCGCGCTCCGGGCGTCACGCGCCAGATGGCGCTTGACCACCTCGAAACCAAACTTCAGGAATTTAACGCCCTGACGGACGGGCTCGACCTTTCCCGATTCCGGCTGATGGACTTCGGCACGCGCCGCCGCTTCTCCCGAGAAGTGCAGCAGGCCATCGTTGAGCGCCTTAAGCAGGAGCCGTGGTTTATCGGCACCAGCAACTACGATCTGGCTCGCCGCCTTGACCTTACGCCAATGGGAACTCAGGCCCACGAATGGTTCCAGGCGCATCAGCAGATAAGCCCGGATCTGGCTAATAGCCAGCGTGCAGCGCTGCAGGCGTGGCTTGACGAGTATCCTGACCAGTTAGGGATAGCCCTTACCGACTGTATTACCATGGATGCGTTCCTGCGTGACTTTGGTAAAGCGTTTGCGACCCGCTATCAGGGCCTGCGCCATGACTCAGGTGACCCGGTAGAATGGGGAGAAAAAGCCATCGCCCACTACCAAAAGCTGGGCATCGACCCGCTAAGCAAAGTGCTGGTGTTTTCAGACAACCTGGATTTGAGCAAGGCCGTAGAGCTGTACCGCCATTTTTCCTCCAGGGTTAACCTCAGCTTTGGCATCGGTACTCGCCTTACCTGCGATATTCCTCAGGTTAAACCCCTGAACATCGTGATCAAACTTGTGGAGTGTAACGGTAAGCCAGTCGCGAAACTTTCGGACAGCCCGGGTAAAACCATCTGCCACGATAAAGCCTTTGTGCGGGCACTGCGTAAAGCTTTTGACCTGCCGTTGGTCAAAAAAGCCAGCTGATTCAGCCACCACCGGTGAATAGCGGCTTCGCTATTCACCGCTCCCCTCTCTTTCCTTTATTTCTTCATAAGCAACGCGAATTCTGCTTGTCTGATGGCGCGTGACAGGTAACATAGATATCCCCCATCTGTGGGTTACTGTTTTTTTTGTCATTGACCATTTAATAGAGAGAAAACTATGAGCGTTGTGCCTGTAGCCGACGTACTCCAGGGCCGTGCCGCCGTTGACAGCGAAGTCACCGTGCGCGGGTGGGTGCGTACTCGAAGAGATTCAAAAGCTGGTATCTCCTTCCTCGCCGTCTATGACGGCTCCTGCTTTGATCCTGTACAGGCCGTCATTAATAATTCTCTGCCCAATTACAATGAAGACGTTCTGCACCTGACAACCGGCTGTTCCGTGATTGTCACCGGTAAAGTGGTTGAGTCTCAGGGCCAGGGCCAGGCGTTCGAACTCCAGGCGACCAAAGTAGAAGTGACCGGCTGGGTTGACGATCCGGACACCTATCCGATGGCGGCCAAACGCCATAGCATCGAATACCTTCGTGAAGTGGCTCACCTGCGTCCGCGCACCAACATGATTGGTGCCGTGGCCCGCGTTCGTCACACGCTGGCTCAGGCGCTGCATCGCTTCTTCCACGAAAACGGTTACTTCTGGGTTTCCACGCCGCTGATTACCGCCTCTGATACCGAAGGCGCAGGCGAGATGTTCCGCGTTTCAACGCTGGATCTGGAAAACCTGCCTCGCACCGCAGAAGGCAAAGTCGACTTCGACAAAGACTTCTTCGGTAAAGAAGCTTTCCTGACCGTGTCCGGCCAGTTGAACGGCGAAACCTACGCGAGCGCGCTGTCCAAGGTTTACACCTTCGGGCCAACCTTCCGCGCTGAGAACTCCAACACCAGCCGTCACCTGGCTGAGTTCTGGATGCTGGAGCCGGAAGTGGCCTTTGCCGATCTGGACGATGTTGCCGGGCTGGCGGAAGCGATGCTCAAGTACGTCTTCAAGGCCGTACTGGAAGAGCGCATGGACGACATGAAATTCTTTGCTGAGCGCGTAGATAAAGAAGCCATCGAGCGTCTGGAACGCTTTATCTCCGCCGATTTCGCCCAGGTGAACTACACCGACGCGGTTGAAATCCTGCTGAACTGCGGCCACAAGTTCGAAAACCCGGTTTACTGGGGTGTCGACCTCTCTTCCGAGCACGAGCGTTACCTGGCCGAGCAGCACTTCAAGGCACCGGTAGTGGTGAAAAACTATCCGAAGGACATCAAGGCCTTCTATATGCGCCTTAACGAAGACGGTAAGACCGTTGCCGCTATGGACGTCCTGGCGCCGGGCATCGGTGAAATCATCGGTGGCTCCCAGCGTGAAGAGCGTCTGGATGTGCTGGACGCGCGTATGGCTGAAATGGGTCTCAATAAGGAAGACTACTGGTGGTACCGCGACCTGCGTCGCTACGGCACCGTTCCGCACTCAGGTTTCGGCCTTGGCTTTGAACGTCTGATCGCCTATGTGACTGGCGTGCAAAACGTGCGTGATGTGATTCCGTTCCCGCGTACGCCGCGTAACGCAAGCTTCTAAATTCGAGAAAACCAGAGGCCAGCTTCCGCTGGCCTTTTTTACGTTTCAATACCAAAGGTCTATTTTCTTCAACGTTCGTTAAACAAACGTCAATTTCAACCCTCTTTCCCGACTACCCCGTTACCAACTATTTCTGCCTCACACTCTTTAACATAAATTGCGCTTAAGTTTGCTCGCGCGGCTAAATAGTGATGGGCATAGCACATTTGCTCACTTTTCGCACAGACATCCAGACATCCAAAAACAAGTCAAAAAATAAACAATTGTGAACATAAAACATTCAACTGTTAACCTTATGCGGATTAAACATAAGTAATTCATATATATATGCTTAGAAATCACGCTTTCATGTTGCGCTGAAAGCGAAATTTGAAATGGTTCACAAAGTTCCCTTAAATTAACATTTAGTTACACATATTTTCTTTTTGAAACTCAGTTTAGACATTTGTAGCACTTTCAGGCTAGCGAAACGGTTTCATGGATGGAAAGATGCCAGACAGATACAGAAAGACACCAAACTATCATCAATAGTTCCGTAAAGAATTATTGACGGCAGTGGCAGGTGTCCATAAAAACCACAATGAGGGTAATAAATAATGATGAAGCGCAATATTCTGGCAGTGGTTATCCCTGCTCTGCTGGTAGCCGGTGCAGCTAACGCTGCAGAAATCTATAACAAAGACGGCAACAAAGTAGACCTGTACGGCAAAGCTGTAGGTCTGCATTACTTCGCTAAAAACAACGGTGATAACGCTCAGGGTAACGGCGACAAAACTTACGCCCGTCTTGGCTTCAAAGGCGAAACTCAGATTAACAGCCAACTGACCGGTTACGGCCAGTGGGAATACAACTTCCAGGGTAACAACTCTGAAGGCGCTGACGCTCAGAAAGGGAACAAAACCCGTCTGGCGTTCGCTGGTCTGAAATTCGGCGACGCAGGCTCCTTCGACTACGGTCGTAACTACGGTCTGGTTTACGATGCAATCGGCGTGACCGACATGCTGCCAGAGTTCGGTGGTGACACCGGCAACAGCGACAACTTCTTCTCCGGCCGTAACGGCGGTCTGGCCACTTACCGTAACAGCGGTTTCTTTGGCCTGGTTGAAGGTCTGGACTTCGGCGTTCAGTACCTGGGCAAAAACGATCGTGCTGACAACCCAACTCGCTCTAACGGCGACGGCTGGGCGACTTCCGCAAGCTACACCGTTGATGGCTTCGGTGTTGTAGGTGCTTACGGCGCAGCTGACCGCACTAACGATCAGCAGAAACTGACTTACGGCCACGGTGCTAAAGCAGAACAGTGGGCTACCGGCCTGAAATATGATGCGAACAACATCTACCTGGCAGCGCTGTACGGTGAAAGCCGCAACGCAACCCGTCTGACAATCAACAAAGTCGATGGCTTCCTGAACAAAACTCAGGACTTCTCCGTTGTTGCTCAGTACCAGTTCGATTTCGGCCTGCGTCCATCCATCGCTTACTACAAATCTAAAGCGAAAAACGTTGAAGGCATCGGCAGCGAAGATTACCTCAACTACATCGACGTTGGCGCGACCTACTACTTCAACAAAAACATGTCTACCTACGTTGACTACCAGATCAACCAGATCGACAAAAACAACAAGCTGGGCGTTGGCGCAGACGACACCGTTGCTGTTGGTATCGTTTACCAGTTCTAATTTCAGCCATTTGTTTGTCTGAAACGTTTAGAAACAGGGCTTCGGCCCTGTTTTTTTATGGCAAAAAAGTAGAATAAACCCGATGTTAGCGTTAACCGTTTCTTTTTGTCGCAAACGGTTGGCAATTCGTAAAACAGCAGTTAACCTGAAAGCGATTTCCCCCGATATCACTAATGGAACCCGTCATGTTTGAGAACATTACCGCTGCCCCTGCCGATCCTATTCTTGGTCTGGCCGACCTGTTTCGCGCCGACGACCGTCCAACTAAAATCAACCTCGGCATCGGGGTCTATAAGGACGAGACCGGTAAAACCCCCGTACTGACCAGCGTGAAGAAAGCAGAGCTCTATCTGCTGGAAAATGAGACCACCAAGAACTATCTGGGTATTGATGGTATTCCTGAGTTTGGCCGCTGCACGCAGGAGCTGCTGTTTGGTAAAGGCAATGCGCTGATTGCCGACAAACGCGCTCGTACGGCACAAACCCCGGGCGGTACCGGTGCGCTGCGCGTTGCCGCTGATTTCCTGGCAAAAAATACCTCCGCGAAACGCGTCTGGGTAAGCAACCCTAGCTGGCCTAACCATAAAAGCGTGTTTAACTCCGCCGGTCTGGAAGTGAAAGAGTACGCTTACTACGATGCGGAAAATCATAGCCTGGACTTTGATGGTCTGGTTGCCAGCCTGCAGGCTGCGCAAGCGGGTGACGTTGTGCTGTTCCACGGCTGCTGCCATAACCCAACCGGCATCGACCCGACGGCTGAACAGTGGAAAACGCTGGCTGAGATGTCGCTGGCCAAAGGCTGGCTGCCGCTGTTTGACTTTGCCTACCAGGGCTTTGCTCGTGGTCTGGAAGAAGATGCCGAAGGCCTGCGTATTTTTGCTGCCGGCCACCAGGAGTTGCTGGTTGCAAGCTCCTACTCAAAAAACTTCGGCTTGTACAACGAACGCGTGGGTGCTTTCACGCTGGTTGCCGCCGATGCCGATACCGCTGACCGTTCATTCAGCCAGGTAAAATCGGTTATTCGCGCCAACTATTCTAACCCACCGGCACACGGCGCCTCCGTGGTGGCGACTATTCTGAGCAACGACGCGCTGCGTACCATGTGGGAGCAAGAGCTGACCGATATGCGCCAGCGTATCCACCGTATGCGTCAGCTGTTTGTGAATACCCTGCAGGAGAAAGGCGCGAACCGCGACTTCAGCTTCATCATTAATCAAAACGGCATGTTCTCGTTCAGCGGCCTGACCAAAGAGCAGGTTCTGCGCCTGCGTGAAGAGTTTGGCGTTTACGCCGTCGCCTCCGGTCGCGTTAACGTGGCGGGAATGACGCCGGATAACATGGCGCCGCTGTGCGAAGCCATCGTTGCCGTGCTGTAAATCTACAGCCAGCAAAATGTAAAAGAGCCGCTTAAGCGGCTCTTTTTTTGGAATACTGATTTACCAGACCGGCTGTTCATCCTGTAAAAACGGATTATGCAGGCGCTCATAGCCTAAGGTAGACATCGGCCCATGGCCGGGAATAAAGGTCACATCATCCCCCAGCGGCAGCAGCTTGCGCTTTATTGAATCAATCAACGCCGCGTGGTTACCGCGAGGAAAATCGCTGCGCCCCACTCCGCCCTTAAAGATAACATCGCCAGAAACCAGCAAACGAGACGCCTCGTCGAAGAAAACGATATGGCCTGGCGTATGCCCCGGGCAATGCAACACCTGTAAAGTCACATTCCCTACGGAGACACATTCCCCTTCGTTTAACCAGCGATCCGGCGTCAAAGGCTGGCACTCGTCGAGGCCAAACATTCGGCTTTGCTGCGGCAGTCCCTGCAGCCAGAACTCATCTTCTTTTTCCGGGCCCACAACCGGCACGCCGTAATGTGCCGCCAGCTCAGCCGCCGCGCCAACGTGATCGAGATGACCATGCGTCAGCAAAATTTGGCTAACCTGCACGCCTTTCTGCGCCACTTCCTGCTTGATGCGTGCCGCATCGCCGCCGGGATCCACCAGCGCCGCCTGCTGCGTTTCCTCGCACCAAATAAGAGAACAGTTCTGGGCAAAAGCCGTGACCGGAATAATGTGATAGTTCATGCTGCTCCATTACCGACAACAAAGCCGGATTCCGTTGTTTTACCAGTGCCTTACCGGCCCGGTATCAATATGCACAAAGTCGCTGCTGGGGTAGTATCCTACACCACCTGCGCGCATAGATAATGCCGCTTTGCGAATATTGCTCAATGAAACCCCTTCAATATGAAAATCCATCGCCTGACCTTTGGTGTGGTAGCTTTTTTTCGCCACGCCGCGGCTGTGAGCGCGAAGTTCATTATTAGTGTCGATGGAACGGTAGCCGGAAATCAGCTGTACCGGCCTGTTCGTCCCCAACAGCCCCTGCAGGCGATAGAGTTGGTCAAACAGGGAAGGATCGATGGATTTAATCTTGTTCGCCCGGTAATCCCGGAAGAAGTGATTAAGTCTTGCTAATTCATCCTGAATATAGCCTCTGCCATCAAAAAACTCAGCTTTCAGTGACTCTCCAGTATGCAGGTTATTGAGAGTCAAAATACGCGGGCGTGGTGTCGAGAGGGTGGCAAACGACGGCAAAGGCATGAGAGCGGCACCGAAAGCCACGCCCCCCAAAGCCAGTAGCTTGCGGCGATTAGCGTCAAATTTGTCCATGATATCCAGGTCTACAGGTAATAAGGTGATCGTTTAATATGCACTTTTGCGCACTGCCACGGCACCATAACTGCCCGAATCCGGGGAGTCAAGGCACGATAAAACCCAGCAACGGCGGGCCCTGTAGCGGGCCCGGCTGGTTTTTACACTTTATACGACCACTAATTCATTAGAAATGTTGCGTTTAGCGGATTAATAACCCGGCTTTTGCGAGGTTTTGTGCGCCAGATCGCGCGGTGAGATCATAATTGTAAATATCTGTACGAAACTCGGTACGCCCCTCTTTACCGACAAAAGCCGTCAGATAGTAGAGATTAACCGGAATGTTATGGCGGATATTCACATATTTAGTGTTCCCTTCCTGCAACGTACTGGATATGCGCGAGTCATTCCAACCGGCATCCTGCAGCAGCATGTTCGCAAGCTCAGAGGCTTTATTCACGCGAACACAGCCAGAACTCAACGCCCTGGCATCCTTCTGGAACAGGTTATGATTAGGAGTGTCGTGCAGATAGATGGCATCAGAGCTTGGCATATTGAACTTATAACGCCCAAGCGAGTTCTGCGTGCCCGGCTTTTGCTGGAAGCGGAACGGCAGATTGTTCTCGGTAATCGTTGACCAGTCAACGCGCCACGGGTCAATCGTTTCGGCGTTATTGCTCCAGCCACGAATCACGCTGTAACCATGCTGTTCGAGGTAGCCAGGATTCTGGCGAACCTTCGGCAAAAGATCTTTTCGGGCAAGGGTCGGCGGCACGTTCCACGGCGGATTGACTACCACGTTATTCAGCGCACTGCTCATCATCGGGGTTTTGCGGTCAGGGCGCCCAACAATGACGCGTGAAGCAAGCGCCTCATTGCCGTTGAGGTAGTAAACCAGCGAATAGTTAGGAATGTTCACCATAATGCCGGTGTCGAGCTTGTCCGGCAGCAGGCGCAAACGCTGAATGTTTAACGCTATCAGCGCGGCACGCTGCTGTGGCGTGACGTTTAGCCAGTCACGCGTCAGCTGGCCAATTGCGCCATCTGCCCCCAGCCCTTGCCATTTCTGGAAGCGTTTGACACCTTCAACCAGATCGCGGCCATAAACACCGCGTGCAGCCGCCTGCTGTTTCTTTTTGCCTGCGGGTACGGGCAACTCTTCTACATTAATGGCGGACGGGCTCACCGTAACATCGGCAACGGTGGTCGACGATGGCTTATCCTGAAGCATGCCGGTTCGGGCGAGGATCTCGCGCAGCGCGCCAACATCATTACTCCACTGCCCCGGCCTCAACGTCTCTTTACCGGTCATTTGTGGCCACGGGCGAGTGTCAGCCAGCAGGCCGATCAAAGACTGGTGCAGCTGAGCATATTGCGGGTGCTGTGGCGCCAGGCTGCCAATAAAATTGACCAGTGAGCCCTGGTCGACCGCCACCTGCCACTGATTAATGACCGAAAGCGGCGGCGTTTTTAACTTATAAGGTGAGCTGCTGTAGAGCCAGCGATTCCCATCAATGGGGATCCCGGAGACAAACTGCAGGTAGCCCATCATGGCATCGGACAACACGACATCACGCGCCATGCCGCTCACAGCAGGGTCGGTCAGCAGTTCAACCCACTGGCTAAACTGCGGCTGTATTCCGGCAATCGCCACTTCCGCCAGCTGCTGCTGGAAGGCTTTTACCGCATCGCGGTTTTCCCACATAGGATTCATGTCACGCGCGGCGTAAAAAGCCGACAGCGCGTTAAGGTACACCGGCGTATAGCCCGCAGGCAGGCCTGCAATGAGCTGCGAGCGGCTTTGCGCCGCAGACATAGTGGCGGTGTTGGTCGGCAGCGTACCAGCCATCGTTGCCGTCGCCGTCGATTGCGGCAAAGGCTGATTCAGCTCCGTTGGCCGATCGGTCTGGAAAGCCGAGCTGTCGGAAGGAACCACGGCAGGCTCGTCGGCCTGCGCCGTAAACAGTGGAGCGAAACTGAGCGCCAGGCAGTAACCGACTGCCGACAATCGAAAACTTTTTACTTTTCTAAGCAACATCCCTTGCCCCCTGTTTTTTACTGTGCTTACCGTCAAAGGCGGGAAGTAGTAGTCATTAGTATATAAACAGTAAAAACCATTTGCCTGACAAAATGTAAAGAAAATTAAAGATTAAGACGGTTCGCGGCAAAGAAAAAGCGGGCCGCAGCCCGCCTCAATGCTTGACAGCAGAAACGTCGATTTTTACGACGCGTCTGCGGTTTCAGATCCCTGCTGCGGCTCCGGCAGCGCAGGTGCTGCAAAGCCTCGCAGGCCAACAACGTGAACATGCTCGCTGTTCTGGAACACCTTACGCACCAGCTTGTAGGTGGTCCCTTTTTCCGGACTGATATTTTCTGGCGCCGCAATAATTAATTGCATTTCCAGACGTTCACACAGTTCGAACAGCGTGGCGATGGATTTGGCATCCAGACGCGCCGCCTCATCAAGGAACAGCAGGCGGCAAGGAGAAATGTCTTTGCCACGCAGGCGCTGAGACTCGTCCTCCCAGCTCTGAACAACCATCACCAGGATAGACATACCGGTACCGATAGCTTCCCCGGTAGACAGCGCCCCGCTCTCCGCACGCAGCCAGCCGTCTGAACCACGATTAACCTCAACTTCCATTTCCAGATAGTTACGGTAATCCAGCAGCTCTTCGCCAATGGTCTGCGGCGTGCGCTGACCCATGTCGATTTGCGGATTCAGACGTTGGTACAGCTTCGCCAGCGCTTCGGAGAAGGTCAGGCGGCTGCTGTTAAACAGATCCTGATGCTGTTCATGCTGTTCAGAAAGCACGTTCAGCAGCGTGGCGTGCGCCTCCCGCACGTTGACGTTGAGGCGAACGCTTTTAACCTGTCCGAAGGAGACACTCTGCAGCCCCTGGTTGAGCATGCGAATACGGTTCTGCTCGCGCTGGATCGTCTTGCGGATAATATTCGCCACGCTTCGTGAGCTGATAGCTAACTTCTGCTCACGCGAGGTCAGCTCTTCCGTAAGGCGCCCCAGCTCGATTTCCATCTGTTCGATGGCTTCAACCGGGTCGTCAGTACGGATGATATCCTGGCGGATACGCTCACGCAGATGCTGGTACACCGCAACGAAGAACTGAATCTTACGCTCAGGGCGCTTCGGATCCTCTGACAGACGAAGCACGTCGCGCAGATGCTCGTTGTCGGCAACGGCCAGGCGCAGCGCACCCAACGCTTTATCCGACATCGAGCGCAGGTCGTCACCGGAGAGATAGGCCAGCTCGCGACGGTGCAGACGGCGTTCAACGCCGTTGTCTTTCACCATACGCATTACCGCACACCAGCCCGCTTTTGCGGTCACAACCTGCTCACGCATCTCAAAATAGTTACGCTCAAGCTGCTTAAGCTTACGGGTGAGGTTATTCATCTCAGCTTCGCAGTAGGTCAGCTGTTTCTCTAGCTGATTACGGCGCGATCGGTTGTTGCTGAGAGCCGTATGCAGCTCATCGCGACGCGCACGCGCCCTCTCTTCTGCACCGGCGTCGGCTCGTACGCCAATATCCTGCAGCTCTTTATGCAGATCGGTCAGCAGCTCTTTCTTGGTATCAAACGAACTTTTCAACGACGCCAGCAGCTGGCTGTACTGGCCTAGCTGCTGAGCGTGCTGGCGCAGCGCTTCGCGAGAACGGGTACGCTCAACCTCAGCCTGTTCCAGGCGCTGACGCAGCTTCTCGTTAAGGTCGCTGTTGCCGTCCAGCATGGCAGCGGAATCGCTGTAGCTGAAGTGAGCACGACGCTGCACAACTTCGGTCAGCGCAAAGGCCCGCTGGCGTGCCTCACGCTGAATTTGCTGCGCATGAGCGTAATCGTCTTTCAGCTGCTCGAACTGCTCAGGGTCGCTCTGCAGAACGCTGGCGATCCCCTCCAGCTTAATCAGCTGGTTGCCGTACTGCTGAATAAAGCGGGCGGACTCTTCGGCCTCATCCAGACGCTCCTGAATTTCGTCGCAGCGGTCGGCCAGGGTTTCGTCATTCAGCAGGCTAATACGCGGCAGCAGGCGGTTAAGTTGGGCCACGCCCTCTTTCGCCTGTTCGAACTGCTGGCGCTGCTGCTGATTGTCATTTTCGTGGTTGTTGATCGCCCGCTCAATTTCGCCGCGACGGCTGTTGAGGTGGCGGATTTCCGCTTCCGGGTCGTCTTCAAACGCCACGCCAAGGTGCTGGCCGATAAAGCGACTGAAGGACTGGTGCAGGCGCTGGTTTTTCTGCACGTCAAATGAGAGCGTGGCAAAACGTTCAGCAAGCGATTCACGCTCATTGTGCAACGCCTCCAGGCGGTTTTCACGCGCGGCGCGGCCAAACAGCGGCAGCTCAGGCAGACGCGAATAGCGCCACTGACGTTCAGCGGTTTTAACAAGCACCGCCGCGCCCATATCTTCAACGGTAAACACGCTGTCATCGAAAGAAGAGGGATCCCCTTCGATCAGATAGAGGTCTTCCGGGCAATCTTCCAGATTTTCCAGCTGATCGCGCACCAGCGAAAGATCCGGCACCACGATAGCGTGGCGGGATGGGCCGTAGAGCGCCGAGAAGTATGGCGCATCTTCGAGGCCGATATCATCGTAAATCTCAGACAGCAGGACGCCGCCAAAACGTTCCGCCAGCGCGTTAAGGCGCGGATCTTCGGCACCACCGGGCTGGCTGAGACGCTCGATTTCGTCATCCACGGCACGCTTACGCGCCCCGACTTCATCACGCTCAACGGTGGATTCGCGCTCGCGCTCCAGCAGCTGCTGCATGTACTCAGTCACCTGCTGGCTGGCTTCGAACTGCTCGCCGCTTTGTTCGCAAAGCTGGGTAAGGCTGGTTTGCGCAGCGATCCACCTTGGGGCACGCAGGTTCAGCGTTTTGATACTCGCCTGTATCTGCTCAAGCTCCTGACGCAGCGCCATACGCTGCTCGCTTGCCTCTGCAACGGTTTGCTGCAGCGCGCCGATGCGCTCTTCTAACTCTTCGTGCAGCGCTTCAAGTTCTTCAGGATCGAACTGTTTGCCCTGGCGTTTACAGAAATCAGCCAGCAGGCGTTCGGCTTCCTGCTGCTCGCGTAGACGCTGCTCAAGCTCATTCAGGCGCATGCGCAGCGGCTGAACCTGCTCGGCCAGGTGACGCTGATTGCTGCTGTCGCGCAGCAATTCACGCGCCGTTTCCCACGCTTCGCTACGGCTAACCGGCCCGCTAATCGCGGTCACCAGCTGGTAAGCCTGCTCGAACTGGCTATGCGCAGCCTGAGCCACGCTCATTTTCTGCTCAAGCGACAGCAGTTTGTCCGTCGCCTCAATCTCTTTCGCTTTGAAGGTGTCCAGCCACTCGTCGGCGCTGTCGGCGGTTAAATCCGGCAGATGGCACAGCTCACGAGCGCGCTCTAACGCCTGCAAAGCCTGCTGATACTGAATCGCGCGAGTCTGCTGTACGTCCAGCGCCTGCTGGTAGTCGGCAAGCTGGCTTTTCAGCTCATCTACTTCCAGCTCGGCGGCCTCGGCGCGGGCTTCGTTCTCTTCCTGCTGCTCGTGGGCTTCGGCAACGATTTCATTCTGCTCTTCAAGACGAATTTGCAGCTCGTCGAGGTCGGATTCGTAACGCTCAATCTTCTCCTGCTGACGAATCGCCGTTTGCACCAGGTTCAGGTGATCGCTTGCGGCCTGGTAATCGGTTTCCAGATCGCCTTCCGCACCGCTGTGCTCGCCCAGCTCACGCGCCATATCAACGTGTTTATACTGCTCGGCAGACAGCTGCTGGCGGCTGGTCAGCAGCTCGCGGCGAAACTCGAGCGCTTTGTCCAGATGGATACGACGTTCGTTAGCGTGGCGCATATAGTCCGCTGCCACGTAGTCCGTCGCTTCCGAAATCAGGTGTTTGAACAGGTCACGGTCGGACTGGGTTACGCGAATCGCCTCCAGCGTCATGCGGTTTTCACGCAGCGCCGCTTCCATGTCCTGGAAGGCTTTGCGCACGCCGCCGTTTTCCGGCAGCAGGTAGTCACGCAGGGAGCGGGTGATCGCGCTGGAAATACCGCCGTACAGCGAGGCTTCAATCAGGCGATAGTATTTGCTGCGGTCTGCGGCACTGCGCAGACGACGAGCAACAATGCCCAGATCAAACATCAGCGAGTGGTAGTCGGTGATGGAGTTAAACTGCTTGAACTGCACGCCTTCAATGGCTTCAACTTTGTCCTTCAGCTCCTGCAGGCTGAGCACGCGAGCCTGGCGCTCGTTCAGCGTTTCGGTCAGCAGCTGAGTCGGCTGAATCGAGGTCGGCAAGCCCTGAATGGCAAATGGTTTGATATCGACTTTACGATCGCGGCCGGCAACCTGCTGCAGGCGCACGCCAACCACAACGCGCTGATGGCGAGAGTTGATCACGTCCAGCGTGGAGTAACACACGCCGGCCTTCAGCTTACCGTGAAGCCCTTTGTCACGAGAGCCTGAGGTTGCCCCCGCTTCCGTGGTGTTACGGAAGTGCAGCAGGGTTAAGTCGGGGATCAGCGCCGTGACGAAGGCCGCCATGGTAGTGGATTTACCCGCGCCGTTACCGCCGGAAAGCGTGGTAACCAGCTCGTCGAGATCGAAGGTGCGGGCGAAGAAACCGTTCCAGTTAACCAGCGTCAGCGAGCGAAATTTTCCGCGTTCAATCATTCCTGTTCATCCTCCGCGTTATCTGGTCCGGGTTGTGGCTCATCGCTCTCATCATTGAGCTGCAGGCGGCTTTCTACCGCCATGGCTTCGCCGTCGCGAATCATACGCAACTGGGCTTCACGCGGATCGTCGCCGGTACGGACATCCGCACCAAAGCGGAATACCGACTCGGTAATACGAAATTTACTGCTGTCATGCCCCATAAACCAGATCATCCCGAGACGGCGCAGGCGCGTCAGCGAGGCACGAACTTTCTCCTGCCAGCTTCTGGCGATCGAGATCGGAACCCGTTGAACGGTTGTTTACCAGCTTCAACAGCTTGTTTTCATCGGCCAGCGTCAGCAGTTCGTCATACAGCTCCTGCTGGGTGAAGATGCCTTCATTCGCCAGACGTTCCGGGCTGAGATAGAGATAACAAAGAATTTTACCGACCATCATATCCAGCTCGGAGAGCACCGAGCGCGGGATAAGCGTGGTGGAGCGTGGACGCAGATAGAAAAAGCCTTCCGGCGCGCGAATCAGCTCAACGTTGTAGCGCGCGTAGAACTCTTCCAGGTACTCCTGGAAATCCATCAAAAAGGCGTGGTTGTCCAGCTCCTCGAGGCCAATGTGGCGCCCGGCGCGCAGTTGGCTGTCGAGCGCGGGAAAGAGAGGATTGGCCAGCGCCTGTGCCAGTTTAACCGGCATCACTTGTTCAATATTTGTTGATGACATGCGCCTGTACCTTGGCTCCGTAATCGTTAATGGTTTGCCACTTCGCCGGCAATCCTGTGAAATCCGCTTCCGCTACGCCCAGACGTACCGCCTGGTCTACGACAATCCGCGCGACGTCGAAATGGCGCGCACGCGGGTATTGCACGAGGTAGTCACGCACTACAATCCCTAAATCAAGGGGTACCTGCTTCGTTTTGTAGACCTGCAGCGCCGCTTCAATCAGCGCCGCCAGCTGTTCACGAATTTCGTTAAACTCTTCAAACTCCAGCTCGTTGGGGAGTTCGCCGGTCACCTCTTCATCGCGCAGCGCCATCTCTTCATCACGCATATCCAGCAGGCGATCGGCGCTGGAATAGGTCAGCGCCCACGGCGCGTCGAAGTAGTTTTGTACCGACTGGCGGAGACGCTGGGCAAAGACGCGGTTTTTATCCATATCGATAGCGGTACGAATAAATTTATGCACATGGCGGTCGTAACCGATCCACAGATCGATGGCCTGCTGGCCCCAGCTGATAATGCGGTCCAGCTTGCTTTGCAGGTCAAAGACCAGACGGTCAATAAAGTGGAGATCGTCGCGCCCCAGAGTCGAGTCCTGCACGCGCAGCAGGTTTGCCTGTAGCTTATCGCCCGCGGCCTCCAGCGTATCCTGAAGTTCACGCAGCGTGCCGGATGTTTCTGATAGCAGCAGCTCACAGCTCGAAATGGCCGCGCGCCAGTCTTTGTTCAGCAGTTGGGCAATGTCATCTTTTACCTGCTGCTGCTGCTCGTCCATGATGCGTTGGGTAAGATCGATGCTGTCAAAGATCTCCGCAACGGAATATTTCAGCGGCGCGTAAACGTTACGGTGCCAGTGGAATTCATCGCCGTCTTCATCTGCGGCATCGGCGGCGCGTTTAAGCTCGCCGGCAACGATAGAAAGCTGCATGGAGAGGCGCAGCGTGGAAAACTCACGCTGGCGAATGTAGTAGTCGGTGATGCCGATGCCCAGCGGCGTCAGGCGATAAATCGCGTTGCCTTCGGTTAACTCGCTCACAAAGCGGTTAAGCAGGCGCTGGCGCACCATATCGTTGATGGCGTTATTGGCGCGCACGTTGATGGTTTCGCTGGTTTGTTCAAAACCATCGCTCACGTGGCGAAACGCATCAATCAGTTCTCCCTCGCTCAGCTCACCGTCAAGACGCTCGCCGTTTAAGGTGGCAACGGCCAGCAAAAACGTCAGGCGCTCGGTAGGCAGCGAAATCGAAAAATCATTTTTCCTGGCCCAGGCAACCAGTTCAGGCACTGTCTGGGAAAAATCACTCATAATTTATCCTTGGCTCTGCGGCTTAAACGCGGTTACGTGAATATAGCGGCCGAGACTGATAAACGGCTCCTGCCGGCAATAACGCGTCTCCAGCGTCAGCAAATCGTCAAAACCATCTCGTTGTTTCTGTTTATCTCGCAGGTAGTCGTGGAACACCCGCACGCCGGTTTTACCGGTAATTTGCCAGCCAATTTGCTCCAGCCAGTGGTAAACCTGTTCTGGCTGCAGCGGATTGTCGGGCGAAAGGGTTTTGCGCTTGTTTTTTTTCATCCCCTGCAGCACATATTCGAAGTTCCCGACGAACATGTTTCGCATCAGCAGGCCGTTTGCATTGTAGAACATAAGCGACAAAGTGCCGCCGGGACGCAAACAATCCCAAAGCGCTTTTAGTACGGTCTGAGGATCTGTTACCCATTCCAGTACCGCGTGAAACAATATCAGATCAACCGGGCTTTCCAAATGTTGAGCCATCTCCTGAGCGGCAGATTGTACAAAATGCATGTTGTCGCTCACACCTTTCTCCTGAGCGAGCATTTTTGCACGTGCAATCATCTCGGCTGACACATCACAAAGCACGACTTCATGCCCCAGCTCAGCAAATCGGGTTGCCGTTTGCCCTTCTCCACCGCCAGCATCCAGCACCTTTATGGCTGCGGGCTGGGTAGCGAGGAAAGCCTCAAGATCCTGCCAGAGGATCGCCTGCCGCAACTGGCCTTTGGTTGTGCCATAGATATTGTGCGAAAACTTCTCGGCAATATCATCAAAATTGCGGTCACCCATGGGTACAGCTCCGTGGCAAAAGAGGTCATCTGACAAAACCGCTATTTTGGCACAGCCGGGGCGAGAATGAACCCATCTGGTGTAATATCACTGGCGTTTACCTGCCGGATGGTTAAAAAGGATCCGAAATTCATGCTTTTTATACTGAAAAAAATCATTGGCGGCCTGCTGCTGCCCTTGCCTTTCCTGCTGCTTACCATGGGCGTTGCCCTGGCGCTGCTGTGGTTTACCCGCTGGCAGAAAACGGCAAAGGGATTACTCACCGCAAGCTGGCTGGCGCTTTTTCTGCTCAGCCTGCAGCCGGTTGCCGACTGGATGTTAAAGCCCATCGAAGATACTTACGCCACTCGCCAGCAGGGCGATAACGCGCGCTATATTGTTGTGCTGGGCGGCGGCTATACCTGGAACCCGGACTGGGCGCCGAGCTCTAACCTCATCAATAACAGTTTACCGCGGCTCACCGAGGCGATTCGTCTGAAACAGCTGAATCCTGGCGCAAAACTCATTTTTACCGGGGCCAGAGCGATGACAAACTCCGTCAGCACGGCTGAGGCAGGTGCCAGAGTTGCGGAAAGCTTAGGGGTTTCCAGAGAGGATATCATTACCCTGGATTCCCCCAAAGACACGGAAGAGGAGGCGCACGCCGTAGCGAAGCTGACAGGCCAGCAGCCATTTATTCTGGTGACGTCCGCTTCCCATCTGCCAAGGGCAATGATCTTCTTTACCCGAGCCGGGCTACACCCGCTCCCTGCCCCGGCCAACCAGCTGGCGATAACCTCCCCGCTTAATCCGTGGGAGAAGGCTATCCCGGACTCCGTCTGGCTAATGCACAGCGAGCGCGTGGTCTATGAAACGCTGGGGCGCATCTGGCAGTGGCTGAAGGGCCCATCAGGAGAGCCAGGGAAGTAGCGACTTCGAGGCAGTATCAAAGACCGGCCGGTTCAGGCGGCCGGTTTGCAGCAGTTGGGCCACCTGATCCCACAAAATATATAGCCAGCGTCGCCAGAGGAAAGACTCGGCGACAGGCGCACGCTGCAGGTAGTGCCAAAGTAAACTCTCCGCCTGCCCCGGCTCAGCGAGGCGGAACAGCTCATATTCTCGCGGCGCCCACAGCATCACGCCTGGGTTCACCATCGCCAGCAGCTGATCGCTACGCGAGTCCTTAAGCATGCTGCGAAGAGATAAGTTGCCATGGATCAGCACGCAATTGTCGCTGAAATCTTCGAACATCCGCGGCAGACACTCGCGAGTGCGGAACAGAATGCGTTTATCCTGCATCGTTAGCCCTGTGTTCTGGTACTGATTAAGCGTGCTCCAGAGCACCTCAACCCTCTGTCGATACCAGTGCGGCCAGCTGTTTTCCTGAGTGCTGTCAACGCTGCCTACGCAGCCGCCGCTGTCCACCCGATGCCAGGCAAGCAGGCCCTCGACAATCTGGTCTTTTAGCTGTTCCCAGCGGTAAGGCGTGCGGGTTGGTGCTTCGCCGGGAACACCTCGCAGGCGCTCCATCAGCAGAACATCTGGCCCGGGATGTTCTTCATGCGTGAGCACGCCGTAAACTACCGGCAGTCTGACCGTACCGGAACGCGCCAGCATCGACATTTTCCAGGCCAGCTGTGTCGCCAGACCCGGCGAGGTAAAGCTTTTTGCCAGCAGCGGCATGGCATAGCCGCTACTGTCATAGAGCGACCAAAGCGCGGTTTCAGTATGCTCGCTGATGCACTCAATACGGCTTAGTTTCTCACCCAGCAGGTGACTGAGCTCCTTACGCAGCAATTCCATACCGATTTCCCCTGGTAATACTGTTGATTTAATAATGAGCTTGCCAGGCGACATTGTCACCACGCCAGATCAACTAGGCTTGAGAAAAAATGCGTCAGCTCGGGCGCTTGCCCCCAGCTAATTTAGGATGCCTCTCATACCGCAAGGGCATTTTCCCCGTGAAATCAAAAGATAATCACAAAAACCATAGTCTTATAATGGTATTAAATAACACCTACCTGGAGCTACTCCCTAAGAAGTAGCCTCGGTTCAATACCGCGTTAACACGGGAGAGCGTCTCCGGTACCAACGCTTTAATCATGGGATGATTTATGAACAAACAAAAAAATACCTTCAGGCGCCGCCGGCGCGGATTCTGGTTATTATTTGCCGGCGCACTTGTGGGGGCATTCCTGCTGGCCGGTACGACGGCAGTAATGGATAAAACCAGCGATACCGAATTTTGCATCTCCTGCCACTCCATGCAGCAGCCGCTGGCTGAATACCAAGGCAGTATTCACTTCCAAAATGCGAAAGGTATCCGTGCCGATTGTGCCGACTGCCATGTACCACACCAGCCTCTGGATTACTTAAAAACAAAAGTGATGGCGTTAAAAGATGTCTGGGGAGAGACAGTCGGGAAGATCGATACTCCTGAGAAATACGAGTCCCACAAGCTGGCAATGGCGCAAAGCGTCTGGGAGACCATGAAAAAAAACGACTCTGCCACCTGCCGCGCCTGCCACAGCTTTGAAGCCATGGATGTTCTTGCCCAAAGTACGGAGGCTCGTCAGCAGCATCCGGCTGCCATTAAAAATGGGGAAACCTGCATCGATTGCCACAAAGGGGTGGCCCATATTCTGCCGGATATGAGCGACCTCGCGGCAAGCGGTGCCGCCGAACTTGCCAGCGCTGCAGCTCACACACCGGCGAACGCCACCACGCTCTACTCAACCGCGACCCAGCCGTTCTGGCTAAGCGTAGATAATAAACAGCACAGTACGGGTAACCTGATGCCCTCTACTGAGCTAAGCGTCGTCAAGCATGAAGGAGAGATGATCGAGGCAGATGTTAACGGCTGGCAGCAGGACGGGGTAAAGGAGGTTTTCTACGCTGCAGAGGGTAAACGCATCCTTAGCGTTCTGCTGGGTGAAGAAGCGCGCAAAAGGATTAAAACGCTGGATACCACAACCGACACCGGTACAGGCCTGACCTGGAACCGAGTCACGCTGCGCATTTGGGTGCCCGAACAGCAGTTCATCGATAAGCGGGAACCTCTCTGGAATTATGCCGCGGGGATGATGTCCGCCAACTGCACAGGCTGCCACGGCCTGACCGCATTAGACCGTTTTAATGCCAACCAGTGGATTGGCGTCGTAAAGGGAATGGCGCCGCGCACGTCACTATCACAGGAACAGTTACGGGTATTGACGCAATACGTACAGCAGCATGCCAGTGATATGCCCTCTAACTCTGCGGCAGCTCAGTAAGGAGCTATAGTAATGAAAAATAAACAGGTGATAACCCACACTTTGCAGCGAATCAGCCGCCGCCGTTTTTTGACCGGCGCCGCTGCATTGGCAAGTCTCCCTTTGCTGTCCGGAATTTGGCCCAAAACGGCGCTGGCGGAGGCTATTACTCAGGCGCTGCCGCAGTTCAGTGCGCTACGCCAGGCGCAGAAAGGTATTCTTACCGGAGCACACTGGGGAGCCTTTGAAGCTATAGTTGAAAATGGCCGTATGGTCGACGTCAAACCAGTGCAGGACGATCCTTCTCCCAACGAGCTAATCACCATGGCACCGCATCAGGTTCACGCGCCAAACAGGGTTAAATATCCGTTGGTGCGCAAAAGCTGGCTGGAAGGCGGCGCGTTAAACGGTAAACCAGAGCTACGTGGGCAGGATGAATGGGTACGTATCAGCTGGGACAAAGCCCTGACGCTGGTCAGCGAACAGATTGCTCGCCTGCAAAAAGAGCACGGCCCTCAGTCTATTTATGCGGGCTCTTATGGCTGGAAGAGCGTTGGCATCTTGCATAATAGCCGTACTCTACTTCATCGTCTGCTGAACTTGACCGGTGGTTTTTTAGATTACGCCGGAGATTACTCTACGGGCGCAGCACAGGTGATCATGTCGCACGTTGTAGGCTCAATGGAAGTCTATGAGCAACAAACCGCCTGGCCGGACGTCATCAACAACAGCGAGCTCGTTATACTCTGGGGATGTAATCCTTCAGTAACGCTGCGCAACAGCTGGAACATTCCCGACCATGTGGGCCAGTCCGGTTTTGCGGCCCTGAAGAAAAAAGGAACCCGCCTGATCAGTATCGATCCGGTACAGAGCGATACCACGCGAGAGCTGAATGCCGAGTGGCTCGCCCCCCGGCCTTATACCGATAGCGCAATCATTATCGGCCTTGCCCATACCCTGCTGACGGAAAAACTACACAACACTGATTTTTTAACCACCTACACCGTCGGCTTTGAGAAGTTTGCCGACTACCTTAACGGTACTGAAGACGGGATAGTGAAAGACGCTGACTGGGCCGCGGCGATTAGTGGGATAGAGGCCGAAACGCTGCGTACTCTCGCCCGCGATATGGCAAAACACCGCACCATGATCATGGGCGGCTGGGGTATCCAGCGCCAGCATCATGGTGAGCAACCCCACTGGCTGCTGGTCACGCTGGCGGCGATGCTAGGCCAGATTGGTCTACCCGGCGGGGGATTTGGTTTCAGCTATCACTACTCCTCCGGCGGTAGCCCAACGGCTCGCGGCGGTATTTTAGCCGGGATATCGGCCGGCCTTGCGCCGAAAAAAGGTCCATCATCTATCCCGGTAGCGCGCATAGCGGACTGCCTGGCAAATCCGGGTAAAACGATTAACTTTAACGGCAGCCGGGTCACCTACCCCGATGTGAAAATGGTTTATGTCGCCGGCGGCAATACATTCCACCAGCATCAGGATACGAATAACCTGATAAAAGCCTGGCAACGCCCGGAAACCATCGTAGTGAATGAACCGTACTGGACCGCAACGGCTAAATATGCGGACATCGTTCTCCCGGCGACAACCAGCTATGAACGTAACGATCTTGAGATGGGCGGAGACTACTCTCAGCTGTATGTCTTCCCAATGCACCAGTGTGTTCCCCCCCAGCATGAAGCCCGCAATGACTACGATATTTTTGCCGGACTGGCGGAAAAACTCGGTGTTTTAGCACAATACACCGAAGGTAAGGATGAGGCCCGATGGCTGAAAACGATGTATGACAACATGAAAGAACAGGCGCGTGCCGCCCGCGTTGCCCTGCCGCCGTTCGATATGTTCTGGGCATCAAATAATTACGTACGCTTCCCAATCCCCGAAGAGAATAAGCAGTGGGTAAGGTTCGCGGATTTCCGCGAGAATCCGCTCCTTAATCCGCTAGGGACACCTACGGGTAAGATTGAAATCTATTCAGACACTGTCGCCAAAATGAACTATGCCGACTGCCACGGGCTTCCCGGCTGGCTACCGCCGCGTGAATGGTATCAAAGTCAGGAAGCGATTAAATATCCCCTGTCACTCAATACGGCCCATCCAATTAACCGACTGCACTCTCAGCTCGATAATACGCCGCTGCGGGCCAAATATGCCGTAGCCGATCGGGAAGCTATCTGGATCCATCCGGGAGATGCCCGCACGAGAAATATTACCGATGGCGATCTGGTCCGCGCCTTTAACGATCGCGGGCAAATCCTGGTCGGTGCAGTGGTAACAGAAAGGGTGCGTCCGGGCGTCGTTCGTATTAGCGAAGGTGCGTGGTTCGACCCTGCCGACCCGACCACTCCGGGCTCGATCTGTAAAAACGGGAATGTGAATTGCCTGACCTTCGATATAGGCTCATCCAGCCTGGCACAGGGAAACTGCGGCCAGATGGCACAGCTGGATATTGAGAAATACCGAGGTCCTGTCCCGCTAAATACTGCTCATGCGGTACCAACGGGCGCCTAAAAAAATGGCTGCCTCTTTCGGGGCAGCCATTTTTTCCCATCACCGAGATTAACGCATGGCGAGACGAACGCGCTCCAGATCTTCTGGGGTGTCCACCCCAATACTTGGGATGGCTTTCGCCACGGCAACGTGAATTTTCTCGCCGTTCCACAATACGCGCAGCTGCTCAAGCATTTCGATTTGCTCGAGCTGGCTAGGCTCCCAGCTGACATAGCGACGGATAAAGCCGGCGCGATAGCCATAAATACCGATGTGGCGCAGGAAGGTGTCGCCTATCTGTTCGCGGGAAGCGGCAAAACGTTCGCGATCCCATGGGATGGTAGCGCGTGAGAAATAGAGCGCGTAGCCCTGCGCATCCATGACCACCTTCACAGCATTCGGATTAAACGCCTCTTCCGCTGACTCAATGGGAACCGCCAGGGTCGCCATACCAGCTTTGCTGTTAGCGACGTTACTGGCAACCTGCTGGATAATGACCGGCGGGATCATCGGCTCATCACCCTGGACGTTCACGATGACCGTGTCATCGCTGAAACCGCACTTCTCGATGACTTCCGCCAGACGCTCGGTGCCGGACTGATGGTCGGGGCTGGTCAGGCAAACTTCTCCGCCGGCCTCTTCGACAACGCGAGCAACGTCCGGGTGATCGGTCGCCACGATAATACGCTCAGCGCCGGACTCACGAGCGCGATCCAGCACGTGCAGGACCATCGCCCTACCGTTAATCTCTTTTAATGGTTTACCCGGCAGGCGCGTGGACGCATAGCGTGCGGGAATAATGGCGACAAAACTCATGGGTTAGTCTCGTCCGAAGTCAGCGTGCGCGCCTCACTCTCCAGCAGAACCGGAATACCGTCACGCAGCGGGAAGGCCAGGCCATCAGGCTTACAGATAAGCTCTTGCTTTTCCTGGTTATAGTAGAGCTTGCCGTTACAGACCGGGCAGGCAATGATTTCAAGTAAACGACTTTCCATAATTACTCCAGATGAGTGCCATCAACGGCACCAGAATAGCATAAACGGCTAGCTCGCCGGGGCCATTTCCCAGCCGCTTCCCCAGCTTTCTCGAAGTGCGGCTGGCAGAACGCCGAGGGTAAGCTGCGTCGCGGACTGCCAGCTTGCAAACTCGGTGAGTGCGCCGCGCAGTCCCGCTTGCAAAGCGTCGGTCACTTTTATGCCGTCTTCAAGATAGAGACTTATCACCTCAAGTACCCCCTGTTTACGGTGCATTTTGGCATCCATCCTGCCAACCAGGGCGCCTTTATACAGCAGCGGCAAAACAAAATAGCCATAGCGACGCTTTTCCGCCGGGGTGTAACATTCGAGGCGATATGAGAAGTTAAACAGTACCTCAGCCCTTCGCCGATCCCACACCACCGGATCAAACGGCGACAGAACAGCGCTGTGGGTAGCCTTGAGCTGGTTTTGCTGCGCTTTCTCGAGCTGCGGCAACAGCGAATGATGCACCAGCATCTCACCCAGCTTATCCACCTGGACGCGAACGACATTGCCCGATAGCAGCCAGGTTTCAATCACGGGTTTTAAAGACAGGTTTTTCAGCCGGTAGTAATCCGCCAGCCATTCAGGGCGAAAGATCCCCAGGCTGCGGGCGCTGTTTTCCAGCATCAGCAGCTCTGCCTCGGTTTGCCCAACCAGGTGCAAGGCATCGTCCCAGTGCGGCATAACCCGGTGGGTTAAATCATAAACCCGCTGGAAGTTTCGCCGCTCGGTCACCATCACCTCTCCGGCGGTAAACAGCCCCTCCAGGTGTTTTTTCTGCGGCTTCCATTCCCACCAGCCGCTCGCGCCTTTGCGGGGATGTTCAAAATCGGCGGAGCGAACCGGGCCATTTGCTTCGATATAAGCCAGCAGCTGTCTGATATCCTCCGCATGCTCACTCATCCACTCGGCGAGGTATTTCCAGCCCATATTTTCAGGGCTCAGCATTCGATGGCGGATGAGGGAAAAATCTTTCTTCGGCAGGAAACAGGCTTCATGGGCCCAGTATTCAATAAGCTCGCCGCTTGCCAGCGCCCCCTCCAGCCAGCCGGGTTCGAAGTGCCCAAGGCGGCTGAATAACACCAGATACGGGCTGCGGGCAACGATATTGATGGTGTCAATCTGAAGCAGCGACATGCGGGAGATAGCGTCGGTAACGTCCGAGGGACGCGCCCGGCGGCGAGGCTTTTGCAGCAGCCCCTGGGCCGCAAGGTGCAGATTCCGGGCTGCTCGTAATGAAAGTTGCACAACGGTCATGGCACACCTGTGATCGACGAACAAATAACCGGCGCCGTCAGAACTAACGCACCAGCCCCTGTAACTCCTTGAGCAACCTATCAGCAAGTGGCGAAGCTAGCTGAGCGTCCACCGGCAGGTACCACCAGTTTGCATGCCCCGCGGCAAATGCACGGCATTTCACCGCATCCTTTTCCGTCATCAGCACCGTTTGTTCTGGTGACGCAATGTTCAGCATATCTTGTTCTGTAATAGCCTGATGATCGGCCAGCGCAACGGTTTTCACCGGCGTGACGCCGGACTGTTCCAGCGTAGCAAAGAAACGCGGCGGATGACCGATACCGGCCATGGCCACAACGTTGGTGAAATCGGCCAGCGCGCGGCGCTCGCCGCTTAAAACATTGATAGCCAGTCCGGGTTCAAGACGCATGGCAATTTCACCGACCTGAGGTGCGCCGCCGTTAACGATAACGGCATCTACGCTGCGCAAACGCCCTGCTCTTTCACGCATTGGCCCTGCGGGTAGCCACCAGCCGTTGCCGAAACGGCGCACACCGTCGATAACAACGATCTCTTTATCGCGCGCCAGCGCGTAATGCTGCAGACCATCATCGGTGATAATCATTTGCGGAGCCGCAGACTGCAGCAGGGCCTTCACGGCCTCGCTACGCTTAGGGGCCACGGCGACGGGCGCGCCGGTACGCTGGAAGATAAGCACGGGCTCGTCCCCGGCTTCAGAAGGTGTTGTTTGTGCGTTGAGCACCAGTGGATAGGCCGCGGCTTTGCCACCGTAGCCGCGAGACACGACGCCAACGCGAACACCGCGCAGCTGCAGCTGCTCAACCAGCCAGATGACAACCGGCGTTTTTCCATTGCCGCCCGCCGTCAGGTTCCCCACCACAACGACCGGCACCGGAGCACGCCAGGCCTTACGTAAGCCGAGGCACCATGCCAGGCGAATCGCACCGCTGACCAGGCCATACAGCAAGGACAGCGGCAACAGCAGCACCCAGAGAGGCGATTTTCCCGACCAGATGCGCTCTATCATTCGCCAAATTGCATCTTATGCAGCTGGGCGTAGACACCGCGATGCGCCAGCAGCTCCTGGTGAGGGCCACGTTCAACGATGCGGCCATCTTCCACCACCACGATCTCGTCTGCCTGTTCGATAGTAGACAGACGGTGGGCGATAACCAGCGAAGTACGGTTCTTTTGCAATTCGTCCAGAGCGGCCTGAATGGCGCGTTCTGACTCGGTATCAAGTGCGGAAGTCGCTTCGTCCAGAATCAATATTGGGCTATCCCGCAGCAGAGCTCGGGCAATCGCGATACGCTGACGCTGGCCGCCGGAAAGCAGCACGCCATTTTCACCGATCATGGTATCAAGCCCGTTATCCATCTTACTGATGAAGTCCATGGCATAGGCCATACGCGCGGCCTTTTCAATGTCTTCGCGCGAGTACTGCTCGGTGCGTGCGTAGGCGATGTTATTGGCGATAGTGTCGTTAAACAGGTGAACGTTCTGGGAGACCAGTGCAACCTGGTTACGCAGAGAAGCAAGGGTATAGTCGCGAATATCATGACCATCAATCAGGATGTCGCCCTTTTCCTGCTCGTAGAAACGCGTGATCAGGCTGGCAATAGTCGACTTACCGGAACCTGAACGCCCAACCAGAGCAACGGTCTTGCCTGCCGGAATAGTCAGGTTGATGTCGCGCAGCGCTGGAACATCACGGCCTGGGTAGGTAAAGGTGACATTGCGGAATTCAACATCGCCTTTAGAACGTTCGATGACCTTTTTGCCGCTGTCTATTTCCTGCTCGGAATCGAGGATAGAGAACAGCGTCTGGCAGGCGGCCATCCCGCGCTGGAACTGAGCATTCACGTTAGTCAGCGATTTCAGCGGGCGCATCAGCGCAATCATTGAAGAGAAGACAACGGTGATCGTCCCCGCCGTGAGGGTTTCCATGACGCTTGGGAAACTGGCGGCATACAGCACGAAGGCCAAAGCAAACGAAGCGATAAGCTGGATGATCGGGTCGGAGATAGAGGAGGCCGAAACCAGCTTCATCCCCTGGTTACGCATGCGGTTACTCACCTTGTCGAAGCGATCGGTTTCCACCTGCTGGCCGCCGAAGATAAGCACTTCTTTATGGCCCTTCAGCATCTGCTCGGCGCTGGTTGTCACCTGCCCCATGGTGTTCTGCATGTTTTTACTGATGTTGCGGAAGCGCTTAGAAACGAAGCGAATAGCAAACGAGACGATCGGGGCCAGCACGATCAGGATGACCGACAGCTGCCAGCTATACCAGAACATCAGCACAAACAGGCCAATGATAGAGGCGCCTTCACGCACCACGGTAATCAGCGCGCTGGAGGAGGAAGAGGCTACCTGCTCAGAATCATAGGTAATGCGCGACAGCAGCGTGCCCGTTGACTGCTGATCGAAGAAGGCGACCGGCATGCCCATCATATGGCTGAACAGGCGGCGGCGCATGTTCATCACCACCATGCCAGACACCCATGAGATACAGTAACTGGAGACATAGCTGGTGATGCCGCGCAGCACCATCAGGGCAATCACCGCCAGCGGCATCCACAGCAGCACTGACGAGTCCGTTTTACCAAAACCATCATCCAGTAATGGTTTAAGCAGCGAAAGCATATAGGTATCGCTCGCAGCATTAAGGATTAACGCTATCCCAGCCACAATCAGACCCGTTCTAAATGGGGAAATCATCGGCCAGAGCCGGCGGAAAGTCTGCCACGTGGAGAGATCTTTATCGTTCTGCATTAAGTCGAACCAGCCTTTTATGAAATAGCCGCATATTCTACCCATTATCACGGGTGACGCCAAACCACTGATGATACCAACGGGTCAATATTTGTTCTCTGAAGCCAGAGATTTGCCATTTATCACCCTTTATTTCGATTGTCAGCTGCCCGGATTGCGCTGTGTCGTACCATTGATAGCCGTATTTGCGGTAGAGGCCGATAATCTTTGGCGACGGCAAACGCCAGGCGTTATAGCGTGAAGTAGAAGCCAGCGCCACGCTGCCGGAGACCGCCCTCAGCAGCGGCCCGGTGGATGATGTTCTGCTGCCGTGGTGAGGAACCTGTAATACATCTGCTTTCAACGTCTGCCAGCGCTTACTCAGCATAGCCAATTCTGCGCTGGCCTCGAGATCTCCCGTCAGCAAGAGACTAAATCCCTCCCGGCTGACCTTCACTACGCAGGAGCGGTTGTTCCCGGTTCCCTGATACTCTTCCGGCGGCCACAGCACCTCAAACTGTATCCCTTGCCACCGCCATTGCTGGTTGCGGAAACAGGGTTTATCTCCCGCCTTGTGAAGGGAGCTGAGCACGTTAAGCTTTGGCCACGCCTGCTGAAGGCTTTTTAAGCCGCCGATATGGTCAAGATGCTCATGGCTGACGATAACCTGCTCGGGCTGCAGGTTATGCCATCTTAACCAGGGGATAGTCACGGTTTTTGCCGCATCACCGCCTTGCCATGCATTTCCCGTATCGTAGAGGATCGCTTTCCCCTGACGCTCAACAACGACGGTGAGCCCATGCCCGACATCAAGCATATGGACTGCCCAGCTGCTGGCGTCAGGTTTACGCCAAAAAGGGAAAGTCATCAAAAACAGCACTGCGGCTGCCGATGAGAATGAGGTCCGCCACACGCCTGTCCGCCCTATCATCACCGCCCACCAGAAAACAAACGCTAAATATTGATAACGGCGATCCACCTCTCGCCAGCCTTGCGGCAGGCTGGCCAATAGCGCAAAGACTCCCTCCAGCGATTTATTCGCCAGCAACCAAATCCACTCCCCCATTCCCGGCAGTTCGCCAATGACCATTCCGGCCAGGATCAGGGGAACGCTAATGAAGGTAATCAAAGGAATAGCAAAGAGATTTGCGGCCAGCGAGGTCAGGCTTACGCCGTGAAATAAAATCACCTGAAGCGGAATAAGCAGTAAAGTCACGCCGGTTTGCAGATAAAGCAGATCGGCGAAAGGCCGCAGCCAGCGATTGACAGCCCTGAGCGGCAGCGGAACCCACTGATACCAAAAAATAAGCCCGCAAACCGCAAGCCCCGACAGCCAAAGACTCTCCGCTAAAATAGTCAGCGGCTCACTGAAGACAATACCGGCCGCGCAACAAAGTAACACGTCCCAGGAAGACCATTTTCTCCCGCTGAGTCGCAGCACCGCCCAGATCCCCATCCCCACCAGCGTTCTGACAGCCGGAGGACTCATCCCCGACAGCCAGGTGTAAAACAGCGCGATGCTAAAACTCATCAGCAGAGGAAAACGATACCCGATAAGAAAGGTCGGGAGGAAAAACTGTAGCGCCCTCGCAAACAGCCAGCCGATGCCGCCAGCTAAAGCAATATGCAGCCCGGAAATTGCCATGAGGTGCGCGGTACCGGTGTCACGCATAATTTTTTTGACCTCATCGCTGACGTCTATCCGCTCACCAAAACCCAGGGCAATCATGACGCCCTGCCAGGGAAGATGCGCCGTGGCTTTTTTGGCTCGCTCAAGCCACTTGCCGCGAAGATTACAGCGATCCGACAGCAAGCTGGCCTTCAGTACGCTGCCGTTGAAGGGCAGCAGCTGAGAAAGCGCATAACGCTGGCCGTCAAAACCGCCGTCATTAAGCTGCGAATGCGTCGGGCGAAGCCTCAGCGTCATCTGCCATACCTGCCCTTCGCAGACGGGTTCAGGAAAAACGCTATTCTTCAATACCACGCTGATCACCGGAAACAGATAGCGCTGGTTGAGCTTCATTATCTGTAGCTCGTGCCGTGTTTCACCGTCGCTACGGGCAATTTTTACCTGAGCAGACAGCGGCTTTTGCCCAACGTCAGCAAACACATCCAGCATTTGCCGCGCGGCCAGAAGATTCCAGTTGAGCAATAAAAGGCACAGCGCCAGATAACGTACCCAGCACAGGCGTCCCAACAATGCCGCAAGCACCAGCGTAGCGGCCAGAAGCAGCAAAAGGTCATCTCTTTCAGGGATTGTCGGCAGCCAGAGCAGTGGAAGGGAGCTCAGCAGAAAAGTACCAGCGACCACGGGTATAGAATACACATCCACCTCCTTGTTGCTGGAAGTGTGCGCCAATCTTGCCCCTGAGCCAGAAGGTTATCGGGAGAACGCGGGATGGGTTGGGCAATGTTATGCCCGGTGAACAAGGTTGCTGTGCCGCTTTAGAAACGGCTCGCAAAATAACGATATTGGCAAAAAAAATGGCACCTCGTTTGAGGTGCCATTTTTACTAACTCCGCAGAATTAGCCATAAATATTGGCGCGGTCACGCAACTCTTTACCTGGCTTAAAGTGTGGAACGTATTTGCCTTCCAGGTCCACTTTGTCGCCGGTTTTTGGGTTACGTCCGGTGCGAGGAGCGCGATAGTGTAAGGAGAAACTGCCGAAACCCCGGATTTCAATACGTTCACCCTCGGCGAGCGTAGAGGCCATATGCTCCAGCATTTCTTTCACCGCATCTTCAACCGCTTTCGCAGGGATGTGAGATTGCTGGGTTGCAAGTCTTTCGATCAATTCTGACTTGGTCATGCTTCCTCCGGTTTCCTTTCAGGAAAATTAGCTTACAGCGCTCTATCGAACAAGGGCGGCCGAAGCCGCCCTAATTTTATACCCTGGCCGAAGCCGGGATACAACGCCTGGACGATTACTCGCCTTTAGCTGCTTTGAATGCTTCAGCCATTGCGTTAGAGAAGTTGCCTTCTTCCTGTTTGTTGTTAACAGTCGCAATTGCATCTTTCTCGTCAGCTTCGTCTTTAGCACGAACAGACAGGCTCACAACACGGTTTTTACGATCAACGCCGGTGAATTTAGCTTCAACATCGTCGCCAACGTTCAGAACCAGAGTGGCATCTTCAACGCGGTCACGGGAAGCTTCAGAAGCGCGCAGGTAGCCTTCTACGCCGTCTGCTAATTCAACTGTAGCACCTTTCGCGTCAACTGCAGTTACTTTACCAGTAACGATAGTGCCTTTCTTGTTCAGCGCAACGTAGTTGTTGAACGGATCTTCCGCGAGCTGTTTAACGCCCAGGGAGATACGCTCACGCTCTGCGTCAACCTGCAGAACAACGGCTGCAATTTCGTCGCCTTTTTTGTATTCACGAACTGCTTCTTCGCCTGCAACGTTCCAGGAGATGTCAGACAGGTGAACCAGGCCGTCGATGCCGCCGTCCAGGCCGATGAAGATACCGAAGTCAGTGATAGACTTGATTTTACCTTCAACGCGATCGCCTTTGTTGTGGGTCTCAGCGAACTGCTGCCATGGGTTGTTTTTGCACTGCTTCAGACCCAGGGAGATACGACGACGTTCTTCGTCGATATCCAGAACCATCACTTCCACTACATCACCAACGTTAACAACTTTGGATGGGTGGATGTTTTTGTTGGTCCAGTCCATTTCGGAAACGTGCACCAGGCCTTCAACGCCTTCTTCGATTTCAACGAAGCAGCCGTAGTCGGTCAGGTTGGTCACGCGACCAGTCAGTTTAGTCCCTTCTGGGTAACGCTTAGCGATAGCTACCCATGGATCTTCGCCCAGCTGTTTCAGGCCGAGGGATACACGAGTACGTTCGCGGTCGAACTTCAGCACTTTAACAGTGATTTCGTCGCCAACGTTCACGATTTCGCTTGGGTGCTTAACGCGTTTCCACGCCATGTCGGTGATGTGCAGCAGGCCATCAACGCCGCCCAGGTCAACGAATGCGCCGTAGTCAGTGAGGTTCTTAACGATACCTTTGACTTCCATGCCTTCCTGCAGGTTTTCCAGCAGCTGATCGCGTTCTGCGCTGTTTTCGGATTCGATAACGGCACGACGGGATACAACAACGTTGTTACGCTTCTGGTCCAGCTTGATTACTTTGAACTCAAGCTCTTTGCCTTCCAGGTGCAGCGTGTCGCGAACTGGACGAACGTCAACCAGGGAACCTGGCAGGAACGCACGAATACCGTTCAGCTCAACAGTGAAGCCACCTTTAACTTTGCCGTTGATAACACCGACCACAGTTTCAGCTTCTTCGTAAGCTTTTTCCAGCGTGATCCAGGCTTCGTGACGCTTAGCTTTCTCACGGGACAGCAGGGTTTCACCGAAGCCGTCTTCTACTGCGTCCAGCGCAACGTCAACTTCGTCACCGACCTGAATTTCCAGTTCGCCGGCTGCGTTTTTGAACTGCTCTGCAGGGATTGCAGATTCAGATTTCAGGCCCGCATCAACCAGAACGACGTCTTTGTCGATAGCAACAACAACACCACGAACGATGGAACCCGGACGGGTTTCGATTGTTTTAAGGGATTCTTCAAATAGTTGAGCAAAAGATTCAGTCATGTTTAATCTTCAAAAGTTAGATTAACGTCCATCTGGCCTCATGCCGGATGGGGTTGTTTTACATACCCGCTCACACTCCGTTGCAGCGGGGGTACTACTCATTCGGAGGCTTTCCTGCCTGAATATCAGGCAGCAGCCAGTTTTTGGCGCGCGTATTGTAACGCTTTTTCAATCACTTGCTCAATACTCATACTGGTTGAATCCAGCACTAAAGCATCGGCAGCAGGAACCAGCGGCGCTACGGACCGGTTGCGGTCGCGATCGTCGCGTTCCTTTATCTCGGCCAAAAGGCGTTCAAAGTTAACACTAAAGCCCTTCTCCTGCAACTGCAGCATGCGCCTGTGGGCACGCTCTTCGGAGGAGGCATCAAGGAAAATTTTCACCGGCGCGTCCGGGAACACCACGGTTCCCATATCACGGCCGTCGGCAATCAGGCCCGGCGCATCGCGGAAAGCGCGCTGGCGGCGCAGCAAGGCTTCGCGCACACGCGGGAAGGCGGCAACCTGAGAGGCCGCATTTGCCACTTCCTGAGTGCGGATCTCTCCGCTCACGTCTTCCCCTTCAAGGATCACTTCCAGATTGCCGTCGGTGGACACAAAGCGGACGTCCAGATGCGCGGCAAGAGGAACCAGCGCGTCTTCGGAGGCAACATCAACATGATGATGCAGCGCAGCCAGCGCCAGGACACGATAGATCGCGCCAGAGTCCAGCAGATGCCACTGCAGCGCTTCGGCCATGGCCTTACAGAGCGTGCCTTTACCGGCGCCACTTGGGCCATCAATCGTTATTACCGGGGCGGATGCCGTCATCGTTTTCTCCTCTCTCGCTGGATTCGCGGGTTGTAAACGCCGCGCATTATACGCCGCAACCGCCAGGACTGTTATCTTTCCGGGCAAATATCCTCGGGATTCAGGCTGAGTGTAGAAGAATTGCGCAACGCACGTTGTAAGGAATCGTAGAGATAAAAGCAAAACCGCATCGGGCGATGCGGTTTCTTAGGGAGTTATGCCGGAGTGCTTATACGCGCCAGCTGTTCAAAATAGTCCGGGAAGGTTTTCGCGGTACAGCCTGGATCCAGGATAGTGACCGGTGTATCGGACAGCGCCACCAGCGAGAAGCACATCGCCATTCGGTGATCGTTGTAGGTGCCGATCTCAGCAAACGTCAGCTTTTCCGGAGGCGTGACGGTGATGTAATCCTCGCCCTCTTCAACTTCTGCGCCCACTTTTCGTAGCTCGGTCGCCATCGCGCTGAGGCGATCGGTCTCTTTTACACGCCAGTTATAGATATTGCGTAAGGTGGTCGTGCCCTTAGCAAACAGTGCCGCTGTCGCAATGGTCATTGCCGCATCCGGGATATGGTTCATGTCCATATCGATAGCATTCAGCTCACCGCGCTCGCAGCTGATGAAGTCATCGCCCCAGGTCACTTTAGCGCCCATTTTTTCCAGCACATCAGCAAAACGGATATCGCCCTGCACGCTGTTACGGCCAATACCGGTCACCTTCACTACGCCGCCTTTAATGGCGCCTGCAGCCAGGAAGTAGGAAGCAGATGATGCGTCGCCTTCAACCAGGTAAGCCCCCGGCGACTGATATTCCTGCGCACCGCGAATAACAAAGCTACGGTAGTCGTGGTTTTCCACCTCAACGCCGAAGGTTTTCATCAGGTGCAGTGTGATATCAATATAAGGTTTAGACACCAGCTCGCCTTTGATGGTGATTTCGGTATCGTTAGGCGCCAGAGGAGCCGCCATCAGCAGCGCGGTCAGGAACTGGCTGGAGACGCTGCCGTCCACCTCAACTTTGCCGCCGTTAAAGCCCCCACGCAGGCGCAGCGGCGGATAATTCTCTTGCTCAAGATAATCAATCTCAGCCCCGCCCTGACGCAGCGCATCAACAAGGTGGCCAATCGGGCGCTCTTTCATGCGCGGCTCGCCGGTCAGCACAATATTATTGCTGCCAAGACACAGCGCAGCCGCCAGCGGACGCATCGCAGTACCTGCGTTGCCCAAGAACAGCTCAAGCTCGCCTGCAGCCTGTAAAGGCCCAGCCACGCCGGTGACTTCACAACGGGTACGATCCGCCGAAAGCGTATAGCTTACACCCAGCGCCTTAAGCGCGTTAAGCATATGGCGGACATCATCGCTATCCAGCAGATTGGTCAGCACCGTAGTCCCTTTGGCCAGCGCGGCCAACAGCAGTGCACGGTTAGAAACGCTTTTTGAACCTGGCAGGTTAATGGTGCCGTCGACCAGCGCGATGGGTTGTAACGTCAGGGATTCCAGCATGGGAAAAATACTCTCAACTCAAACAGAATAAAAACCCCGCAGACGGGCTGCGGGGCAAAGTACAGGTGCAGTTATTAACCGTGGCGGCGCTCGAAGTCCACCATAAAGTCCGTCAACGCTTTTACACCATCAAGCGGCATGGCGTTATAAATAGAGGCGCGCATGCCGCCTACAACGCGGTGGCCTTTCAGCGAATGCAGGCCCGCGGCAAAGGACTCCTCGAGGAATACTTTGTCCAGCGCGCTATCTGCCAGCTGGAAAGGTACGTTCATACGAGAGCGGTTAGCGGCAGCTACGTCGTTACGATAGAAATCGCTGTTGTCAATCACGCCGTAGAGCAGTTCGGCTTTGGCCTGGTTAATGCGATCCATAGCGGAGACGCCGCCCTGCTCTTTCAGCCATTTAAAGACCAGCCCCGCGAGATACCAGGCAAAGGTTGGCGGCGTGTTGAACATGGAGTCGTTGTCGTTCAGCACGGTGTAATCGATGATCGACGGGCATGCTTTGTGTGCCTTACCCAGCAGATCTTCACGTACCACCACCAGCGTCAGGCCGGCCGGGCCAATGTTTTTCTGCGCACCGGCATAAATCACGCCGAAGCGGCTAACGTCGATAGGGCGGGACAAAATGGTGGAGGAGAAGTCAGCGGCAACCACGGTGCTGCCAAAATCAGGCGTTTCGTCGATGGAGATGCCGTCGATGGTCTCATTTGGGCAATAGTGCAGAAACGCGCTGTTTTCCGAAACCTGCCACTCGCTCATCGGTTTGATGGCGCGCTTGCCGTCCACGGTAATTTTCACGTCGTGAGCTACAGGCTGGCAGTATTTTTTCGCTTCTTTTATTGCGCTGTTCGCCCAGTAGCCGCCGTCGATATAGTCAGCGCTGGTTTTGTCACCGAGGATATTCAGCGGTACGCCGGCAAACTGGCCGCGGCCGCCGCCGTGGCAGAATAAAACTTTATAGTTAGAGGGGATTTGCAGCAGATCGCGAAAATCTTTTTCTGCCTCTTCCGCGACCTGAATAAACTCTTTACCACGGTGGCTAATTTCCATTACGGAAGTGCCCAGACCATGCCAGTCGCACAGCTCCTGTTGTGCACGACGAAGTACTTCAGCCGGTAGCATTGCCGGACCAGAACTAAAATTGTATACCTGTGTCATTTCCCCTCACCACGCCTCGAGCAATAAGTTTTTATTACATTATCGGTTTTATCATTCAGCGACGCAGTGTTGCAACGGTTAATCCCGCCCAGGGAAGTAATGTGCGCAAAATCACACAACACAATCTCCCGGCAGTGGAAAAAATTGCCCGATTTCCGGCGGTCAGGTGATGCGGCGAGCGTGGCTGGCTTTAGCCCAGCGTGCGTGGCGGCAGCGGGGACAGGAATGGCGGTCGCCGGCGCTCAGGGTCACCACTTCGCTGCAGCGCGTACAGGCATACTCCCCGTTTCGCGGCGCGGTAATAAAGTGTTCAACGCAGCCATCGGGTAAAATCGGCAGCCCCGGCCTTACCTCTTCGTCGGGGTAGTAATAAAGGCTGATCTCCCCGTTAGTTTCAAGTATCGCCAGCCTGACCTGCCCCAGATGTTCGACGCCGTGCACCCTAAGCTCCATAAAGAACTCAAACTCGGTGATGTTCTGCGCCCGCATTTTCTCCCAGGCAAATTCACCGCCTTCAATAATGATCGCGGGTTTTCCTTCAAGCAGGTTTTCCAGCCTCTCGCTGTGGGCCATCAGCCACATCACCGTGCGGTATAAGACGGCGAGCGTCAGGAAGACCATTAGCACGGGCAGCATCGGTACGTTGTGATAAAACGCGACGTCCCCGGCAGCAGAACCCAGCGTCAGAATAATGAGGACTTCAAACAGCGACATCTGGCGCACGCCACGCCTGCCGGTAACTTTGAGGAACAGAAAAACAAGCACAAAGGTAAAAAGGCTGCGGAGAACAACTTCCCATAAAAAATCAGGGGGGACTTCATCAAACGCCATACGCTGCCAGTCAAAAGCCTTCATTTTTCCACCATAACAGTCGGTTACCGTAACTAAGCATAGCCTGTTATGCTAGCGTCGCCTGCGCCGGGCGGAAGATAGCGTCCTCCCGGGAAAACCCGTATCATTGCGCGTTTCGCGTACTCTTAAAGTGAACCCCATGACCCAGACATTTATCCCTGGCAAAGATGCCGCCCTGGAAGACTCCATCGCCCGCTTCCAGAAAAAGCTGACCGATCTCGGTTTTAATATCGAAGAAGCCTCCTGGCTTAACCCGGTACCGAACGTATGGTCGGTGCATATTCGCGACAAGGACAGCGCCCTGTGCTTCACCAACGGCAAAGGCGCGACCAAAAAAGCCGCGCTGGCCTCCGCGCTGGGTGAATATTTTGAACGTCTGTCGACAAACTACTTCTTCGCTGACTTCTGGCTGGGCGACGCCATCGCTAACGGCCCTTTCGTTCACTACCCTAACGAGAAGTGGTTCCCTCTGCCGGAAGACGATCAACTCCCTGAGGGGATCCTCGACGATCGTCTGCGTGCTTTCTACGACCCGGAAAACGAACTGGGCGCGGGCATGCTTATCGATCTGCAGTCAGGAAACGAAGAGCGCGGCATCTGCGCCCTGCCGTTTACCCGTCAGTCTGACCTGCAAACCGTTTATATCCCGATGAATATCGTTGGCAACCTGTATGTTTCCAACGGCATGTCCGCAGGCAATACCGCCAACGAAGCGCGCGTCCAGGGCCTCTCTGAGGTCTTTGAGCGCCATATTAAAAACCGCATTATCGCGGAAAGCATCAGCCTGCCGGAGATCCCGCAGGAGGTGCTGGCGCGCTACCCTGGCGTCGTGGAATCCATTAAGACACTTGAAGCTGAAGGGTTCCCTATCTTTGCTTATGACGGCTCTCTGGGCGGTAAATACCCGGTTATCTGCGTGGTGCTGTTTAACCCGGCAAACGGAACCTGCTTTGCTTCATTTGGCGCGCACCCTGATTTTGGCGTTGCGCTGGAGCGTACCGTTACCGAACTGCTGCAGGGCCGCGGCCTGAAGGATCTGGATGTCTTTACGCCGCCGACCTTCGATGATGAAGAAGTGGCGGAACACGCTAACCTGGAAACTCACTTCATTGATTCCAGCGGCCTGATCTCCTGGGACATGTTCAAACAGGATGCGGATTATCCGTTTGCTGACTGGAGCTTCGCCGGCACAACGGAAGAAGAGTTCGCCACGCTGATGGCTATCTTCAGGTCCGAAGATAAAGAGGTGTATATCGCCGATTACGAGCACCTGGATGTCTACGCTTGCCGTATTATCGTCCCGGGCATGTCCGATATTTACCCGGCAGACGACCTGCTGCTTGCCAACAACAGCATGGGCGCCCATCTGCGCGAAACTATCCTTGCCCTGCCGGGCAGCGAATGGGAGCAGCAGGACTATCTGGATCTGATCTCCCAGCTGGACGACGAAGGCCATGATGACTTCACGCGAGTGCGCGAACTTCTTGGCCTGGCAACCGGTAAAGATAATGGTTGGTATACGCTGCGCATTGGCGAGCTGAAAGCCATGCTGGCGCTGGCCGGTGGCGACCTTGAGCAGGCGCTGATTTGGACCGAGTGGACCATGGAGTTTAACGCCTCCCTCTTTAGCCCGGAGCGCGCAAATTACTACCGCTGCCTGCAGACGCTGCTGCTGCTTTCTCAGGAAGAAGAGCGCGAACCTCTGCAGTATCTGAACGCTTTCATCCGCATGTACGGAGCAGAAGCCGTGGATGCAGCCAGCGCGGCGATGAGCGGTGAAGCCGCCTTCTATGGTTTACAGCCGGTGGATAAAGACCTGAAAGCCTTCCCGGCGCATCAGGCGCTGCTGGCCGCCTATGAAAAATTACAGCGCGCAAAAGCCAAATATTGGCAGGTAAGCTAATTTTCTGACAACTTACCGGTGCGCGTTGCACCTGGTTTGAGCTATATTACGGGGCGCTTTTTGCGCCCTTTTTTTTATTGAAAAATATGATCATTCATCATGTGATTTTTTGGTTAATTTTGGGTGAAATATTATTTTCAGATAACAGGAACAATGTTATCGAAATACAAAAATACCCCATTATAATTAACTAATTTCATGGGAGAGACAGGCGAAATTCAATTTTACCTATAAATATTAAAATTTATTTTTTCTTTTAAAATCAAAAAATTAAACTGAAAAATGGGTAAACACCTGCTTTTTCAGTGCCTATTAGCTTGGCGAGATATGATCCACATCAAATTTTACTCTATAATGCTTTGTTAGTATCTCCTCGCCGAATTAAATAAGAGAGAGTTAGTGTGAAAGCTGACAACCCTTTTGATCTAGTACTTCCCCCAGCGATGGCAAAAATTGCCGAAGATGCTGGCGTCTATAAAGCAACAAAACAGCCGCTAACGACCTTTTACTTAGCGATTACCGCAGGCGTCTTCATTTCGATTGCCTTCGTGTTCTACATCACCGCCACCACCGGCACATCCACCATCCCGTTTGGGATTGCCAAATTGATTGGCGGTACCTGCTTCTCATTAGGGTTGATTCTTTGCGTCATCTGCGGTGCGGACCTCTTTACCTCCACCGTCCTGATCGTCGTCGCCAAGGCCAGCGGCCGCATCACCTGGTGCCAGCTGCTTCGTAACTGGGTTAACGTCTACATCGGTAACCTGATTGGCGCCCTGCTGTTTGTACTGCTGATTTGGCTGTCCGGTATGTATATGACGGCAAACGGCGCCTGGGGGCTGAACGTCCTGCAGACCGCCGACCATAAAATGCATCACACGTTTGTTGAGGCCGTCTGCCTCGGCATTCTGGCAAACCTGATGGTTTGTCTCGCGGTCTGGATGAGCTACTCCGGCCGCAGCCTGATGGACAAAATGTTTGCTATGATCCTTCCGGTTGCCATGTTTGTTGCCAGCGGCTTTGAGCACAGTATCGCAAACATGTTTATGATCCCGATGGGTATCGTAGTACGCAATTTTGCCAGCCCGGAATTCTGGACCGCCATCGGGTCTTCTCCGGAAAGTTTCTCGCATCTGACCGTGCTGAACTTCATTACCGATAATCTGATTCCTGTCACCATCGGAAACATTATTGGCGGGGGTTTGCTGGTTGGGTTGACATACTGGGTAATTTATCTGCGCGGTGGCAATAAACACTAAGTTTAGCCAGCACGCAGGTTGAAGAACTCCACATTAGAAGGTAGGTGTTACATGTCCGAGCAAAATGAAAAGTTAGCCACAGCCTGGGAAGGTTTTGCTAAAGGCGACTGGCAGAATGAAGTCAACGTCCGTGACTTTATTCAGAAAAACTACACCCCGTACGAGGGTGACGAGTCCTTCCTGGCAGGTGCTACCGACGCAACTACCAAACTGTGGGACAGCGTGATGGAAGGCATCAAACTGGAGAACAGCACGCACGCTCCGGTTGACTTCGATACTGACCTCGCCTCTACCATCACCGCTCACGATGCGGGCTACATCAACAAGTCCCTCGAAACCATCGTGGGTCTGCAGACCGATGCGCCACTGAAACGTGCCATTATTCCGTTCGGCGGCATCAAAATGGTCGAAGGTTCTTGCAAAGTGTACGGTCGTGAACTCGACCCAATGCTGAAAAAGATCTTCACCGAATACCGCAAAACGCACAACCAGGGCGTGTTTGACGTTTACACCAAAGACATCCTGAACTGCCGTAAGTCCGGTGTTATTACCGGTCTGCCTGATGCGTATGGCCGTGGCCGTATCATCGGTGACTACCGTCGCGTTGCGCTGTACGGTATCGACTACCTGATGAAAGACAAGTTCGCTCAGTTCAACTCACTGCAGACCAAACTGGAAAACGGTGAAGATCTGGAAGCGACTATCCGTCTGCGCGAAGAGATCTCCGAGCAGCACCGCGCGCTGGGTCAGATCAAAGAGATGGCGGCTAAATATGGCTACGACATCTCCGGCCCTGCGACCAACGCGCAGGAAGCGATTCAGTGGACTTACTTCGGCTACCTGGCTGCAGTTAAATCTCAGAACGGCGCAGCGATGTCCTTCGGTCGCGTATCCACCTTCCTGGATGCCTACATCGAACGTGACCTGAAAGCGGGCAAAATCAACGAACTGCAGGCTCAGGAAATGATTGACCATCTGGTCATGAAACTGCGTATGGTTCGCTTCCTGCGTACACCTGAATACGATGAGCTGTTCTCCGGTGACCCAATCTGGGCAACAGAATCTATCGGTGGTATGGGCGTTGATGGCCGTACTCTGGTCACCAAATCCAGCTTCCGCTTCCTGAACACCCTGTACACCATGGGGCCGTCTCCGGAGCCAAACATCACCATTCTGTGGTCTGAAAAACTGCCGCTGAACTTCAAGAAATACGCGGCTAAAGTCTCCATCGATACCTCTTCTCTGCAGTACGAGAATGACGATCTGATGCGTCCTGACTTTAACAACGACGACTACGCTATCGCCTGCTGCGTCAGCCCAATGGTTGTTGGTAAGCAAATGCAGTTCTTCGGTGCTCGTGCAAACCTGGCGAAAACCATGCTGTATGCCATCAACGGCGGCGTTGATGAAAAACTGAAAATGCAGGTTGGCCCTAAAGAAGCCCCGATCACTGCGGATGTTCTGGACTACGACAACGTGCTGGATCGCCTGGATCACTTCATGGACTGGCTGGCTAAACAGTACGTTACCGCGCTGAACATCATTCACTACATGCACGATAAGTACAGCTACGAAGCGTCCCTGATGGCTCTGCACGACCGTGACGTTGTTCGCACCATGGCTTGTGGTATCGCGGGTCTGTCCGTGGCAGCTGACTCCCTGTCTGCCATCAAATACGCGAAAGTTAAACCTATCCGTGACGAAGATGGCCTGGCTATCGACTTCGAAATCGAAGGTGAATATCCACAGTTCGGTAACAACGATCCTCGTGTAGATGATATCGCCGTTGACCTGGTAGAACGTTTCATGAAGAAAATTCAGAAACTGACCACCTACCGTGGTGCTATCGCTACCCAGTCTGTACTGACCATCACCTCTAACGTGGTTTATGGTAAGAAAACCGGTAACACCCCGGACGGTCGCCGCGCAGGAACGCCGTTCGGCCCTGGCGCTAACCCAATGCACGGCCGTGACCAGAAAGGCGCCGTTGCCTCTCTGACCTCCGTTGCTAAACTGCCGTTTGCCTACGCGAAAGATGGTATCTCTTATACCTTCTCCATCGTGCCAAACGCGCTGGGTAAAGACGATGACGTGCGTAAAACCAACCTCGCAGGCCTGATGGACGGTTACTTCCACCACGAAGCGAACATCGAAGGCGGTCAGCACCTGAACGTCAACGTGATGAACCGTGAAATGCTGCTGGATGCGATGGAAAACCCTGAGAAATATCCTCAGCTGACCATTCGTGTATCCGGTTATGCCGTCCGCTTCAACTCGCTGACTAAAGAACAGCAGCAGGACGTGATTACCCGTACCTTCACTCAGTCCATCTAATTCCTTGTCAGACTGAAGAAGCGTAATATATTAAGGCTCCACTCTTGTGGGGCCTTTTTACTCACCTCTCTACCCCCAGCCTGCTTTGCCAGCTATCTATACTTGGGTATCTGCCAAAACAGACTTAACACAGCCGGCTTGAGCTGTGCATGACACAGGCCCGGGATGGGCCACATCTGGAGAGATCACCGCAATGTCAGTAATCGGACGAATTCACTCTTTTGAATCCTGTGGTACCGTGGATGGCCCCGGTATCCGCTTTATCACCTTCTTCCAGGGCTGCCTGATGCGCTGCCTGTACTGCCACAACCGCGACACCTGGGATACTCACGGTGGCAAAGAAGTGACGGTAGAAGAGCTGATGAAAGAAGTTGTCACCTATCGCCACTTTATGAACGCCTCCGGCGGCGGCGTCACCGCATCCGGCGGCGAAGCTATCCTGCAGGCCGAGTTTGTGCGCGACTGGTTCCGCGCCTGTCATAAAGAAGGTATTCACACCTGTCTCGACACCAACGGCTTTGTTCGTCGCTACGATCCGGTGATTGATGAGCTGCTGGAGGTCACCGACCTGGTGATGCTCGATCTCAAGCAGATGAATGACGAAATCCACCAAAACCTGGTCGGCGTTTCAAACCACCGCACCCTTGAGTTTGCCCGGTATCTGTCGAAAAAAGACATAAAAGTTTGGATCCGCTACGTGGTCGTGCCGGGCTGGTCCGACGATGACGACTCCGCACATCGCCTGGGAGAGTTTACCCGCGATATGGGCAACGTTGAAAAAATCGAACTGCTGCCGTATCACGAGCTAGGCAAACACAAATGGGTGGCGATGGGCGAAGAGTACAAGCTGGACGGCGTTCACCCGCCTAAGAAAGAGACCATGGAGCGGGTGAAAGGCATACTGGAGCAGTACGGGCATAAAGTGATGTACTAACCCCCTGTGCTCCCGGTGCCGGGGGCACGGTCATTAAGATTCCGGCCAGGCGGCGTCTATCGCCGCGATGATCTTCTCAAGCTGCGTCTGAGCAAGATGCCCCGGTTTCCACAGGGCCACCACAGGATGCTGCAGCCCGCGATCTCCCACCTCCGTCTCAAGCCGCTCAACGCCCGGCCAATTTTCTACCCCAAAGTGCAGCGGCAAAAATGCCCACCCTTCTCCGGCGCACAGCCGCTTTTCCAGCAGAGAAAGTTCGTTGACGTGGATGACCCGGTCTGCAATTTGAATGCGCTGGGCAAGCGAGTCCGGCAGCTCGCGAAACGGCATCAGTTGCGTGCTGGCGGCCAGGCGTAACAGCGAGACCGGTTTTACCGCAAAGAAGCCCGCTTTCGCCCATGCCGCCAGCGCCAGACTTCCCACCGACCGCCATTGAAGATGCTCGTTAACTGAACGATTAAGCGCCTGGTAGATCCCGATATGCGCCCGGCCCTCATCAAGCCAGACTTCGGCTTCTGGACGTTCGCTTATCAACAAATCCAGCGTTATCTGTTGCTCAGCCAGCAGTTCTACCAGCCGCAGCAGAAACGCTCTTGGTGTGAAAGGGTCATAACAGAGCGTCAGGCGAGTCTCGATCTGGCCCGGCATCTGCCGCGCAACCTCCGAGAAAGCCTGAGCCTCGTGAAGAAACAAGCGCGCCTGGCGGTACAGGAGTTTACCGGGTTCGGTTAAGGTCAAAGGGCGGGTTGAACGATCGAACAGCGTATAGCCAAGGTCAATTTCGAGATAATCAAGCAGCTGGCTGACCGTTGTGCGGTCTTTACTGAGTTTTTTAGCCGCTTTTGTAAGGGTGCCGCACTCGCAAACGCAGGCAAAGGCTTCAATTTGGGCCAGCGTGAAATTAACCGTGTTCATCATTCCCCCTTGTGTTAAAGGGGTATTTTCCCATAGAAAAACGCGTATTCCGAGTCAGGAATACGCGTCAGGGAAACGATGAAAAATCAGTTTCAGGCGTGAGCCACCGGCGTGGGATGCTGACCGGCTTTGCGCAGCAGCATCATCAGGTACACAAACGATACCGCGGCCATCATAATAAACAGCACGTTATCCGAGTAATTCTGCATCAGCAGCGCGGTGATCGTCGGCCCAATCAGGCTGCCAATGGTGTAGCTGAGCAGCAGCGCCTGGTTCATCGCCACCAGCTGATGGCGTTCAATTCTTTCGCAGGCCCAGGCCATCGCCACCGGATAGAGCGTGAAGCCAAAGGCGCCCAGTACGAACAGCGCAGGCCCCATCGCAGCGTTGCTTAGCATCGCCAGGCAGCCCAGGATCACGACAAACACCTGAACGCGCAGCACCAGCAGACGGCCATATTTATCCGCCAGGCGCCCCATCGGCCACTGTCCAACAATCCCGGCGCTGATCATCAGCGCCATCCAGAAGCCAATCCCGGAATCGCTCACGCCCTGATGGTTAAGATAGAGCGGCATGAGGCCATACAGAGAGCCAAGGACGATACCGGACATAATGCAGCCATTGATGCCCAGGCGGGCCTGGCGAAGGCGCAGCATCGGCCAGACCGGCGTGTTATTGCTGTGCTCGTCGCCGTCGCTCACGATATGGGTGAACAGTAGCGGAAGGATCGCCGCCAGCACCAGCGCGGTTGCCCACGGCAGCACGCTCATCAGCTCGGTAGACAGTTTACTTACCATCAGCTGACCGACAACCATACCGATGTAATAGACGGTCATATAGGCAGCCAGCAGGCGACCGCGATTGCGTGAGGTGCCGCTGCACATCAGCGCGCTTTCAACCACCACCCAAATCATGGCGCAGCCGACGCCGGCAACAAACCGCCAGACCATCCAGCTCCAGAAGCCCACCATCAGCCCAAGGCCAATACAGCCCACCGCGAAAATGACGGAGGCCAGATAGTAGCTGCGGTTAAACCCATAACGCTTAATCACCCAGCCGGTAATCAACGTGCCCACCAGGTTACCGGTGAAGTAGGCAGAGCCCACCATCCCGACCTGCCAGGTAGGAAGATTATCGTGAGCCAGCCAAAGCGGGACGAGCGTGTTTAAAACCGCCATCGCCAGCGTCAGCAGCAGTAGCCCGCAAAGCAGCAGCAATACGGGACGGGTGTAGGTGGTCATGGGTGTCAAACCGTGGAGAAGTGATGAAATTTGTGCGCATCATGCCACCGGCAAATTGATTGTCAATCCAGCAATAATGGGGGGTGTGAGGGGTTTTGGCGGGGACGATTTGAAAAACTTATCCTGCTAATAAGTGACCGGGGTCACGTAAATTGTATCTCCCTGTTTTTGATGCGATATAGCGGAAAGCGGGCAAAAATGAGCAATGAAAAATTTCATGGATATTCAGGTGAGATTTTCTTATGTGAAAGCACGAAAAAGCGCACCCGCAGGCGCGCTTATAACTCAATGAAATGTTAACTTGCTATCGCCATTCCAACCGTCATATGCAGCCCATAGAAAACGCCCCGACCGATAAGCTCACCTGCCAGTACCAACGCCATCGCCAGCGTCAAAAGCCCGACGCCAGGACGGCTGCCTTTCAGCTGGGGCGTAACCCAACAAACCAGAGCGACGACCAACAGGACCATCCGCCACGCCATCAATGAGCCATACTCCGGCACCAGCGCGGAAGCCTGCTGAACAGAGCTGCGCAGCGTTGCCAGTTCCATGCCCTGCATCAGCACGACAATCATGCTGACCAGCAGCGCCAGCAGAGTCATTACCGGCAGAAGGCGCATCCCCCAGCCGCTGACCCCGGCCGCACGCAGCAGCAGGTAACCCAGCAGCGGACCGCCGATAAACATCGTCAGGAAGAAGCTCAGCGGCGTCCAGATGCTAAACCAGGTGGGTACCGTATCGATCAGGTAGACCCGGCTCATCATCCAGACAAACACCACGCCCAGCATCATGGTCACCACGGCCCAGATTTTACCCAATGCCTGAGGCATTTTTCCCATCACGGTCAACAGCCACCAAAAACCGCCCACCGCAAAGAACACCGACCCGCTGGCGATTTCATTACTCAACGCCGAACTGCCGAGGCGGTTGAGGGAGTTGAAGGCGCGCAGCGGTGACCCTAAGTGCAGGATCGAAGCAATAAACCCGATGCCCATCAGGACCCAGAGCACAACCATCATCAGCTCGGTACGCCGGCGCGTGGCTTTGTCGTTCACACCGTAAAACAGCGCCAGCGCCATAACGATAAATCCGCCCGCGACGCACTGCCCCACTACCGTAAAGACCATCAGCGGCCATTCATGCCATCCGTTTCCCATCTCACACCTCCTTCGGGTTGGCCAGATAACCGCTGGTATCCCCACTTGGGCGGCTGTTGGCGTTAGGTTTAATCACGATATTTGGTTTTGTGAAGTGCGACGCCGGCAGCGGCGCAATCGCGGCCTGAGTCCCGTACTTTTTACGTAACTCGTCAATGGGCGCTAAATCCAGCGCGCGCAGCGGACAGGACTCCACGCAAATCGGCTTTTTGCCCTCTGCAACGCGTTCATAGCAGCCATCACACTTGGTCATATGGCCCTTTTCCTCGTTGTACTGAGGTGCGCCGTACGGACATGCCATGTGGCAGTAACGGCAGCCGATGCAAACTTCCTCGTTCACCACCACAAAGCCATCTTCGCGCTTATGCATTGCGCCGCTAGGGCAAACCTTCGTACAGGCCGGGTCCTCGCAGTGGTTGCAGGAGATGGAAAGGTAGTAAGCGAAAACATCCTGATGGAAAACGCCGTTGTCCTCCTGCCAGTTACCGCCCGCATACTCATAAATGCGGCGATAGCTAACTTCGGGGCTCAGGTTCTTAAAATCCTTACACGCTAGTTCGCAGGTTTTGCAGCCGGTGCAGCGGCTGGAGTCAATATAAAAGCCATATTGGGTTGTCATTTACTGCTCCTTACGCCTTTTCAACCTGGACCAGGTTACTGTGGGATGGATTGCCTTTTGCCAGCGGTGACGGGCGTTGCGTGGTAAGCACGTTGATGCTGCCCGCACGGTCTATCTTGTTGGCATCCGGGCTGTACCAGGCTCCCTCTCCCAGGGCCACAACGCCGGGAATGATGCGTGGCGTGACTTTGGCGTTAATGCGGACTTCCCCGCGACCGTTAAAAATACGGACTTCATCACCGTTGGCGATGCCACGCTGTTTTGCATCAAGCGGGTTGATCCACATCTCCTGACGGCAGGCGGCCTTCAGCACGTCGACGTTGCCGTAAGTCGAGTGAGCGCGAGCTTTATAGTGGAAACCGGTCATCTGCAGCGGCCATTTCTCCGCCAGAGGATCGCCAACGTTCTCAAAGCCAGCGCTATACACCGGCAGCGGATCGATAACATCGCCTTCCGGCAGTTCCCAGACGGCGGCGATCTCCGCCAGCTGTGCGGAATAAATTTCAATCTTGCCTGACGGCGTGGTTAACGGGTTCGTATGCGGATCTTCACGGAAGGCTTTGTAGGCCACGTGATGCCCGTCCGGGTCACGCTTTTTGAACATCCCCTGTTTGCGGAACTCATCAAAACTCGGCAGCTCCGGAATCGCTTCCCGGGACTGAGCGTAAAGATGACGCATCCAGCCCTCCTGAGTTCGCCCCTCGGTAAACGCTGACTCCACGCCCATGCGCTTTGCCAGCTCGGTGGTCATCTCATAGATGGTTTTGCATTCAAAGCGAGGTTTGATGGCCTGTTCGGCAAAAATCACATAGGACATGTTGCCGCAGGAGGCGTCGAGGCAGAAATCCATCTGCTCGGAAGCCGTACAGTCCGGCAGAAGAATATCGGCGTATTTCGCTGAGGAGGTCATGTGATTGTCGATAACCACAATCATCTCGCACTTCTTGTCATCCTGCAGAATGTCGTGGGTGCGGTTGATCTGGGAATGCTGGTTGATCAGGCAGTTACCGGCATAGTTCCAGACCATTTTGATTGGGACATCAAGCTTCTCTTTGCCGCGCACGCCGTCACGTGTAGCCGTCATCTCTTCGCCGCGCTCAATAGCGTCCGTCCACATAAACATGGAGATGCTGGTTTGAACCGGGTTTTCCAGCGTTGGCATACGGACAAACGGCAGGCTGTAGGAGCCTTCTCGCGCCCCGCTGTTGCCGCCGTGAATACCGACGTTGCCGGTCAGAATAGAAAGCATGGCGATGGCACGGGAGACCAGCTCACCGTTAGAGTGGCGCTGCGGACCCCAGCCCTGGCTGATAAAGGCCGGTTTAGCGCTGCCGATTTCGCGAGCGAGTTTGATAATGCGGTCAACCGGGATCCCGGTGATCTGCGAAGCCCATTCTGGTGTCTTAGCAACACCATCTCCGCCCTGACCGAGAATATAGGCCTTATAGTGCCCGTTGCGTGGTGCCCCCGCCGGCAGCGTTTTTTCATCGTAGCCAACGCAGTATTTATCCAGGAAGGCCTGGTCTACGAGATCTTCGTTTATCATCACCCACGCCAGCGCGGAGATCAGCGCCGCATCGGTACCAGGGCGAATAGGGATCCACTCATCTTCACGTCCCGCGCCGGTGTCGGTGTAGCGCGGGTCTATAATGATCATGCGGGCATTGGATTTCTTGCGGGCCTGCTCGAGATAATAAGTCACCCCGCCACCGCTCATGCGGGTTTCACCCGGGTTGTTGCCAAACAGCACCACCAGCTTGCTGTTTTCGATATCAGACGGGCTATTGCCGTCCGCCCAGCCGCCATAGGTGTAATTCAGGCCTGCGGCTATCTGCGCCGTGGAGTAGTCGCCGTAGTGATTGAGGTAACCGCCGCAGCAGTTCATCAGGCGTGCAATCAACGTAGAGCCTGGGGGCCATGAGCGCGTCATCGTACCGCCCAGCGTCCCCGTCCCGTAGTTCAGGTAGATAGCTTCGTTGCCATACTCTTTGATGATGCCTTTCATGCTGCTGGCGATGGTGTCGAAGGCTTCATCCCAGCTGATACGCTCAAACTTTCCTTCACCGCGCGCGCCGACGCGTTTCATAGGATATTTCAGCCGATCGGCATTGTAGACACGGCGGCGCATGGAACGGCCACGCAGGCAGGCTCGCACCTGATGCAAACCTTCATAATCGTCATCACCGGTGTTATCGGTTTCGACGTATTTGATTTCGCCATCCACTACGTGCATGCGCAGCGGGCAGCGGCTACCGCAGTTTACCGTACAGGCGCTCCAGACCACTTTCTCACTTCCGCCGGGGGCGGCGGATTGGGCCGCAGAAGCGAGCCTGGAGAAAGGAAGCGAGAAGGCGCCAGCCGCAGCAGCTAAACCACCGATTGCCGTGGTTTGGACCAGCTTACGACGGCTGACCTCTGCCGCAAGGATCGCGTTAGGGGTTTTATCAGTCATAGTGACCTACTTGTTTTGCTCACAGTTGAAATAAGCCGACAGCGGTCACGAGGTTTGAAAGCCCGGATTCCGTTGCGCAGCTAAAGTGTGAAAGGGGGTGTCCGGTTAATAGTTTTTTGGCGGATTGACCTGGCCGGGTCACACCTTGTGAAGCACGGCCGTCAAATGATGATTAGCTTAAAGTTTTAATTGAACGATCATCACCCACTTTCCGGGAAGCAATGATACTTCTTTGGAGGTAGGGATTATTGTCTGGTATCAAGAAAGGAGGCATTGGCTTCAGGCATAAAAAAAGCGCCCTGAGGCGCTTTTTAGTCGGTTACCAGCGGTTGATTAGCCGATATATTCCAGACCGTTCATATAAGGGCGCAGCACTTCCGGCACCTGAACACGGCCATCAGCCTGCTGGTAGTTTTCCAGCACCGCCACCAGGGTACGGCCAACCGCCAGGCCGGAGCCGTTCAGGGTGTGAACCAGACGAGTTTTCTTGTCTGCTTTGCTGCGGCAGCGAGCCTGTAAACGACGTGCCTGGAAATCCCACATGTTTGAACAGGAAGAGATTTCACGGTAGGTATTCTGCGCCGGCAGCCAGACTTCCAGATCGTAGGTCTTAGCCGAACCGAAACCGATGTCACCGCTGCACAGCAGCACTTTGCGGTAAGGAAGCCCCAGCAGCTGCAGAACTTTCTCAGCATGGCCGGTCAACTCTTCCAGCGCGTCCATCGAGTCTTCCGGACGAACAATCTGCACCATTTCAACTTTGTCGAACTGATGCTGACGGATCAGGCCACGGGTATCGCGGCCATAAGAACCCGCTTCGGAGCGGAAGCACGGCGTATGCGCGGTAAGCTTCAGTGGAAGCGATTCATCGTCAAGAATTTCGTCGCGGACCAGGTTAGTCAGCGGCACTTCCGCCGTTGGGATCAGCGCATAGTTGCTGCTGTCCGCTTCTTCTTCCAGCGGACGGGTATGGAACAGGTCTCCGCCAAACTTCGGCAGCTGGCCAGTGCCGTACAGCGTGTCCTGGTTAACCAGGTACGGTACATAGTTTTCCATGTAGCCGTGCTGCTCGGTGTGCAGATCCAGCATGAACTGGGTCAGGGCACGGTGCATACGCGCTACCTGCCCCTGCATCACCACAAAGCGAGAACCGGTCAGTTTAACAGCCGCCGCAAAGTCCAGGCCTTTTGCCATTTCGCCGAGGGTCACGTGATCGCGCACTTCAAAATCAAACTTGCGCGGCTCGCCCCAGCGGCTGACTTCAACGTTTTCGCTGTCGTCTTTGCCCAGCGGTACGCAGTCGTCAGGAATGTTTGGCAGGGTCAGAGAGATATCGCGGATTTCCGCCAGCAGAGAATCAAGCTCGTTTTTCGCTGCATCCAGCTCTTCGCCCAGCTGGTTAACCTGCAGGCGCAGCGGCTCAATGTCTTCTCCGCGCGCTTTCGCCTGGCCGATGGATTTCGATCGCGAGTTACGTTCAGCCTGCAGATTTTCCGTTTTGACCTGCAGTACTTTACGACGCTCTTCCAGAGAGCGCAGCGTTTCTACATCCAGCTTAAAGCCCCGGCGTGCCAGTTTTTCAGCGACTGCGTCTGGCTCTGTACGCAGCAGATTGGGATCGAGCATGCTTATCCTGTGCTTATCGAATTGAATTTATAGGGAGTGCGGCCACAGCCTGCGGCCGCTTTATAGTCTTGCTAACCTTACCGCAACGCCTGCATTAGCGGTAGCGTTTTGTGGGGCTTTTCTGATCCTGCTCGGTAAGCCAGGCTAGCTTTTCGCCAATCTTGCCCTCCAGGCCTCTGCTGGTCGGCTGATAGTAGCGAGTTTGTGCCATTTCAGGTGGGAAGTACTCTTCTCCGGCGGCATAGGCGTTAGGTTCATTATGAGCGTAACGATACTCCTGACCATAGCCCATCTCTTTCATCAGCTTCGTCGGGGCATTGCGCAGATGAACCGGTACATCATAATCAGGGCGTTCACGCGCATCCGCCATTGCGGCCTTGAATGCGGTGTAGACTGCGTTACTTTTAGGCGCGCAGGCCAGGTAGACAATCGCCTGCGCAATCGCTCTCTCACCTTCCGCTGGCCCCACGCGGGTGAAGCAATCCCAGGCGGCAATCGCCACCTGCATACCTCTTGGATCGGCGTTGCCAACGTCTTCGGAAGCAATCGCCAGCAAACGGCGCGCGACGTAGAGCGGATCGCCGCCCGCGCTAATGATGCGCGCGTACCAGTAAAGAGCGGCGTCTGGCGCGGAGCCGCGAATAGATTTGTGCACCGCTGAAATAAGGTCATAGAAACGATCGCCCTTATTATCGAAGCGAGCGCTGCGTTCACCGGCAATCTCCGTCAGCAGCTGGGTCTGCAAGACACGATTGCCGCTGGCGTCTGCCTCAGCCATGTCCGCCATCATTTCCAGCGTATTGAGCGCCCGGCGTGCATCGCCGTTCACCAGCTCGGCAATGGCTTTTCGCGTCTCGTCCGGCAGCACGATATTCTGGCCGCCGTAGCCCCGCTCTTTATCGCTCATCGCCTGCTCGAGCACCTGTTCGATATCCGCCACGGTAAGCGATTTCAGCAGATACACGCGAGCCCGGGAAAGCAGCGCCGAGTTCAGCTCAAACGAGGGATTTTCGGTTGTCGCGCCAATAAAGGTGATGGTGCCGTCTTCAATGTGCGGCAGAAAGGCATCCTGCTGGCTTTTGTTGAAGCGGTGAACTTCATCCACAAACAGGATGGTGCGACGACCGGCATTGCGGTTTTGCCGTGCGCGCTCAATGGCTTCGCGGATCTCTTTTACACCCGAAGTGACCGCGGAAATGCGTTCGACATCCGCGTTTGCGTAGCGGGCAATCACTTCGGCGAGGGTAGTTTTGCCGGTTCCCGGCGGCCCCCAGAGGATCATCGAATGCAGGTGGCCTGCTTCAATGGCGCGGGGCAGCGGTTTTCCGGCCGCGAGCAGGTGCTGCTGGCCGATATACTGCGCCAGATTTTCTGGCCGCATACGCGCGGCCAGGGGCTGGAAGGTGTTATCTGAAAAATCGAGCGACAAATTGCTCACTCAAGCCTCTACTTACGTTGGTCGTCCACCGTGACGCCTTTTGGCGGGGTGAAAGTAAACTTACCGGCATCCACAGCACCGTTTTGCTGAGCTTTTAAAGTATAGCTGCTGCGCTGGTCATCCTGCTCCACCGCGCTGAACTGGTGAATGGTGCCGTCGCGGCCCACGTTAATGGTGAACTGCTTCAGGTTACCCGAGCTGCTCTTTGGCGTCAGCACGAAGTCGTCGCCGTTCTGTTTGATATTGTACTGCTTCCAGTCGCTGGACTGGTTGCGGGCGATCAGCATAAACGGCGTATTGCTGGTGGCGTCTTTTAGCCAGGTGGCCGTGACCTGCTCAACAAACGGGTTGTAGAACCACAGAGTTTTACCGTCGGACACAAGAATGCTTTCATCCGGCTGGGTCATGTGCCAGTTAAACAGGTTTGGGCGCTTAACCCACAGGTCGCCCTGGCCTTCCTGCACCGCCGCCCCGGTGCCGTCGGTCACTTTTTGGGTGAAGCTGGCGTGGAAGCTACCGACCTTATCGAGACGGCCCTGCAAATCGCCTGCGGCGTCAGCCCAGGCTCCGGTTACGGTCATCGCGGATAACAGCGCACAGGCAATTACGATTTTTTTCATTATGTTCCCTCTGGATTCATTGACCACCTGACGATGGCGCCTCTGCTGCTCACTGTAGTGAACTCTTTGTCCACCGCAACAGAAGAATAAGCTGATTTTCCGGTAATTTACCCATCTTTGCAAAAAGAGCCGCGTCTGCGGCTCTTTTTCACTCAGCGGGCTGGCTCAGCCTGATTACTCAAACTGAGGCGGCGCAAGAACCTCGCGGTTGCCGTTATGCCCCTGCGGGCTGACGATCCCCTGCGCTTCCATCTGCTCAACAATCCTCGCCGCGCGGTTGTAGCCGATGCGGAACTGGCGCTGTACACCGGAGATGGAGGCTTTCCGTTTCTCAACCACGAAAGCGACTGCCTGATCGAACAGCGGATCCAGCTCTTCATCACCGTCCATTCCACCGCCGCTGCCGTCGCCGCTGCCTTCATCATCGGTAATACCGGTAATGTATTGCGGGCGACCGCGCGCTTTCCAGTCCTGCACTACCGCATGAACTTCTTCATCGCGGACGAAAGCGCCGTGCACACGAATCGGCGTCGTGGAGTTTGGCGCAGAATAAAGCATATCCCCCATGCCCAGCAGTGATTCAGCGCCGCCCTGGTCCAGGATGGTACGCGAGTCAATTTTGCTCGACACCGTAAACGCGATACGGGTTGGGATGTTGGCTTTAATCAGGCCGGTAATAACGTCAACCGAAGGACGCTGGGTGGCCAGCACAAGGTGGATACCGGCCGCACGTGCTTTTTGCGCAAGGCGGGCGATCAGCTCTTCAACCTTTTTGCCTACCGTCATCATCAGGTCAGCAAATTCGTCCACCAGCACCACAATGTACGGCAGTTTTTCCAGCATCGGATGGGTGGCATCCATGCTGTCACCCGGCTTCCAGAACGGGTCAGGAATCGGGCGGCCCATACGTTCAGCTTCCAGCACGCGTTCGTTGTAGCCTGCCAGGTTACGCACGCCAAGCGCGGACATCAGCTTATAGCGGCGCTCCATCTCGTTCACGCTCCAGCGCAGGGCATTCGCGGCGTCCTTCATGTCCGTCACCACCTCGGTCAGCAGATGCGGAATGCCTTCATACACCGACAGCTCAAGCATTTTCGGGTCGATCATGATGAAGCGAACTTCTTCCGGCGTCGCCTTATAGAGCATGCTGATGATCATGGCGTTAACGCCAACTGACTTACCGGAACCGGTTGTCCCCGCCACCAGCAGGTGAGGCATCTTCGCCAGGTCTGCGACTACCGGCTCACCGCCGATATCTTTACCCAACACCACGGTCAACGGGGAGCTGTTGTCGCGGAATTTGGCGCAGTCGAGGACTTCACGCAGGTAAACGGTCTGACGCTTTTTGTTCGGCAGCTCAAGGCCAACGTAAGGTTTGCCCGGAATAACCTCCACCACACGCACGGCAACGGTCGACAGGGAACGCGCCAGGTCACGGGAAAGGTTCGAAATACGCGCAGCTTTTACGCCCGGAGCCAGATCAAGCTCAAAGCGAGTGATGACCGGACCCGGAGAATAATCGACCACGTCGGCTTTAATACGATAGTCAGCCAGACGAGCTTCCACCAGACGGGCCATCTGCTCCATCGCAAAGGTATCTACCGGCTCAACTTCCGTTGGCGGAGAAGTCAGCAGATCCAGTGAAGGCAGCGGCGTGGTAGGCTTCTGAAGCGGACGATCGTCGCCGTTGCGCATCAGGAACGGGTGGATCAGGCTCTCTTTTGGCTCAGGTGCGGCAGGCTGATGCTGCGCTGTCTGAGCATACTGAGCGGGCTGGGCAGCGGGCTGATTGCTCTGAACCGGCTGAGGGGCTGGCTCAAAGCTTGGCGTGAACAACGGCTCGCTCGGCTTGTCTTCCACCAGATCTTTCAGCGAGGACTGGAAATCAAAATCATCCAGCGAGAACGGAGCGTTATTTTGCTGCGGCTGCTCGCTGTAGCGCTGCTGCTGCTGAGCAGCGAACTGACGCGCGAGTTCAGCCTCTTCCGCTTCAGCCTGATCTTCTTCCGACCAGCTTTCCTCTTCGTACTCTTCGCCGTAACGCTGCTGTTGCTGGGCAGCAAACTGACGGGCCAGCTCGTGCTGCTGCAGCGCATCGTTTTCGTCGCCGTAATCTTCGTCAGGCTGCTGACTCTCTGCCCGTCGGGCCTGCTCTTCGGCCATGCGCTGAGAAGGCAGTTTTATCCCGTAGGAAGCGAGTTCACGACGAGTAGGAACACGAACCCGGTTTGGGCGCGGCAGCTGAGGGCCAATCCCCTCTTTGACCTGAGGGCGAGGAGCATCGCCGGCAATACTGAATACCGGTGAAAAGGCCGCAGCTCCGGCAGCTGCTTTTGCAGCCTGCTGCACGCCTGATGCCGTTTGCGTCACGTCCGGCACTGGCACTTCTGGTGACGTTAACGGCGCTGAAACTGGCGCTGATGGCACGACAGAAGGCTGGGCTGGCTCAGGCACCGCAGGTTTTGCTGGCACATAGTTATAGGGATCGGGCTTCGGCTCATCAACAGGCTGATACCACGCTGCAAGCTGTTCACGTTCACGGGCGCGCTTCTCTTCCACCTCTTCGAAGTGGTACATCGGCGGGCGAACGTATTTCACCTCTTCTACCGGCTGCGGAGCAGGCTGCTGCTCGGCAGCGGGCGCAACGGGTTCAGACCAGCTCTGGTGAGTCTCATGGGGAACTTGCTGCTGCACGCTTGCCGGGTGCGGCGAAGTATAATGGTCAGGAGCAGGAGCAATAACCGGCTCTGGCGTCACCGTTGTCGGGGCGGGCTCCCACGCAATTGTCGGGGCGGCAGGCTCGGCGTCAACAACAGGGGCCGGTGTGGATACCACAGGCATTGCCGCAACCGGCGGCACCGGGGCAGCCCACGACTGATGGGCGGCCGTTGCGGCGGCGGCGGCGGCGGCGGCGGCGGCAATCGGCTCAACGGCAGAATGTCCGCTGAACAGCGGATCGTATTCCTGCTCTTCCGGCAGCGTCGCTTTATGCCCGGAGAACAACACGTCATTCGGATCAGCTTCTACACCGCGCGCGCTTAACAACACGTCGTCTTCTGCGTCGTCCATTCGCCTGCCGGAAAATAGCGCAGCATCCGTTTTGCGGGCGTTAGGGTTAGCAAACTTCTGCGACAGGCGCTGCTTGCGAGCAAGCGCACCGCGTAAAATACGCGCCCGGCGGGATTCACGCTTCTCGGTGGAAACGTGCGGCGCCTCATCTTCATGCTGCTCTTCTTCGTACTCGTCCTCATCCTGCCAGGTGTTGTCCCGGCGGGTGCGGTTGCTGGCGAAGGTAAGCACGGTTAGTACGGCACTTCCGAGCTTCTCGGCAATGCTGACCCAGGACCAGCCGGTAAACAGCGTGAGGCCGGCCGCCCAGACGCAAAGCAGCGCGATCGTGCCACCGCTGCTGTTCAGCAGCGGCATCATCGCGGTACTGAGCAAGCTGCCCAGCACCCCGCCCGAGGCGAAGTACCAGATATCGTCCGCATTGATCGCCGCCAGCCCGCACGAGGTCAGCACCATCGCCAGCACGCCGATAAGGCGAAGCGATACGGCGAAATAATCGATGAACTCTTCACTGTCGCGCTGCCGCCAGGTAAACCAGCAGCCGCCGATGATGATCACCGGTATGGTGTACGCCATCACGCCAAAAATGAAGAATAAGGTATCAGCAAGCCACGCTCCCGGCGCGCCACCCAGATTATGGATAGGCTCATGCCACGCGGTTTGCGACCAGCTGGGGTCTGAGGGGTTAAAGCTTAACAAGGCAACCATCAAATAGATGGCGAATAAGGCAACAAGGATCAGCAACGCCTCGAGTAAACGACGCCCGCTGCTCAGTTTGCGCAATGTTACTTCTTTATCTTCGGTATATTCCTGGCTCAAGAAAGGCTCTCCAGGTCCTTAAACTCAATGGAGACAACAGCGCCGGCGGCATGCCGGAGCTGTTGCTGTATGGATTCCCAGGAGTGTAACCAAAATACGCCAATTTTGCACCTGGCCCGTATTAACGGGTCTTAATGACCAAACGGTTACTCTGTTTGACCTCTTCCATGACAACGTAAGTACGGGTGTCGTTAACGCCCGGCAGACGCAGCAGGGTCTCGCCTAAAAGTTTACGATACGCCGACATATCCGGCACGCGTGTTTTCAACAGGTAGTCGAAATCACCGGATACGAGATGACACTCTTGAATTTCTTCAAGTTTTTGCACTGCGGCGTTAAATTGCTCAAACACATCCGGGGCGCCACGATTCAGAGTAATCTCAACAAAGACCAACAGTGAGGCATCCAGATAATGCGGGTTTAACAGCGCCGTATAGCCCTGGATAAAACCCTGACGTTCCAGACGACGGACGCGCTCAAGGCACGGCGTCGGCGAAAGCCCAACACGCTTGGAAAGCTCAACGTTAGAAATGCGCCCATCTTTTTGCAATTCGTTGAGAATATTGCGATCGATACGGTCGAGATCTTTGCCCGGGCGCTTCTTGCTATCTACCATTATTATTGTCTCTCTCTATTCCTTCCTTCACCTGCCATAACCCTGGGGACGTCAATGTTCAGGGTGTACGTGAGAAGACCGATGCCTTTCGGCTGCTATCGACATCACGCATAACGTCTGTCCACGTCATGAGTAAATTTCAATAACTCGGTAAATTTGCATCAGGCTTGCGCGAGAGCACGCGGCTTCCACATCACCAAATGTTTTTCTTCCTCGAATGTTTTCGCAAATGCTTAGGGGATTGTCAAAGCAAAACATCTATTTTTAGTGGAACGTGCCAGATATTCCATTTGGCTGATGATTATTCATCATTTTCGCCCCCTGGCCGCCGCGCTATTACAATGATTTTTTATGCCTATGGCGGTGTTATTCATTGGGCTTATAGGCAGCATCGATGACACACATCGTTAACAACATTGCTGTACCCTTTTTTTAATGCAGCGAATTCCCTACAATCACCCCCATTGTCTGTAAACGTTCAATGAGGATCTCATGGGCACAGCGAAACACAGTAAGCTGCTTATTCTTGGCTCCGGCCCTGCGGGCTATACCGCAGCGGTCTATGCTGCACGCGCCAACTTAAAACCGGTGCTTATTACCGGCATGGAAAAAGGCGGTCAGCTGACCACCACGACCGAAGTCGAAAACTGGCCTGGCGATCCTGAGGGCCTGACCGGTCCGTTACTGATGGAACGTATGCACGAGCATGCGGCGAAGTTTGAAACCGAAATTCTCTTCGACCATATCACCAGCGTCGATTTGCAGAACCGTCCGTTCCGCCTGGTAGGTGACAGCGGCGAATATACCTGCGACGCGCTGATTATTGCGACCGGCGCCTCGGCGCGTTATCTGGGCCTCCCTTCGGAAGAGGCGTTCAAAGGCCGCGGCGTTTCGGCCTGCGCCACCTGCGATGGTTTCTTCTACCGCAACCAGAAAGTCGCGGTTATTGGCGGCGGCAATACCGCGGTTGAAGAAGCGCTGTATCTGGCGAATATCGCCTCTGAAGTCCATCTGATCCACCGTCGCGACAGCTTCCGCGCGGAGAAGATCCTGATTAATCGCCTGATGGAAAAAGTGCAGAACGGCAACATCGTGCTGCATACCCACCGCACGCTGGAAGAAGTGACCGGCGACCAGATGGGCGTGAGTGGTCTCCGTCTGCGTGATACGCAAAACACCGATATTACCGAAGAGCTGGAAGTCGCAGGCCTGTTCGTCGCTATCGGCCACAGCCCGAATACCGCGATTTTCAACGGTCAGCTGGAGCTGGAAAACGGCTACATCAAAGTGCAGTCCGGCATTCACGGTAACGCGACTCAAACCAGCATTCCAGGCGTGTTCGCCGCCGGCGACGTGATGGATCATATCTATCGTCAGGCCATTACCTCAGCCGGCACCGGCTGTATGGCTGCTCTGGACGCCGAGCGCTATCTGGACGGCCTGGCCGAGCAGTGTAAATAAATTAAAGATGTTAAAAAAGGCGACCTTGCTGGTCGCCTTTCTTGTTTCTGCGATGTAACATTGCCTGTCAAAATTGCCTGAGAATTCCTTCTTCTACCAGCATCTGGCACGCGATGAATAAAACCCGTCAGCAAGAACTTAGCCTCTGGCTAAAGCAGCAAAGCCTTATCTCCCGCCGTTGGCTCGGCCTGTCACGCCTGCTCGGTTTGATCAGCGGGTTACTGATTGTTGCCCAGGCCTGGCTGCTGGCCCGCATTCTTCAGCACATGATTATGGAAAATATTCCGCGTGAAGCGCTGCTCCTGCCGTTTATTTTGCTGATCCTGGTGTTTGTTCTTCGCGCGTGGGTCGTCTGGCTGAGAGAAAAGGTCGGTTTTCATGCCGGACTTCATATCCGCCAGGAGATTCGCCGTCAGGTGCTGGATCGACTGCATCAGGCCGGACCGGCGTGGATTCAGGGTAAGCCGGTAGGCAGCTGGGCGACGATGGTGCTCGAGCAGATAGAGGATATGCACGACTACTACGCGCGCTATCTGCCGCAGATGTCGCTGGCCGTCATGGTGCCTCTGCTTATCATCATCGCCATTATCCCAATCAACTGGGCCGCAGCGCTCATTTTACTGGGCACCGCGCCGCTTATCCCGATCTTTATGGCGCTGGTCGGAATGGGCGCCGCCGATGCGAACCGCCGTAATTTCCAGGCGCTGGCAAGGCTGAGCGGCCACTTCCTCGACCGCCTTCGCGGTATGGAAACGCTCCGCGTATTTAACCGCGGCGCTGCAGAAACCGAAAATATTCGTGTCGCAAGCCAGGACTTCCGCCAGCGCACCATGGAAGTGCTGCGCATGGCGTTTCTCTCCTCCGGCGTGCTCGAGTTCTTCGCCTCTTTATCCATCGCCGTGGTTGCCGTCTATTTCGGTTTCTCCTACCTTGGCGAGCTTAATTTCGGCCACTACGGCACCGGCGTCACGCTGTTTGCTGGCTTTATGGCCCTGATTCTCGCCCCCGAATTTTTCCAGCCGCTGCGTGATATGGGAACCTTTTATCATGCCAAAGCCCAGGCCGTAGGCGCTGCGGATACGCTGATGACCTTCCTCGACTCGCCGCTCCAGCATCCCGAACAGGGAACTGCCCAGCTGGCTGGCAATGGGCCATTCGCTATTGAAGCCCGCGAGATGACAATCCTGTCTGCCGAAGGAAAAGTGCTGGCGGGGCCGCTTAACTTTACCCTTCCTGCCGGGATGCGCGTGGCGCTTGTCGGCCAAAGCGGTGCGGGAAAAAGCTCCCTGCTGAATCTCCTTTCCGGCTTCCTTCCCTACCAGGGCCAGCTGCTGATTAACGGCGTAGAGCTGGCGAAACTGTCGCCTGAATGGTGGCGCCAGCAGCTTAGTTGGGTGGGACAAAACCCACAGCTACCGGCCGCCACGCTGCGGGACAATGTGCTGCTGGGCATGCCGGATGCGGACGATGCGCATCTGCAGTCTGCGCTGGAGAAAGCCTCCGTAACCGAGTTTCTGCCCCTGCTGCCTCAAGGCCTCGATACCCCTGTCGGCGACCAGTCTACGCGCTTGTCCGTGGGCCAGGCTCAGCGAGTGGCCGTTGCCAGGGCATTGCTTGCCCCCTGCGGCGTTTTGCTGCTGGATGAACCGGCGGCAAGCCTTGATGCCCATAGCGAACAGCGTGTTATGGAAGCGCTTACGGAAGCATCACGCCAGCAAACCACGCTGATGGTGACTCACCAGCTGGATTACATCAGCGACTGGGATCAGATTTGGGTAATGCGTAACGGGCAGATTGTTCAGCAAGGAAGCTTTGCCGAGCTCTCCGCTGAAGATGGCCCCTTTGCGGTATTACTGGCCAGCCGCCAGGAGGAGATTTAATGCGCGCCCTGTTGCCTTACCTGGCGCTTTATCGTCGCCATAAGTGGTTATTGTCCTTAGGCATTGTGCTGGCCATTGTCACCCTGCTTGCCAGCATTGGCCTGCTAACGCTCTCGGGCTGGTTCCTTTCGGCGTCGGCCGTGGCGGGCGTCGCCGGCCTCTACAGTTTCAATTACATGCTGCCCGCCGCAGGCGTTCGCGGCGCGGCAATCGTCCGTACAGCGGGCCGTTATTTTGAGCGTCTGGTCAGCCACGACGCCACCTTCCGCGTGCTGCAGCATTTACGTGTTTCAACTTTCAGCAAACTGCTGCCGCTCTCCCCTGCCGGGCTTGCACGCTTTCGCCAGGGGGAACTGTTAAACCGGGTAGTCGCGGACGTCGATACGTTAGATCACCTCTACCTGCGGGTTATCTCACCGCTCGTTGGCGCCTTTGTTGTCATCCTGGTGGTCACTTTTGGCCTGAGTTTCCTCGATATCGCCCTGGCGTTAACCCTTGGCGGCATTTTACTCGCGACCCTGATCCTGCTGCCGCCGCTGTTTTATCGCGCCGGGAAGCCAGCCGGTGAGGCTCTGACCCTCCAGCGCGGTCGCTATCGGGAACAGCTGACCGCCTGGCTACAAAGCCACGCAGAGCTCACTATTTTCGGCGCAGCAGCCCGCGCTCGTGAACAGTTAGATACTACGGAAAATTGCTGGCAGGAAGCCCAGCGTCGCCAGGCCGGGCTTACGGCGCTGTCTCAGGCCGTGATGCTGCTTATCAGCGGCATTGCCGTGCTGACGATGCTGTGGATGGCGTCGGATGGGGTCGGTGAAAGCCAGTCTCCCGGCGCGCTGATTGCCCTGTTCGTGTTTTGTGCGCTGGCGGCCTTCGAGGCGATGGCCCCGGTCACCGGCGCCTTCCAGCATCTCGGTCAGGTCATTGCCTCTGCGCTACGCGTGACGCAAATTACCGGCCAGGCTCCTGAGGTCACCTTCCCCGCGGCGGCTCAGCCCGAACAGCAGCAGGCGGCCCTGGAGATCCGTGGAATAAGCTTTACCTATCCGGGGCAAAGCCAGCCTGCTCTGAAAAATATTGATTTGTCAGTCAGCGCCGGCCAGCGCATTGCCATCCTCGGGAAAACCGGCTGCGGTAAATCCACGTTGCTGCAATTGCTGACGCGGGCCTGGGATACTCAGCATGGGGAGATTCAGCTTAACGGTATTGCCCTTAGCGCTTACGATGAATCCAGCCTGCGTAAGGCTACCAGCGTTGTACCGCAGCGCGTGCATCTGTTCAGCGCAACGCTGCGCGATAATCTGCTGCTGGCAGCCCCTGAGGCAAGCGATGAGCAGCTCAGGGCTGCGCTGGAACAGGTTGGTCTCGAGAAACTGCTCGACGACGGCGGGCTCAACGGCTGGCTGGGTGAAGGCGGTCGTCAGCTTTCCGGCGGAGAGCTTCGCCGCCTTGCGATTGCGAGAGCGATACTGCATAACGCCCCACTGATGCTGCTGGACGAACCCACCGAAGGGTTAGATGCTGAAACCGAGCGTCAAATTCTTGATTTATTGGCTGAAGTCACCCGAGATAAAACCGTGTTGATGGTCACACACCGCCTGCGGGGGTTGAACGCTTTTGACAGCATCATTGTGATGGACAACGGGCAAATAATTGAGCAAGGTAATCACGCTGAATTGATGGCGTCCGGCGGACGTTATTATCAATTTCGCCAGCGCCTTCAGGCGTTCTGAATAGACTATTATCAATTTATTATTGCGCTATTGCTCTGGAGTGTTGGCCGTCATGCGCCTGGTTCAGCTTTCTCGTGACTCGATTGCCTTTCCCTCGCCGGAAGGGGCGTTACGTGAACCCAATGGGTTACTGGCGCTTGGCGGCGACCTTGGCCCTGCTCGTCTGCTGATGGCCTATCAGCGCGGCATTTTTCCGTGGTTCTCTCCCGGAGACCCTATTCTGTGGTGGTCTCCCGATCCTCGCGCCGTGCTCTATCCGGAGCAGTTCCACCTTAGCCGCAGCATGAAGCGCTTTCACCGCACTTCGCCCTATACTGTCACCTTAAATCATGCCTTCGAGCGCGTGTTATACGGCTGTGCCAGCGACCGAAACGAAGGAACGTGGATCACCGCAGAGATTGTCGAAGCCTATTTACGCCTGCACGAACTAGGTCACGCTCATTCCATTGAAGTGTGGAACGGTGAGCAGCTGGTTGGCGGCATGTATGGCGTCGCACAGGGCGCATTGTTCTGCGGCGAGTCGATGTTCAGCCGGCAGGTTAATGCCTCGAAAACGGCGCTGCTGATTTTCTGCCAACACTTTATTCACCACGGCGGTCAATTGATCGACTGCCAGGTGCTTAATGAGCACACGGCATCACTGGGCGTGATTGAAATTCCTCGCAGGGATTATCTGCAGGCCCTGGCGGAGCTTCGGCCTCGGCATTTAGGCTCCCACTGCTGGGTTCCGCAGACGCTGAAGCCATAATGTTTAACAACACATTTTATGTGAGGGTGTTATAATTAGCGCCGCTAAGTGGCTTTTGCCTGTTACCCCGCCGTCGTCTGGGATTTATTGTTTAAGGGAATACCCTCTCATTTATCTCTTTGCGCTCATCATCGCAGACGTCGCTACGCGGCAAGCCGATGACCGGCGGGTAATAAGCAAAATGTACTTTCACTGGTGATTTCACCAACAATTCTTTACATGATAAGCGAACTTCGGCATTATCTTGCCGGTTCAAACTACGGTAGTGATACCCCAGAGGATTAGATGGCCAAAGAAGACAATATTGAAATGCAGGGTACCGTACTTGATACGTTACCTAACACCATGTTCCGCGTTGAGCTGGAAAACGGGCACGTGGTTACCGCTCATATCTCCGGTAAAATGCGCAAAAACTACATCCGCATTCTGACGGGCGACAAAGTCACCGTTGAGCTGACCCCGTACGACCTGAGCAAAGGCCGCATTGTCTTCCGTAGCCGTTGATAGTTTTGTTTCCGCGGCCTGAGATGGGCGGCGTTGAGAGTTAGTCGTAATAGAAAGGCCGGGCGATGCCCGGCCTTTTTTATGCCCGATACCCAGCGCTAGTGCGCCGCTTCCGGCTTGTGCTTCTGCGCGCTGGCAAAGCTGTAGGTCAGCTGCTGCTGCTCTTTATCCAGCGCAACGGTGACCTGTCCGCCGTCCACCAGGCTGCCGAACAGCAGCTCGTTAGCCAGCGGTTTTTTCAGGCTGTCCTGAATGACACGCGCCATTGGGCGAGCGCCCATCGCACGGTCATAGCCCTTCTCTGCCAGCCAGTCACGCGCTTCCTGACTCACTTCCAGCGAAACGCCTTTCTGATCCAGCTGCACCTGAAGCTCGACGATAAATTTATCCACCACCTGATGAATCACCTCGGTCGAGAGGTGGTTGAACCAGATAATGTTGTCGAGACGGTTACGGAACTCCGGCGTAAAGATCTTTTTGATCTCCTCCATCGCATCGGTGCTGTTGTCCTGACGGATAAGCCCGATGGATTTACGTTCGGTTTCCCGTACCCCGGCGTTGGTGGTCATCACCAGAATCACGTTGCGGAAGTCCGCTTTGCGCCCGTTGTTATCGGTCAGCGTCCCGTTATCCATCACCTGCAGCAGCAGGTTAAAGACATCCGGATGCGCTTTCTCAATCTCATCAAGCAGCAGAACGGCGTGCGGATGCTTAATGACCGCGTCCGTCAGCAGGCCGCCCTGATCAAAGCCGACATAGCCCGGAGGCGCACCAATCAGGCGGCTGACCGTATGGCGCTCCATATACTCGGACATATCAAAGCGCAGCAGCTCAATGCCGAGCGACTTCGCCAGCTGCACCGTCACTTCGGTCTTACCGACCCCGGTAGGACCGGCAAACAGGAATGACCCGACGGGCTTGTGATCCTGGCCGAGGCCAGCACGGCTCATCTTGATGGCTTCGGTCAGCGCTTCAATCGCCTTATCCTGGCCAAACACCAGCATTTTCAGGCGATCGCCAAGGCTTTTCAGCGTATCGCGATCGCTCGCGGAGACGCTTTTTTCCGGAATACGCGCAATGCGGGCGACCACGGTTTCGATATCGGCCACGTTGACGGTTTTCTTACGCTTGCTGACCGGCATCAGACGACTACGTGCGCCAGCCTCATCAATCACGTCGATAGCCTTATCCGGCAGGTGTCGGTCATTGATGTATTTCACCGCCAGCTCAACCGCGGCGCGAATCGCCTTCGCGGTATAGCGAACGTCGTGGTGCGCTTCATATTTCGGCTTCAGGCCGTTGATAATCTGCACCGTCTCTTCAACGCTTGGCTCAGTAATATCAATCTTCTGGAAGCGACGCGCCAGCGCACGGTCTTTTTCGAAGATGTTGCTGAACTCCTGGTAAGTCGTGGAGCCGATCACGCGAATTTTGCCGCCGGAGAGCAGCGGTTTAATCAGGTTAGCGGCATCGACCTGGCCACCGGAAGCCGCGCCAGCGCCGATGATGGTGTGGATTTCATCAATAAACAGGATGCTGTTTTGATCCTGTTCAAGCTGTTTCAGCAGCGCCTTGAAGCGTTTTTCAAAATCACCACGGTATTTGGTTCCGGCCAGCAGAGAACCGATGTCCAGCGAGTAGATGGTGCAGTCGGCCATCACTTCCGGCACGTCGCCCTGCACGATTCTCCACGCAAGCCCTTCGGCAATCGCGGTTTTACCCACGCCGGATTCGCCGACCAGCAGCGGGTTGTTTTTACGGCGACGGCAAAGAACCTGGATGGCTCGCTCCAGCTCTTTATCGCGGCCAATCAGCGGATCGATCCCGCCAACGCGCGCAAGCTGATTAAGATTGGTGGTGAAGTTTTCCATACGTTCCTCCCCGCCTGCTTGCTCTTCGTTGACCGGATTTTCAGAACCCGATGACGGATTCGGTTCATCTTTGCGCGTGCCGTGGGAGATGAAATTCACCACGTCAAGGCGGCTCACTTCATGCTTGCGTAGCAGATAGGCCGCCTGGGACTCCTGCTCGCTGAAAATGGCCACCAGCACGTTGGCGCCGGTGACTTCGCTGCGCCCGGAGGACTGGACGTGGAACACCGCTCTCTGCAGCACACGCTGGAAGCTGAGCGTCGGCTGAGTGTCGCGCTCTTCAACGTTAGGTGGCAGGACCGGTGTGGTTTGTTCGATGAAGGCTTCGAGTTCCTGTCGCAGCGCCACCATGTCCACAGAACACGCTTCCAGCGCTTCGCGGGCAGATGGGTTACTGAGCAACGCCAGTAACAGATGCTCGACGGTCATAAACTCATGTCGGTGCTCGCGCGCTCTGGCGAAAGCCATGTTTAAACTGAGTTCCAGTTCTTGATTGAGCATAGGCACCTCCCCAAATTATCGGCCTTGTCAGACCTTTTCTAGCGTACACAGCAACGGGTACTCGTTCTCCCTTGCATACTGGTTCACTAACGCTACTTTGGTTTCCGCTACTTCTGCAGTAAAGATGCCACAGATAGCTTTACCCTGATAGTGAACCGTGAGCATCAATTGCGTTGCACGTTCAACATCATAAGAAAAGAACTTTTGCAGCACGTCAATAACAAATTCCATTGGCGTGTAGTCATCGTTCATCAGTATAACTTTATACATGGAGGGCGGTTTTAGCGTTTCGCGCAGTTTATCCGCCGCCATTTGGTCAAAGTCCAACCCGTCGTTCGTCTTACCCATTGCGATCTATCATCGTTTGTTGATGCCCAACACGCTGTCAGGCGAGGCCTTATAGTTGAGTGTAATACGCTTTTAGCAAACGTATTGCATCGCATTCGATCCCGCTACCTTTTCCCTCAAGGGAGCTATATCACATTAATGGCAATAGCGTTAACTGCTTCAAATTTTTGACTCATTGTTGCCTTTCCTGCCCCGCCAGGCGCTTGACGCAGTGTATAAAATATCTACATTGTAGCGGGGTGAGTTGGCGAGGTTTTGAACAGCCCGCCCTAACCCACCGGTTGATTCCCTCTCACTATTAAGATCTACGAAGGATGTCGAAGCATGGAGACGGGTACTGTTAAATGGTTCAATAACGCCAAAGGGTTTGGTTTCATCTGCCCGGAAGGCGGCGGCGAAGATATTTTCGCCCACTACTCCACCATTCAAATGGACGGATACAGAACGTTAAAAGCCGGACAGCTTGTCAGGTTTGATGTACACCAGGGACCTAAAGGCAATCATGCCAGCCTGATAGTTCCCCACGAGGCGGAAGCTGTCGCCTAGCGCCCCGGTTAGCCCGGTGCCTTTGTTAATTGTGTACATCCCACAGATAAAATGCCAGCCCGGAAAGCTGGCATTTTTATTGCCAGCGACGGATTACTCGCGCGCCAGGGCATCGACAGGGTTCAATCGCGCCGCGTTTCTTGCCGGCAGCCAGCCAAACAGCACCCCCGTTGCGGTCGAACAGGCAAACGCGGTGAGCAGGGCAACGGGCGAGAAGCCTATCTGCCAGCCCGGCAGCACCAGCTGCAGCGTGAAAGCAATCAGCAGCGACAGGGAAATGCCCAGCGCCCCGCCGACCAGGCAAACCAGTACCGCCTCAATTAAAAATTGCTGCAGAACATCGCTGGCTCGCGCCCCTACCGCCATGCGGATACCAATCTCTTTGGTACGTTCGGTGACCGACACCAGCATAATATTCATCACGCCAATACCGCCGACCAGCAGCGAAATGACCGCCACCAGCGTCAGGAACAGCTGTAGAGTACGTGTGGTCTTTTCTGCCGTTTTCAACAGCCCGTCCATGTTATAGCTGAAAAAATCCTTCTTGCCGTGGCGTAGCGACAGCAGGCGATTCAGCTGCTGCTCCGCCTCGTGGCTGTCATATCCCTCTTTCACCCGCACGGTAATGGCGTTAAGCCAGCTCTGCCCCATCACCCGCCCGGCCATCGTGTTATAGGGCAGCCAGACGCGCAGCACTTTGCTGCTGCCAAACATCGACTGTTTTTCTTCCGCCACGCCAATCACCGTCGCCGGCATATTGCCAACCAGAACCACCTCGCCGACAACGTCGCTTTTGTTGGGGAACAGCTGCCTTTTACTGTTGGCATCCAGCACCACAACCTGGGCGCGATTGTTCATCTGCTCGGCATTGAAGGTCGCGCCCTGGCTCATCGTCATGCCGTAAACATCAAAATAGTCACCGCTAACCCCGTTGACGCTGGCCGCTGCGTCTACGTTTCCGTAGCGCAGGCGCAGATTACTGGAAAGAGAAGGCGTGGCCGAGCTCACCCAGGGCTGCTGGCGAATAGCGAGCAGATCGTCATACTTCAGCGCCTGCTGGAACTGCGGATTGTCATCGCCAAAATCCTTGCCGGGATAGACATCGATAGTATTGGTGCCGATGGAGCGAATATCTTCCAGCACCATCTGTTTCGCGGCATCCCCCACCACCACGATGGAGACCACCGAGGCAATGCCAATAATAATGCCAAGCATGGTCAGCAGCGTGCGCATCTTGTTCGCGGCCATCGCCAGCCAGGCCATCCCCAGCGCCTCGCGGAAGCTGCTGATAACCTGCTGAATAGAAGAACCGCTTCTTAGCGCCTGATTTTCAACCGCATGCGCTGCAGGTTGATGAGCGGGTGGAGGATTACTGATAATTTCGCCGTCGCGAATTTCGATAATTCGCTGCGCCTGCGCCGCTACCGCCGGATCGTGGGTCACAATAATTACCGTATGACCACGCTCTCGCAGTTGCTTAAGGGTGGCCATGACTTCTTCGCCTGAATGGCTGTCCAGCGCGCCGGTAGGTTCATCGGCCAGAATGACCTGTCCACCGTTCATCAGCGCACGCGCGATACTGACTCGCTGCTGCTGCCCGCCCGAAAGCTGTGAAGGAAGATATTCCACCCGCTCCTTTAGCCCAAGGCGTCCCAGTAGCTCATGCGCCCTCTGCTGCCGCTGGGCTCTCGTTGTCCCGGCATAGACCGCAGGAACCTCAACGTTTTGCGAAGCGGTAAGATGAGAAAGCAGATGGTAGCGCTGGAAGATAAACCCAAAGTGTTCACGCCTAAGCGTTGCCAGCGCATCGTTATCCAGCCCTGCCACATCCACGCCTGCCACCTTATAGCTGCCGTGGCTTGGCTTATCCAGACAGCCGAGAATGTTCATCAGCGTGGATTTACCGGAGCCGGACGCGCCGACAATCGCCACCATTTCCCCGGCTTCAATCGTCAGGCTAATGCCCTTCAGCACCTCGACCTGCTCTTCACCGGAGGGATAGCTACGACGAATATCCTTCAGCTCAAGCAGCGCCGTCATTTGCTGCTCCCGGCGTTGGCGCGGCCAGTCACCACCTCTTCGCCCTCTTCCAGGCCGTTAACGACCTGCACCTGCGTGTCATTACGCATGCCGATGGTGATTTCACGCACTTTCGTTTCGCCGTTCCGCAGCACAGTGATGTTATAGCGGTTATCACCGACAGGTTCACCCAGCGCGGCAAGCGGAATGGTCAGAACATCTTTCACGCCGCCAAGCTGAATGTGCACCTGGGCGGTCATGTCGAGGCGCAAAATGCCCTTCGGGTTAGGGACTTCAAAACGGGCATTGTAGAAGATGGCCTCGTTGACCTTTTCCGGCGTCGGCAGGATATCCTTCAGCACCCCTTCGTAGCGGGTCAGCGGGTCGCCCAGCACGGTAAACCAGGCTTTCTGGCCCGGCTTCAGATGAATAACGTCGGCTTCTGATACCTGCGCCTTCACCAGCATGGTGCTCAAATCCGCCAGCGTCAGAATATTCGGCGCCTGCTGAGCGGCAATCACGGTTTGCCCCTGCAGCGTGGTTATCTGCGTCACTTCCCCGGCCATTGGCGCGACGATACGGGTGAACTCAAGGTTCGTTTTCGCGGTGCTCAATGAAGCCTGATTACGCTTTATTTGCGCGTCAATCGTTCCAATTTGCGCCTGTTTGACCGCCAGATCGGTGGCCGCTTTATCAACATCCTGACGCGAAACTGCCTGGGTATTGGCCAGCATCTTCTGGCGAGACAGCGTCACGTCGGCAAATTTGCTTTCCGCTTCGGCCTGAAGACGCTGCGCCCGCAGCTCCAGCAGGGTCGCCTCCACCTCCTTCACCTGGTTCTCCGCCTGTTCGGGATCGATAACCCCGAGGAGCTGATCTTTTTTCACTTTATCGCCAATGCTTACCGACAGGGTTTTTAGCTGCCCGCTCACCTGCGCGCCGACATCAACTTTGCGAACGGCGTCCAGCTTTCCGGTCGCCAGGACGCTCTGCTGGAGTGAGGACTTGCGTACGATCAGGGTCTGATATTGGGGGGCAGGGGTACGCAAAAACTGCCAAAGCCAGAGGAAAAATATCACCACTAACAGCGCGTATAGCCAGTAACGCTTTTTAAATTTTCCCTTGATTTTCATATGTATCCTGCAATAGCTAAGCGATGATTAAACAATTCTTAAACAAACTGCACAATGTGAAGAAGTGTAAAAGCGATTGAATATCGGTTGACGTCCGGCGTGCTGAAATACCGCCATCTTAGTCGAATTCAGGTTTTAATTATGTCCCAGATTGCTGCCGCGCAAGTAACCGAAACACTGCCCCAAACTGGCTGGAAACTCTTCCTTTCATTAGCGACAGGTCAGTGGCAGCCGGGGGCATCGTGGGCCAAAAAGGCTTATCGTCGCAAGTTTATTTTACGCTCCATGGTGATGCCCGCGCATACCGCCAGCCTGATGAACAGCCTGGCCGCCCAGCCGCACCTCTCCAGCATGCTCAACGCCCAGCCGGGTCTGCCTTGCCGCCTGCATCGCCCTTACCTTGCGCTGCCGCTCAGCCGTAAGCATACGCGTGAGGCCATCGGTTACCACTATCAGAAAATAACCGAAAAAATGCCGAAAAAGCTGTTGAGCGGCCACTTCTCGACCGAAGGGTATCGTCTGGCTACGCTTATCGGTAAAAATAACGAACTGATGTTTATCGATCTCAGCTCTCATGATATCGAGGGCAAAGAGGGCGAAGCCTTCCTGAATTTCTGTAATGAGGACGGCGTTCCGCTCGCCCGCATGACCTTCACCCTTAACCAGTTCGAAGGGAAAAACACCCTGTTCATTGGCTGCCTGCAGGGCGCAAAACCGTGGGTTCCTCATGAAGCTATTCAGGCTGCCACCAAAGCCTGCCACGGCCTGTTCCCGAAACGTATGCTGCTTGAAGTGGCCTGTGAACTGGCGAAACTTCTCGACGCTGAGCGTATTCTGGCCGTGAGCAACAGCACCCATATCTACCGCTCATGGCGCTATGAGAAGAAGAAAAAAGAGAGCTTACACGCCGACTATGACAGCTTCTGGCTATCGATGAGCGGTGAGCTCCGCGCCGACGGCCTGTTTGCGCTGCCGTCCAGCGTGGAACGCAAACCTCTGGAAGATATTGCGAGCAAAAAGCGCGCCGAATATCGCCGCCGCTACGAGCTGCTCGACGGCATGATGAGCAATATTAACAGCCACTTCTAAACCTGCATCCCCCGCCGGGCGCTAATCCGCCCGGCCGCGCGCCAGCCACAGCACCCGGGAAAACATTTTACGCAGCAAAGGCGGAATAGCATCCACCCCACGCCGCCCTGCCTCCAGCGCCACCTCTATGGCTAAGTCCGGCTTTGACGAACGATGAATCGCTTTGGTGATAACCCGGCGCAAATTCATCGGCACGTTTTCGGGGATCTGCGCTACGCGGTGAAAGACATCGGAAAACCCCTGCCGATACATAAAGTGCTCCATATCGAGCGCCGGCAGCGCCGTGAGATGATCCCGCTCCTGATCACGATCGTTATCGAGTAAGCCGCGTACCGTCGCGGCGTATTTTTTACCTGCATCATCGCCGTCCACCAGCACGTGCCACTCGATTCCCATGCGGCGGGCAAACTTAATTAACGGCCGCAGGCCAGATTGCGCAAACTCAATGACCTTAACGCCTTCAGCGTCGAAATGGTGCCCGCACTGGCGCGCCAGCTCGTTCATCACCCAAACTTCCGTTTCTCCCTCCACCAGCAGCCAGCAGCGGGAAAAAAGCGATGACGCGCGGTTAAAACGAATATGAAAGGCAATTCGCCTGCTATCTTCGGCATTCATACCGCCCGGACCTAACCGCCACGCCGCCACTTTTGATGATTCACGCACCAGGCGGCAGACCTGTTCAACCGGCGTCAACGACAGTAATTCGCCGGAGTTTGTGGTGGTGATTTTCTGCAGCGGCAGCAAATTCAGCAGATGCCAGGCGACCGACAGCATAATCGGATGCAGACGTGTTTCCGGATCCTCCACCAGCAGAAGCGGCCGTGCGTCCCGATCGAGCGCGACGCTGCCCTTTGCCTGCAATAAAGTAGAGAACATCCCCAGCAGGATCATACGGTGCGAACGGCTGCCCGGTTTATCAATCATACGGTTGATAACATCGAGATAGCGCCAGCTGCGCTGCTCATCATGGGAGCGCCGACGCATCAGCCGCTGATGGGCAACGGCGCCCTGCTCGGAAAAATAGTGCTCCAGCAGCTGCACCATGGCGGAAAGCCCCTGCCGTAGCTGAGAATCAGTAAGATTTTGCGGTCTGGACACCAGCTCCCGCGCCAGAAAATCAAGCTGCCGCGCCGTCATCTCTGTTTCAGGCATTTCGGGCATACTGCCGTTGCGCAGCCGCCGCATAAAGCGTGCATCCCTGAGCCGCAGAACGGGGTTCAGACGCGTGATGTTCATTGCCATCTCGTCTATTTCATCCAGCGCAAGCGGCTGGCCATGGGCATCAAGAAAACTGCGGAGCGTTAAGACCGTGCCTTCATCCCCAAGCTCTCCCTCCAGGCGGTAATAAATACGATGGAACCCGTCATTACCGGCAATCCAGACCGGCGACAGGTTCCGATATCGCCGCCCTAAATGGTGGCCCGCTGCCGCCTCACGAAACGTCAGGATGATATGCAGGTGGCTCTCACGTCCGTGCATCTCCCCCGGCGGAAAATAGAAATCCTCACGTCCAAAATGGTAGAGCTCACGGTGCGGAGAAAGCAGCAGCGTCAGCGCATCAAGCAGGCTAGACTTCCCCAGGCGTTTTCGCCAATCAGCACATTGTTTTGCTCAAGCATTAACGACAAACGATTAATACCGCGAAAGCCAACTACCTCAACCCGCTCGAGAAACATACCGCCTCCTGTGCACTCGCTTTTATTTCCCTGGTTCTTTTCGAGTATAGCGGCAACCAGCAGGGCAATGTCACCGCGCAATGTCAAAGCGTTACACGATATAACCCGTCGCCCTTCACAAGTTCGGTTCGCTGAAGCCTCTTTTTTTTTGCTATCCAGAACATTCTTACTTCATTCAAAGATAATCTATACTTGTCACACCTCTCCTCAATACAGGAATAACACCGCATTGCCCTAAATCAAAAAACAGGAATTTATTGTGCTGGTGGCGAATTGACGGAATACCTAATATTAACGCGAATTTAATATTACTTTCGTCATTCACTTAATGACGGTGAATTAGCGACAATCGGGTTCGTGTGATTTAGCGCGTGAGCCGTAAGTTGTTTCCAGGTTTTTTAGCTGAGGTGGTTATGTTTAGAAAATTAGCAGCCGAGTTTTTCGGGACATTCTGGCTGGTATTGGGTGGCTGTGGTAGCGCGGTATTAGCGGCAGCATTTCCGGAGTTGGGCATTGGTTTTGCAGGAGTGGCGCTGGCCTTTGGTTTAACCGTGCTGACCATGGCTTTTGCCGTCGGCCATATCTCCGGCGGACACTTTAACCCGGCAGTGACCCTTGGCCTGTGGGCCGGTGGCCGTTTCCCGGCAAAAGAGGTGATTGGCTATATCGTCGCCCAGGTTATTGGCGGTATTGCCGCAGCCGGGATCCTTTATTTAATTGCCAGCGGTAAAGCCGGCTTTGACGCTGCCGCCAGCGGATTCGCCTCCAATGGTTACGGTGAACACTCACCGGGTGGATATTCCATGCTCTCGGCCATTGTGATTGAAATAGTTTTAACCTGTGGCTTCTTAATTGTTATTCATGGTGCCACTGATAAATTCGCGGCACCGGGTTTTGCTCCCATTGCAATTGGCCTGGCATTAACCTTAATCCACTTAATTAGCATTCCCGTCACCAACACTTCTGTAAACCCGGCGCGCAGTACCGCTGTCGCTATTTTCCAGGGCGGTTGGGCACTGGATCAGCTGTGGCTGTTCTGGGTCATGCCAATTATTGGCGGTATTCTTGGCGGCGTTATTCACCGCACCCTGCTGGAGAAACGCAGCTAACTCTTTTGGCAGGCTCCCGACAGGGGGCCTGCTCTTTCTTTTACTTCCCCGCCTGACCCTTTTTATTCGTCTCTGCTCGACTCATTTCCCTTCTTTCGGTAGTGTGACATCCGCCGTAACATTTAAACCAAAAAGGATTGTCTTTCCCATGCTGTCAGGATTGCTCATTATCCTGGTGCCGCTGATCGCCGGCTACCTTATCCCGCTGAAACAACCTCCTCTGCTCAGGCTGATTAACCGCCTGCTGAGCTGGATTGTCTATGTGATCCTGTTCCTGATGGGCATTAGCCTGGCGTTTCTGGATAACCTCGCCAGCAACCTGCTGACCATCCTTCATTACTCGGTCATCAGCGTTGTTGTCATTCTGCTGTGTAACGTCGCGGGCCTGCTGCTGCTGGAGCGTTCCCTGCCCTGGCGGCATCAGCACAGGCAGGAGAAGCTCCCTTCCCGCCTTGCGATGGCGCTGGAGTCCCTGCAGCTCTGTGGCGTGGTCGCCCTCGGCTTCCTGCTGGGGCTGACCGGGTTTGAAGTGCTGAAATATGCCACTGAGGCCAGCGAATATACGCTTATCTTCCTGCTGCTGCTGGTGGGGATCCAGCTGCGCAACAGCGGTATGACCTTCAGACAAATCGTGCTCAACCGCCGCGGCATGATCGTCGCCATCGTGGTTGTCGTGAGCTCACTTATTGCCGGTGTGATTAATGCTTTTCTTCTCGGTCTGCCGATCAAAACCGGCATGGCGATGGCTTCCGGCTTTGGCTGGTATTCGCTGTCCGGGATCCTGATGACCGAGTCTTACGGACCGGTGATCGGCAGCGCCACCTTCTTTAATGACCTGGTACGCGAGCTGCTGGCTATTATGCTGATCCCGGCCCTGGTTCGCCGCAGCCGCTCGACGGCGCTTGGCCTTTGCGGAGCCACCTCAATGGACTTTACCCTGCCGGTTCTGCAGCGCAGCGGTGGGGTAGAAATTGTGCCCGCCGCCATCGTTCACGGTTTTATTCTTAGCCTGCTGACGCCGCTGCTGATTGCCTTTTTCGCCTCCTGATCCCTCCCTGGCGGCAGCCTGCTGCCGCCAAAGTTGAGCTATATCAATCTCCCTTTAAGTTGCACCAAAAAATCCTTTTAACCCACCCTGTCGAGGCCTAATCTTAAACATGCATTTAAAATATAACTTTAAGGTGACATCATGTTTTGTGTGCAATGTGAACAGACTATCCGTACCCCCGCCGGTGACGGCTGCGCCTATGCCCAGGGCGTTTGCGGTAAAACGGCCCAGACTTCCGACCTGCAGGATCTGCTGATCGCGACATTGCAGGGGCTTTCCGCCTGGGCGGTCGCCGCTCGCGAACGCGGGATTATCGACCATGAAGTGGATAACTTCGCCCCGCGCGCCTTCTTCTCTACGCTGACCAACGTGAACTTCAACTCCGCCCGCATCGTTGGCTATGCCCGCGAGGCGATTGCGATGCGTGAAGATCTGAAAGCCCGCACTTTGGCTGTCGATCCTGCGGCAACCGTAACAAACCCACAGGCAGAGCTGCAGCTGGTTAGCAGTGACCTCGGCGAGCTGCAGCGCCAGGCCGCCGAATTCACGCCAAACCGTGACAAAGCCGATATTGGCGAGGACATTCTCGGCCTGCGTCTGCTTTGCCTGTATGGCATGAAAGGCGCCGCAGCTTATATGGAGCATGCGCACGTGCTCGGCCAGTACGACAACGAAATCTACGCCCAGTACCATAAAATTATGGCGTGGCTTGGCACCTGGCCTGCGGACATGGGCGCCCTGCTCGACTGCGCCATGGAAATCGGCCAGATGAACTTCAAAGTGATGAGCATTCTGGATCTCGGTGAAACCAGCAAATATGGCCACCCGACGCCGACGCAGGTAAACGTGCGCCCGGTTGCCGGGAAATGCATCCTGATTTCCGGCCACGATCTTAAAGATCTTTATCACCTGCTCGAGCAAACCGAAGGCACCGGCGTTAACGTCTATACCCACGGCGAAATGCTGCCGGCGCACGGCTACCCTGAGCTGCGCAAATTCAAACATCTGGTCGGCAACTACGGCAGCGGCTGGCAGAATCAGCAAACCGAATTTGCCCGTTTCCCCGGCCCTATCGTAATGACCTCCAACTGCATTATCGACCCGACCGTAGGCTCATACGACGACCGCATCTGGACCCGCAGCATCGTCGGCTGGCCGGGCGTCAGCCACCTGGAAGGGGACAACTTTGCCCCGGTCATTGCCCAGGCGCAGCAGATGGCGGGCTTCCCGTACAGCGAAATCGAACACCTGATCACCGTCGGCTTTGGCCGCCAGACCCTGCTGGGTGCGGCAGACACCCTTATCGACCTGGTCAGCCGTGAAAAACTGCGCCACATCTTCCTGGTCGGCGGCTGCGACGGCGCCCGCGGGGAACGCAACTACTTCACCGACTTCGCCACCAGCGTGCCTCAGGACTGCCTGATCCTGACTCTGGCCTGCGGGAAATATCGCTTTAACAAGCTGGACTTCGGCGATATCGAAGGCCTGCCGCGCCTGGTGGATGCGGGCCAGTGTAACGACGCCTACTCGGCGATTATTCTGGCCGTCACGCTGGCGGAAAAACTGGGCTGCGGCGTCAACGACCTGCCCTTAAGCCTGGTGCTCTCCTGGTTTGAGCAGAAAGCGATTGTGATTCTGCTTACCCTGCTGTCGCTCGGCGTCACAAATATCGTCACCGGCCCAACCTCGCCGGGCTTCCTCACGCCAAACCTGCTGGCGGTGCTGAACGAGAAGTTTGGTCTGCGTGCCATCACTACCGTTGAGCAAGACATTCAACAGTTAATGAGCGCGTAAGGAGTAGCCATGACCATGCCAACGCCGCTGTGCCCGTATCGTATGCAGGTGCACCATATTCATCAGGAAACGCCGGACGTCTGGACGCTGTCGCTGATCAACCACGACTTCTATCCCTACAAGGCCGGGCAGTACGCGCTGGTGAGTATCCGCAACGGCAGCGAAACGCTGCGGGCCTACACTCTCTCTTCCACGCCGGGTATCAGCGAATATATTACGCTGACGATACGGCGTATTGACGGCGGTGCAGGCTCTCAGTGGCTCACCGGCGAAGTGAAGGTCGGGGACTATCTCTGGCTGTCTGAGGCGCAGGGGGAATTTAGCTGCGAGAACCTGTCGTCCAAAAGCTATCTGTTGATGGCGGCGGGCTGCGGCGTCACGCCGATTATGGCCATGCGCCGCTGGCTGGCGAAACATCGCCCGCAGGCGGACGTACAGGTGATCTACAACGTGCGCTCTCCGGAGGACGTCATTTTTGCTGACGAATGGCGCCGGTATCCGGTCACGCTGGTGGCGGAGAACAATGCCACCCACGGCTTTATTCCCGGCCGCCTGAGCCGCGATATCCTGGCCATGGTGCCGGATATCGCCAGCCGTACGGTCATGACCTGCGGGCCTGCGCCATACATGGAGATGGTCGAGAAGGAAGTGAAAGCGCTGGGCGTGAAGGCGTTTTATCAGGAAGTGTTCTTTACCCCGGCAGCCGCACCAGCAGCCAGCGGTCTGAAGTTCACTACGCTGCAGCCGATGCGTGAGTTTTACTCGCCGGTCGGCAGCACGCTGCTTGCCGCGCTGGAAAGCAACAGCGTGCCGGTAAATGCCGCCTGCCGCGCCGGGGTTTGCGGCTGCTGTAAAACGAAAGTGCTGTCAGGCGACTATACCGTCTCCAGCACCATGACGCTGACGGAAGAAGAGATTGCCAGCGGCTACGTGCTGGCCTGCTCCTGCCATCCTCAAAGCGACCTTGTGCTCGCCTGACCTGAAGGGTGCCTGAGACTGCTGACAACGTTCATTGACCTTAAAAGGTCCGACCTTCGGTCTAGTAAAAACAATGAATTGTGTTCTCTGGTTTACCCCAAACACCCGAAAACCACGCTTTTCGGGTGTTTGTCATCAATCTGAGGCACCTCACGGTGCCTCTTCTTTTACTACCGCCAGGCGCAGGAATAATTTCCCCGGATCGTCTTTATTCAGTATGCCGTTAACTGTATTTAACAATTTAGTAACCATCTGATTTTCCGATCTTTTAAAAAGATAGCAAGGGTGATTTACGCTTAAAGTTGGCGAAGAAATAGCGCTGTTTTCAGGATCGTCTGGATTTGAACTAAGCTTGTAAGCGCTATCACACTGGACAAGGAAAACCGATGAAACAATCCGTAGCAGCCTGGCTGGCTAAAACGCTTGAGAGCGCAGGCGTGAAACGTATCTGGGGCGTCACTGGCGATTCACTGAACGGCCTCAGCGACAGCCTCAACCGTATGGGGACCATTAAATGGATGCCCACTCGCCACGAGGAGGTAGCCGCCTTCGCCGCGGGGGCAGAAGCACATTTGACCGGCGAGCTTGCGGTCTGCGCTGGCTCTTGTGGACCGGGTAACCTGCATCTGATTAACGGCCTGTATGACTGCCATCGAAACCACGTCCCCGTGCTCGCTATTGCCGCCCATATTCCTTCAAGCGAAATCGGCAGCGGTTATTTCCAGGAAACGCATCCCGAAGAGCTATTCCGTGAATGCAGCCACTACTGCGAGCTGGTCTCTAACCCGGAGCAAATCCCGCAGGTACTGGCGATAGCCATGCGTAAAGCCATCCTGAACCGCGGCGTTTCGGTCGTCGTCCTGCCGGGCGACGTGGCGCTCAAGCCCGCGCCAGAACACGCGACCACTCACTGGTATCCTGCTCCTCAACCCGTGGTGACGCCACATCATGACGAGCTTAAAAAGCTCACCCAGCTGCTGCGCTATAACGACAATATCGCCCTGATGTGCGGCAGCGGCTGTGCCGGCGCCCATGATGAACTGGTGCAGCTTGCGGCAACGCTGAAAGCTCCTATTGTTCACGCCCTGCGCGGTAAAGAGCACGTCGAGTACGATAACCCTTACGACGTTGGCATGACCGGACTGATCGGCTTCTCTTCCGGCTTCCACACGATGATGAACGCCGACACGCTGATCCTGCTCGGCACCCAGTTCCCGTACCGCGCGTTTTACCCGACGGACGCAAAAATCATCCAGATTGATATCAACCCCGGCAGCATCGGGGCGCACAGCAAGGTCGATATGGCGCTAATCGGCGATATCAAAGCAACTCTTTCCGCCCTGCTGCCGATGCTGGAAGAGAAAACCGATCGCAGCTTCCTCGATAAAGCGCTGGAGGATTACCGCAAGGCGCGTGAAGGTCTGGACGATCTGGCTAAAGCCACCAAAGGCAAGCAAATCCATCCCCAGTACCTGGCGCAGCAAATCAGCCATTACGCCTCCGATGACGCCATTTTTACCTGCGACGTGGGTACGCCGACCGTCTGGGCAGCACGCTACCTGAAGATGAACGGCAAGCGCCGCCTGCTGGGCTCGTTTAACCACGGCTCAATGGCTAACGCCATGCCACAGGCATTGGGCGCAAAAGCCACCGCCCCCGATCGTCAGGTCGTGGCAATGTGCGGCGACGGCGGCTTCAGCATGCTGATGGGTGATTTCCTCTCCGTCGCACAAATGAAGTTGCCGATTAAGATAGTGGTCTTCAACAACAGCGTGCTGGGCTTTGTGGCAATGGAGATGAAAGCCGGCGGCTATCTCACCGACGGCACCGAACTCCATGACACCAACTTTGCCCGCATCGCCGAAGCCTGCGGCATCACCGGCATTCGCGTTGAAAAACCCGAAGAGCTGAACACCGCCCTGGAACAGGCTTTCAGCACCGACGGTCCGGTGTTGGTGGACGTTGTCGTTGCCAAAGACGAGCTGGCTATTCCGCCGCAAATCAAGCTGGAACAGGCTAAAGGATTCAGCCTGTATATGCTGCGCGCCATCATCAGCGGGCGCGGAGATGAAGTTATCGAGCTGGCGAAAACCAACTGGTTCCGGTAAAAAAGAAGGTTGCTTCAGTCGCCCGGAGAGTCATCCGGGCGCAGCCTCTCGATAAAGGACCCGCCATGATCGATTTACGCAGCGATACCGTTACCCGCCCTTCCCGCGCCATGCTGGAGCAAATGATGGCCGCGCCGACCGGAGATGATGTCTACGGCGACGATCCAACCGTTAACCAGCTTCAGGACTACGCGGCAAAAATCAGCGGTAAAGAAGCGGCCCTGTTTTTACCTACCGGCACTCAGGCCAACCTCGTTGCTTTGCTAAGCCACTGCGAACGCGGGGAAGAGTATATTGTTGGCCAGGCCGCCCATAACTATCTTTATGAGGCCGGTGGCGCAGCCGTGCTGGGCAGCATTCAGCCCCAGCCTATTGAAGCGGATCGCGACGGTACGCTGCCGCTGGATAAAGTGGCGGCAAAGATTAAACCGGACGACATTCACTTCGCCCGCACTAAGCTCTTAAGCCTGGAGAATACCCACAACGGCAAAGTGCTGCCGCGCGAATACCTCCAGCAGGCCTGGGAATTCACCCGCAAGCATAACCTTGCGCTGCACGTTGACGGGGCGCGCATTTTCAACGCCGCCGTCTCCTACGGCTGCCAGCTGGAAGAGATTACCCGCTACTGCGACAGCTTCACTATCTGCCTGTCTAAAGGACTGGGGACGCCGGTAGGCTCCCTGCTGGTCGGCAGCAAAGAGTATATTAAGCGCGCCGTGCGCTGGCGTAAGATGACGGGCGGCGGCATGCGCCAGGCCGGGATTCTGGCGGCGGCAGGCCTGTATGCGCTGAACAATAACGTTGATCGCCTGAAAGAAGATCACGATAACGCCCACTGGCTGGCAGGAGAGCTGCGCGAAATTGGCGTTGATGTGATGCGTCAGGATACCAACATGGTGTTTGTACGCATGACGGCGGAAGAAGCTGAGGATTTGGGGCCGTATATGCGTGAGCGTGGCGTCATTATCAGCGCGGGGCCGGCAACGCGTCTTGTCACGCACCTGGACGTTACCCGCAGTCAGCTGGCGGAAGTCGTCGCCCACTGGCGCAGCTTCCTGCAAAACTAACGGGAGTCAGGGACGATGGCAGAACCCCAAAGGATATTAGTTCTCGGCGCCAGCGGCTACATTGGCCAGCACCTGGTGCCTTTACTCGTGGCGGCCGGGCATCACGTCACCGCCGCCGCACGCCGTATTGACTGGCTGAAAAAACAGCCGTGGCCGGGCGTCGAATGTCGGCACGTTGATCTTCACTGGCCCCACCGCCTGGGCGCCCTGTTGGAAAGCGTGGATACGGTATATTACCTCATCCACAGCATGGGCGATGGCGATGATTTTCTGGAGTTTGAACGCAAGGCGGCGCTGAATATGCGCGACGCCCTGACCGAACATCCGGTCAAACAGGTTATTTTCCTGAGCTCTTTGCAGGCAAAAAGTGGGCAAACGCACTCGAAGCACCTGAAGGCGCGGCAAATCACCGCGGATATCCTGCGCGATTCCGGCGTTCCGGTCACCGAACTGCGCGCGGGAATTATTGTTGGCGCAGGCTCGGCCGCCTTCGAGGTCATGCGAGATATGGTTTACAACCTGCCGGTGCTGACGCCGCCGCGCTGGGTGCGCTCCCGCACATCACCCATTGCCCTCGACAACCTGCTGCATTATCTGGTGAAGCTTCTGGACCATCCGGCAACCGGGCATCGCCTGTTTGAAGCCGCAGGCCCGGAAGTGCTTAGCTACCAGCAGCAGTTTGAGCGCTTTATGGCCATCAGCGGACGCCGCCGGCCGCTGATTCCCGTACCCCTTCCCACCAGCTGGATTTCGGTGTGGTTTTTGAACGTCATCACCTCGGTACCGCCCGGCATCGCCAAAGCGCTGATTCAGGGTCTTGAGCACGATTTGCTGGCGGATGATCGTAGCCTGCGCGAACTCATCCCTCAGCAGCTCATCAGCTTTGATGACGCCGTACGCATGACGCTGGCGAACGAACACAAGCTCGCTAACTCGCAGGACTGGGGCTATGACGCCCAGGCGTTTGCCCGCTGGCGGCCGGAGTATGGCTTTTTTGCCAAACAGGCAGGCTGCACGCTGACTACCGACGCCGATCTCTCTTCCCTGTGGCAGGTGATTAACCAGCTCGGCGGCAAGGAAGGTTACTTTTTTGGCAATGCCCTGTGGAAAACCCGTGCGCTGATGGATCTGCTGGTCGGCCACCGGCTTGCTAAAGGGCGGCCGGAGAAACCTCTGCTGGAAGTGGGCGACAGCGTTGACAGCTGGAAAGTGATTATTGCCGAGCCGGAAAAAGAGCTGACGCTGCTGTTTGGCATGAAAGCACCGGGGCTTGGGCGGCTCTCTTTCACCCTACAGGATGATGGCAACCACCGCAGGCTGGACGTCAGGGCGTGGTGGCATCCTCACGGCTGCGCCGGGCTGCTTTACTGGCTGGTGATGATCCCCGCCCATCTGTTTATCTTTAAGGGAATGGCGCGGCGAATTGTTCATTTGGCGGAACAAAACTCGCTCAAAAAGAGAAGTTAGCTCCTAATCTTTCAGGATTCCCATTGCATGCGCTGCCGTTTCACGGAAAAATGCGCAGCGTTAATCTTAAACATAACGAGTTGGTCACATGAAGGTACTGGTCACCGGCGCAACCAGCGGTTTAGGCAGAAACGCGGTCGAGTATTTACGCGCCAGGGGCATCAGCGTGCGGGCAACCGGGCGTAATGAAGCGATGGGCAAGCTGCTGCAAAAGATGGGGGCAGAGTTTGTTCATGCCGACCTGACAGAGCTGGTCTCTTCGCAGGCTAAAGTGATGCTCGCGGATGTCGACACGCTGTGGCACTGCTCCAGCTTTACCTCGCCGTGGGGAACCCAGCAGGCCTTCGACCTCGCTAACGTTCGTGCCACCCGTCGCCTGGGCGAATGGGCCGTGGCCTGGGGCGTGCGCGACTTTATCCATATTTCGTCGCCGTCGCTCTATTTTGACTACCATCACCACCACAATATCAGCGAAGAGTTTCGCCCGGTGCGCTTTGCCAACGAATTTGCCCGCAGCAAAGCCGCCAGCGAAGAGGTGATCCAGCTGCTGGCGCAGGCCAACCCAAATACGCGTTTCACCATCCTGCGCCCGCAAAGCCTGTTTGGGCCGCACGATAAGGTGTTCTTCCCGCGCCTGGTGCAGATGATGCGCCACTACGGTAGCGTGCTGCTGCCGCGCGGCGGCGATGCGCTGGTGGATATGACCTACCTGGAGAACGCGGTACACGCGATGTGGCTGGCGACCCAGAAAGGGGATTTACCTTCAGGCCGCGCCTACAACATTACCAATATGGAAGCGCGCCCGCTGCGTAGCATCGTACAGAAGCTGATTGACGAACTCGGCATCAAATGTCGCATTCGCTCGGTGCCATACCCGATGCTGGATATCATCGCCCGCAGCCTGGAGCATTTTGGCAATAAATCCTCCAAAGAGCCGGTGCTCACGCACTACGGCGTCTCCAAGCTGAACTTCGACCTGACGCTGGATACCACACGAGCGGAAACGGAGCTGGGCTACCAGCCTATCGTTACCCTCGATGAAGGCATCCGGCGCACGGCGCTGTGGCTGAAAGATCACGGTACGCTGCACCGCGGTTAGCCCTGGCCGTACTTCTCCAGCAGCGCCTCGGCTATCGCCTGGCTTTCAGCATCAGCCTCGCCGCTGTAGTTGGCCGGGCGGAAGTGCATCTGGAAGGCGGCAATCACCCTTTTCTGCTGCGCATCGGTCATCCCCGGCAGCACTTCATAGCCATAGCGGGAAAGCACATCCAGTAACTCTGTTTTGTCTACAGGCTGATGAGGGCTGCGTCCGTTTAGGTAAAACGCCACTCTCGCAGCATCTGGCCAGGCGCCAATCCCTTTTTCCGCAAACTGCTTCCAGGGGAACAGCGGGCCAGGATCAACCTTACGCTGGGGGGCAATGTCTCCATGAGCCACCACGTTTTGCGGCGCGATGTTATAGCGGGCAATAATCTGCTTCGCCAGGTCTTCAAGCACCGCAATCTGTGGCTGGCTGAACGGATAGAAGCGTTGAACATCCCCTATTAGCGTATAGCCCTTATTTTCCAGCTCAATGCCCACGGACGTGTCGTTAATCCGCGTGGCGCCTCGCCAGAAGCTGACGCCCGCATGCCAGGCCAGCTGCTCTTCCGGCACGAGCTGCCAGACAACGGGCTTCCCGCCAGAGAGCGGCGGGTTAGCAGGAATCAGATAGTGAGCGCTGACGTTACGGTCAGTCAGCGTGGAAAGCGAAGTGGAAAAGTCATCCGCGGTGTAATGAATCACCAGGATTTTAACCCGCGGATAAGCGGCCTGCGCCTGGTGCCTGGTATCTACTTTATAGCTGCCGCGATCGACAATCCCTTGCTGGCTGGCGCAGCCGACAAGCCATAGCGCCAGAATAAAAGTCAGAATCCTTGCTTTCATTTTCGCGTTTTCACCGCCGTGCCGCTGACGCAGACCATCAGCATGCTGCCATCCTTGCCCACGGTTTCATAGTCGATATCAATCCCGACGACAGCGTTAGCGCCGAGGCTTTCGGCCTGCTCCTGAATTTCGCGAAACGCGATATCTCTCGCTTTGCGTAACTCTTTTTCATAGGCCCCGGAGCGACCGCCGACGATATCGCGAACCCCGGCGAAAAAATCACGGAAAATATTGGCGCCCAGGATAGCCTCCCCGGTCACTACGCCGCAGTATTCAGTAATGGTGTGGCCTTCCAGGCCAGGCGTCGTTGTAAACTGCATCACGTTCTCCTCTCTTTGCCATCAACATGTTAGCCCGGCAATCGCCACGCGATTTTGAGCCAATACGCTATGCTAAGGTAGTCCTCCTGAGAAAATAAGGAAATAAAAATGCGCAGCTCAGCTTTGGCTCTTCTCCCCTGTGCGCTGGTTCTTTCAGCCTGTACTACCGTAACGCCAGCCTTTAAAGATATCGGAGTCCGCAGTGGCCCGTGTATCAGCGGCGGGCCGGACGATGTCGCCCAGCAGTTCTATGATTACCGTATCGCGCACAAAGGCGAGGGACTAAGTTCCGTTGCTGCGCTGCGCCCTTACCTTAGCGATTCCCTGTTCCAGCTGCTGCAAAAATCCAGCACATCACCAGCCGCGCAAAGCGCGTTTACCCGCAGCGACATCTTCTCCAGCCAGTCCGAAGGGCCGGATAAAGCCAGCGTTACTTCGGCGTCCACGATCCCTGACACCGACGCGCGTAATATCCCGCTACGCGTAGACCTTACTCGCGGCAGTCAGACCTGGAAAGATGAAGTGCTGATGGTGCGCGAGGGTCAGTGCTGGGCGGTAGATGATGTGCGTTACCTCGGGGCGGCGAGCCATGCGCCAACCGGCACCTTACGCCAGGCAATTGAAGGGAAATAGCGGCAATTCAGGCTTACGCCATGCGGGTGGAAAAAACGTTATCCCTGTAAATAGTCTGGCATTTACAGGGAAGGCGGTTTTTTATACTTAGTCACCACCCGCCTCGCTATTTTGTGCTAAGTTTAAGCTATTAAAACCGTCATTTATAAGTTTTAACGCACAAAGATTGCATAACTATTCTGTTAAAGGTACCCTTTGCGGCCTCAATTGCTATTCAACTTCAGCGCATGAGTATTTCAACTAGACAGCATTAATTGCTTTTACGGTGCCCATCAGGCGCTGTTCGACATCACATTAAATTGCCCGCAGGGCGAGACGCTGGTGTTGCTGGGCCCGAGCGGCGCCGGCAAGAGCTCTCTGCTGCGCGTCCTTAACCTGCTTGAGATGCCGCGCTCCGGCACGCTGAGCATTGCGGGTAACGCTTTCGACTTTTCCAAAGCACCTGGCGATAAAGCAATTCGCGATCTGCGCCAGAATGTCGGCATGGTCTTCCAGCAATACAATCTGTGGCCGCACCTCACCGTGCTGCAAAACCTGATTGAAGCGCCGTGCCGCGTGCTTGGGCTAAGCAAAGATAAAGCGCGTGAACGCGCCGACAAACTGCTTGAGCGCCTGCGCCTGAAGCCCTATATGGACCGCTATCCGCTGCACCTTTCCGGCGGCCAGCAGCAGCGAGTCGCGATTGCCCGCGCCCTGATGATGGAGCCGCAGGTTCTGCTGTTTGATGAGCCAACAGCCGCTCTTGACCCGGAAATTACCGCGCAGATCGTCAGCATTATCCGCGAGCTGGCGGAAACCAACATTACTCAGGTCATCGTGACCCATGAAGTCGAAGTGGCGCGTAAAACCGCCAGCCGCGTGGTGTATATGGAAAACGGCCACATCATCGAACAGGGTGATGCCAGCTGCTTTGCTAACCCGCAAACCGATGCGTTTAAATTCTATCTCTCTCACTGATGTTGAACGGGAAAACGACAATGAAAAAAGTTTTGCTGGCCACTCTTTTAGCCACTCTGAGCCTTTCTGCTACCGCCGCACAGACTATCCGTTTTGCTACCGAAGCCTCTTACCCTCCGTTTGAATCTATCGACGCCAACAACAAGATCGTCGGCTTTGACGTTGACCTGGCTAACGCCCTGTGCAAACAGATCGACGCCACCTGTACCTTCACCAACCAGGCGTTCGACAGCCTGATCCCAAGCCTGAAGTTCCGCCGTATTGACGCGGTGATGGCGGGGATGGACATCACCCCTGAGCGTGAAAAGCAGGTTCTGTTCACCAAACCTTACTACGATAACTCCGCGCTGTTCGTGGGCGTAAAAGGTAAGTATGCCGATATTGCGGCGCTGAAGGGCAAGAAAGTCGGTATTCAGAACGGCACCACCCACCAGAAATACATTACCGACAAGCACCCGGAAATCACCACCGTGCCTTACGACAGCTACCAGAACGCCAAACTGGATCTGCAGAATGGCCGTATTGATGCGGTCTTCGGCGACACGGCTGTGGTGACCGAATGGTTGAAAGCCAACCCGGAACTGGTTGCCGTTGGCGACAAAGTGACCGACAAAGATTACTTCGGCACCGGCCTCGGCATCGCCCTGCGCCAGGGCAACACTGACCTGCAGAGCAAATTCAACGCCGCGCTGGATAAAGTGAAACAAGATGGCACCTACAAAGCCATCTACGACAAATGGTTCCAGAAGTAATCGACTCGATGAACGAATTGTTTCCATTAGCAAGCGCCGCCGGGATGACCGTCGGCCTTGCCGTTTGTGCCCTGATAGTCGGCCTTGTGCTGGCGATGATCTTTGCCGTCTGGGAGTCCGCCAAATGGCGCCCGGTGGCCTGGGTTGGCTCAGGGCTGGTCACGCTTTTCCGTGGCCTGCCTGAAATTCTGGTGGTGCTGTTTATCTACTTCGGCTCCTCCCAGCTGCTGCTGATACTCTCTGACGGCTTTACTCTCAACCTCGGTTTTGCCGCAATCCCGGTCAAAATGGAGATTGAAAACTTCGACGTCAGCCCGTTCCTCTGCGGCGTGATAGCCCTCTCCCTGCTCTATTCCGCCTACGCTTCGCAGACGCTGCGCGGCGCGCTTAAAGCGGTGCCGACTGGGCAGTGGGAATCTGGCCAGGCGCTGGGTTTATCCAAAACTGCGATTTTCTTCCGGCTGGTGATGCCGCAAATGTGGCGCCACGCGCTGCCGGGTCTGGGTAACCAGTGGCTGGTACTGCTGAAAGACACCGCGCTGGTGTCGCTCATCAGCGTGAATGACCTGATGCTGCAGACCAAAAGTATCGCCACCCGCACCCAAGAGCCGTTCACCTGGTATGTGATTGCCGCGGCGATTTACCTGGTAATCACCCTGCTGAGCCAGTACATCCTGAAACGTATCGACCTGCGCGCCACGCGCTTTGAACGGAGGCCTGACTGATGCTCGAGTACTTACCGGAGCTGATGAAAGGTCTGCACACCAGCCTGACGCTTACCGCCGCCTCTATTGCCGTGGCGCTGGTACTGTCGCTGCTGTTCACCATCGTTCTGACGCTGAAAACGCCCGTGCTGGTCTACGTTGTCCGCGCCTACATTACGCTGTTCACCGGTACGCCGCTGCTGGTGCAAATCTTCCTGATTTACTACGGCCCGGGGCAGTTCCCGTCGCTCCAGCACTATCCGGTGCTGTGGCATCTGCTTTCCGAACCGTGGCTGTGCGCGTTGATTGCGCTGTCGCTTAACAGCGCGGCATACACCACGCAGCTGTTTTACGGGGCCATCAGAGCCATTCCGGAAGGCCAGTGGCAGTCCTGTAGCGCGCTAGGGATGAGCAAGAAAGACACGCTGGCGATTTTGCTGCCTTACGCCTTCAAGCGGGCGCTCTCTTCCTATTCAAACGAAGTGGTGCTGGTGTTTAAGAGTACCTCACTGGCCTACACCATTACGCTGATGGAAGTGATGGGCTACGGACAACTGTTGTACGGGCGCACCTATGATGTGGCGGTCTTTGGCGCAGCCGGGCTGGTCTACCTCATCGTCAACGGGCTTCTCACGCTGCTGATGCGTTTTATCGAACGCCGGGCGCTGGCCTTCGAGCGTCGAAGCTAGAAACGCGGGCTTTTAAGGCGGGGGAAACCCCGCTTTTTTTACGCCCCGACAAATATAAATATACATTTTTATTGAATATAAATTCACATTTTGGCATGGTTACCTGACGTCGGGAAACGGCGATTTAAAACAATACTGACAGACGGGAGCAACACGCATGAAAAAGTTACTGTTAGCCGCAATCTTCGCTACAACCGCATTCGGCGCGGCCGCAGCGGATAAAATCAACTTCGGCTCTTCGGCAACCTATCCCCCTTTTGAATCTCTGGACGCCAGCAATCAGATCGTCGGCTTCGATATCGATCTGGCAAAAGCATTATGCAAACAAATGCAGGCCGAATGTACCTTTACCAACCACGCTTTCGACAGCCTGATTCCTTCGCTGAAATTCCGTAAATACGATGCGGTCATTTCAGGTATGGACATCACGCCGGAGCGCGCAAAACAGGTCGCCTTTACCAACCCCTACTACGCCAACTCGGCGGTGGTGATTGCCAAAAAAGGCCAGTTTACGTCGCTGGACGACCTCAAGGGCAAACGCATCGGGATGGAAAACGGCACCACGCACCAGAAATATCTGCAGGATAAACATCCTGAGATCAAAACCGTCTCTTATGACAGCTACCAGAACGCGATTATCGACCTGAAGAATGGCCGTATTGATGGGGTCTTTGGCGATACCGCCGTGGTGAACGAATGGCTGAAAACCAACCCGCAGCTCGGCACCGTAGGCGAACACGTGACCGACGCGCAGTATTTTGGCACTGGCTTAGGCATTGCGGTTCGCCCGGACAACCAAGCGCTGCTGAAGAAGCTGAACGACGCGCTGGCGGCGATTAAAGCGGACGGGACTTATCAGAAGCTTAGCAATCAGTGGTTCCCGCAGTAAGTTTGTTCTCATCGCGATCCTCTGGGGAGTGAAAGTACAGCTATAGAGTCGTCACAAATATCATCGATTATGAAGGATTAGCTAAAGTTCCGTTCACTTTGCGTCCTGTTTTATATGCAGCCCCCGCACCGGTGAACGTCTTAGGGGAGTCACCGTCACTCCCCTAAGAACCCGGACTCCCGGCGAAATAAATCGACCGCTGAAGCGGCAGACCTCCGTTTTATCTCCCAGTCCTGGGTCGCCTGAGATGCGTTCCCGACGCTCTCAGCCTCCGGCCGTTCCCGACGGCCGGACCCTGGCCAGTCGGAGAGAAAACGGAGGCGATTTAAGCCGGAACCGTGCCTCGCTTCAATCCCGCAGCCACACAGAACGTTCCAGTCGCTTCCGGTTCCACAGCCACACCCTTGTTCCCGGCTCTCATCGCCCCCGGCTATGACCCAACTCAGGCGGGGTTGAGCTGTCGGGAACAGCGAAAGAGAGCGATCGTCGGGAACGAATCGCGAACGACCCCGAATGTTTGGGTGATAGCCGGTGGGTTTACCGCTTCAGCGGCGATGAGCTTGCCGGGCGCCGGGGGTTGTCAGGGGGCATGGCGTAATGCCACCTGACACGTTCACTGTTTGCGGAAAGTGCAGAGATAACCATTCGGTAGGTGAACGGAAAACCACGGGCTAGCAGACACCTCCAGGAACAGGTCAAAGAAGGGTCAAACGTCAGGATGAAGGGCAACGCTCCAGCAGCGTCAGCACTTCGTAGTGGGACGTGTGCGGGAACATATCAAACAGCTGGGTACGCACCACGCGGTAACCCGGCAGCATCTTAATATCCTTCGCCATGGTTTGCGCGTTGCAGCTCGAATAGACGATAAAGGCCGGAGACATCTGCGCCAGATAGTCACATAGCGCTTTGCCAATACCGCGACGCGGCGGGTTCACCAGCACCAGCTGCGGGATATCCTGCTGGGCAACGGCAAACTGTGTAGAGTCCAGCGCCTGAAAGTGAAGATTGTGCAGGCCCAGCTTTTCCGCCGACTGCTTCGCGCTGGCGATCGCTTCCGGGGCGATTTCTATTCCGGTCAGCTTCATCTCAGGCGTGGCGCAGTGCAGCCCAAAACCGCCGACGCCGCAGAACAGATCCCACATATGCCTGACCGGCAGCTCGCGAACCCAGTCGCGTGCGGTGGCATACAGCCGGGAGGCAACCTGCGGATTGGTCTGGAAAAAGCTTTGAGGGCGAATAAACAGCGGCACGCCGTTGAAAACCTCCTCAAGCGCACGCTGTTCGGTGAGCGGGATTTCCTGCTCGCCTTCCATAATGGCCATATGCACAGGCTGAATATTGGCCGAAATGACCTTAAGCTGCGGAAGCTGCTGCTGAAGCCACGGCAGCGCCGCTTTCAGCTGCTCCAGCTTGCTTTCGGAGCGCAGAACAAAACGCAGCATCATGCCGCCATCGGCCTGACTTTCGGTCAGCAGCAGATACTTCAGCTCTCCACGCTTGCGGGCTACGCTATAAGGCGTTAATCCCGCGCGAGCAATAAACGGCTTCAGGACGGTAAAAACAGGCTCAAACGAGGCGGGATAAAGCGGGCAGTCTGTTAAATCTTCGGGGGTGCCGTCACGGTGCAGCATTCCCAGCAGCGGTTTTTCCACGCTGCCGCTGACCACCATTTTGGCTTTATTGCGAAACGCCTGCTCAGGGCCGCTGACCGGCTTGCACCATTCGCCCACCGCAATGCCGTCCAGCAGCTGCCGGAGATCGGTCATTTTAGCGGAAAGCTGGTCTTCAACCGATTGTTCAATCCACTGGCAGGAACGGCAGCGGCCAGCATCATAGAGCGCGCATTGCATAGGTAAACCCTGAGAAAAAACGAGGGCGCAGATTGTAGCACTCTGCGCTTACTGAAGTCTGAAAAAAAGCCGGCTGCGGGCGGGCACAAAAAGCAGAAGCAGCACCAGGATATCGGGTAGCTTTTGGGTGAACAGCGAGCGGAAGATCTCATGCTTTGTGCCGCCGGCAATGCTGAACAATTCCGGATACCCCCAGCCAAGCGAGGCCAGAGACAAATAAGTTACCGAAATAACCTGAGTCAGCAGGAACACCCAGCGTCCCCAGTTGCGCCCTTTGATTATCACAAACGCGCAGCGTAATTCGGCAAAAAGCATCAGCAGGCTGCCTAGAAACACCAGCGTCAGGGGCCAGGTTTGTACGCTGCGATGCACAAAGTCCATCGCTCCGCTAATCCCGAGCATATTCAACAGCAGCAGCAAGTCGAGGCATCGGGTAGTGACGATGCCGATAGCCGCCACCATCACAAGCGTGGGGACGTTTAATTTTGCATGAATTGACCGCTGTTTCCTGATAATTTCCACAACCTCGCGTTCCTTACGTCACGGTGCCGCGACAGGCGCGGCACCGGGGGCACATCATTGCAGATTTTAGGCGTTTTAACTACGCCTTGCACTCTGGATGTCACGCAGGCGCTGCTTTTCTGCTCGCGCCATAAACCACCATGCAATCAAACCGATAACGCCTACGACGCCAAGAATAATCGACGCCAGAGCGTTAATTTCCGGATTAACTCCCATACGCACATTTGAGAATACCAGCATCGGCAGCGTGGTTGCTCCCGGCCCCGAAACGAAGCTGGCGATAACCAGATCGTCGAGAGAAAGCGTAAATGCCAGCAGCCAGCCGGAGATAATGGCCGGGGAAATCATCGGAACGGTGATCACAAAGAACACTTTCAGCGGCGTCGCCCCCAGATCCATCGCCGCTTCTTCTATTGAACGATCCAGCTCCCTGAGACGAGAGCTAATCACCACGGCAACATATGCGGTACAGAACGTGACATGCGCCAGCCAGATGGTGAGCATACCTCTGTCACTCGGCCAGCCCGTGGCGTGCGCCAGCGCCACGAACAGCAGCAGCAGCGAAAGCCCGGTGATAACGTCCGGCATCACCAGCGGCGCGGTCAGCATAAAAGCAAAGCCGTTTGAACCCCGGAAGCGCCCAAAACGCACCATCACCACGGCGGCAATTGTCCCGAGGATAACCGCCATCGTGGCGGCGGCGGCGGCAATGCTCAGGCTCAGGCCAACGGCGTTCATCATCGCCGAATCCCGGAACAGCTCGCCGTACCAGCGGGTCGACCAGCCGGCCCATACCGTGACCAGCCTCGAACTGTTAAACGAATAGACGACCAGCATCAGCATCGGCGCATACAGGAAGGTAAAGCCGATGACCAGGATCAGAATACGCCACGGAGAGCGCACGACCGGTAAGTTGTTCATGCGTGGTCCTCCGCCGCTTTATTCTGATATTTGTGGAACCACATGATCGGCACAATGAGAAGCAGCAGCATAATAATTGCCACGGCGGAGGCCACTGGCCAGTCGCGGTTATTAAAGAACTCCTGCCACAGGACTCGGCCAATCATGATGCTGTCCGGGCCGCCGAGCAGCTCCGGAATAACAAACTCCCCTACCGCCGGGATAAACACCAGCATCGAACCGGCGATTATCCCGCCTTTCGTCAGCGGCACGATCACCTTAAAGAAGGTCTTCAGCGGGCGAGCGCCGAGATCTAACGAAGCCTCCACCAGCGAGTAATCAATACGCGTCAGCGCGGTATAAATCGGCAGCACCATAAACGGCAGATAGGCGTAAACAATGCCGATGTAGACCGCAAGATTGGTGTGCAAAATCGTCAGCGGCTGGTCGATCACCCCGAGCCAAAGCAGCACATTATTCAAAATGCCGTTGTTTTTCAGGATGCCCATCCACGCGTAGACGCGGATCAGGAACGAGGTCCACGAGGGCAGAATTACCAGCAGCAGCAGGATATTGCGCGTTGAGGGTTTGCTGTGCGCTATCGCCCAGGCGAGGGGGTAGCCGAGGGCCAGGCAGCACAGCGTTGAAACGGCCGCCACCTGAAGAGACTGCAGGTAAGCCTCAACATAGAGCGGGTCGTCCGTCAGCTGGAAGTAGTTAGCCAGATTCAGAGTGATCGACAGCTGCCCGTCAGCCCAGCTGACCAGATCGCTGTAGGGAGGGATAGCCCGGGCTATTTCCGAAAAACTGATCTTAAAGACGATGAGGAACGGCAGCATAAACAGCAGGATCAGCCATAAATACGGTGCCGCAATCACCAGCTTGCGCCCGTGGGCGAGCCACAGACGAGAAAGTCGGCGCTTCATGCCGCCGGACTGAGGTACGACAGGCTCCGCAGGGCCGTCAGAAAGCGTTGCCATCTTGCCCCCTTATACCGTCAAAACGACACAGCTGTCGGCATCCCAGCAGAGGCGAACTTCATCTCCCCAGGTGGGCGCCCCTTTTCGATAGCGATGTTCGTTCTGCAGCTGAGCGCTGATTGTCTGCCCGCTTTTCAGGCGAACGTGATAGATAGAGAGATCGCCCAGGTAGGCGATGTGCACGACTTCACCCACGGCAAAGTTATAGCCGTCGGCCGGCGGCTCGTCGCAGAGCATCACTTTTTCCGGGCGCAGCGCGACGAAGACCGGCACGCCGTCAACCACCGAGGCGTCAGGATCCACCTTCATCGGATGCAACAGTCCCGGACTGTCAATCACCAGCCCGTCGTCCTGGCGCGCCTTCAGCAGCCCTTCGAAAACGTTAACCGAGCCGATAAACTCCGCGCTGTAGCGGGTGGTGGGATGCTCATAAATCTCTTCCGGCTCGCCAATCTGCACGAACTTACCGCGATTCATGATCGCAATCCTCCCGGCCATGGTCATCGCCTCTTCCTGGTCGTGAGTCACCATCACGCAGGTCACGCCGACGCGCTCAAGAATGTCTACCACTTCGAGCTGCATACGATCGCGTAGTTTTTTATCCAGCGCGCCCATGGGTTCGTCAAGCAGCAGCAATTTAGGACGCTTAGCCAGGCTACGAGCTAACGCCACGCGCTGGCGCTGGCCGCCGGAAAGCTGGTGAGGTTTACGTTTCGCAAACTCCTGCATATGCACCAGGGTGAGCATCTCCGCCACCCGGCTGGCAATCTCCGCCTTCGGCAGCTTGTCCTGCTTAAGGCCAAATGCGATGTTCTGCTCCACGGTCATGTGCGGGAACAGCGCGTAGGACTGGAACATCATGTTGATCGGCCGCTGGTAGGGCGGCACATGAGATAAATCAACGCCATCAAGCATGATTTGCCCGGCGCTTGGCTGCTCAAAACCCGCCAGCATGCGCAGCAGCGTAGACTTGCCGCAGCCGGAGGCACCCAGTAAGGCAAAGATTTCGCCCTTGTAGATGGTCAGGCTGACGTCATCCACGGCGTGCTGGCCATCAAATGATTTGGTGAGATTACGGATTTCCAGCAGCGGCGTGAGCGCTTTTGGTATTCTGGACTGCGGACGAGGAGTTGCGTCATTCAATTCTGTTGCTCTCCGGCAAAAGCAAAAAGAAGATACGGCCAGGATGCCGTACTTTTAGCCAGCCCGGAAACAAGGGCTTCCGTTAAGGCTGGGGCGATTGCACAACGCTGGTGCAACCGCCCGGTGCAGGGTGTATCGGACCTTACTTGCCTGTTTTAACCTTAGTCCACGCGCGGGTGATGACCCGGTCAATCTTCGCCGGCATTACCGTTTGTGTGAACAGCCTGGCACGAATATCTGCCGGCGGATAAATACCCGGATTGCTGCGGACCTCTTCGCTCAGCAGCGGCGTGGCCTCTTTGTTGGCGTTGGCGTAATAAATATGGTTGCTGATGTTCGCCACAACCTCTGGCTTCATCAGATAGTTAAGGAACTGATACGCCTCATCTTTGTTCTTCGCGTCTGCCGGAATGGCAAACATATCGAAGTAGACCATTGCGCCTTCCTTAGGAATGGAATAAGCAATATTTACGCCATTTTTGGCATCTTTGGCGCGGTTGGCGGCCTGCAGGATATCGCCCGACCAGCCAATGGCGACGCAGATATCGCCGTTGGCCAGATCGTTGATGTACTGCGAGGAGTGGAAGTAGCGAATATTCGGGCGCAGCTTCATCAGCAGATCGCTAGCCGCGCCGGTATAGTCAGCCGCGTTAGTGCTGTTGGGATCTTTACCCAGGTAGTGAAGCACGGTGGCATAGATCTCACTCGGCGCATCGAGGAACGAAACGCCGCAGCTTTTCAGCTTTTCGAGGTTTTCCGGCTTCAGGATCAGATCCCAGCTGTTGACCGGGGCATCTTTGCCGAGCGCGGCTTTCACCTTGTCGACGTTATAGCCAATGCCGGTCGTGACCATCATGTAGGGAATGCCGTATTTATTGTCGTGGTCGTTTTGCGCCACCAGCTTGAGCATCTCCGGGTCGAGATTTTTGTAGTTCGGCAGTTTGCTTTTATCCAGCGGCTCAAAAATACCGGCCTGCGCCTGGCGCTCCAGGAACTGCGAAGACGGCACCACAAGGTCGTAGCCGGTACTGCCCGCCATCAGCTTCCCTTCCAGCACCTCGTTGGAGTCAAACACGTCATAGACGACCTTGATCCCGGTCTCTTTGGTGAAATTCGCCAGGGTATCCGGCGCAATATAGTCAGACCAGTTATAGACGTGCAGCGTCTTTTGTTCTGCGGCAAAGCCGGCGGCAGAAGCTGCCATCAGCGTACCGGCAACCATCCCCGACAACCATTTTTTACCTTGGTCGAACATAATTTCATTCCTTCTGAATAAAGGCCAGACCGGGCTCGAATGAGCCGAATTTGTGCAATGTGGCTTACCCGCATTTGCCGCATGCTCTTTTCAACATGCAAAATTCATGCATCTCTATTCATGCTGCAGAAAAAGAAGCTGGGATATTCTCACGCAGACGTTGCTTGTTTTTACCTCCACGCCAGAATAACTGTAGCCAGGGTTGGCGACTATAGCCCGGATGAAAAAACGCCTTTTATCAACTTTTTAGACATCTTTTGTCTATACAGGTGGCGAAAATACCGCTACGGCAGGGAATTGTTTTAGTGTGACGGCGATATGACAGAATAAAAACATGCAGAACGCGGCGGCGCTGGTGGCCGCGCGTTAAACCAGGAAAGGATCAGTGCAGAGAGTGAGTGTGAATAATTGTGCTGTCGTGCTCTTCTTCTTCGGTCACGAAGAGTAGCTGATTGGCGCAGGCCTCGAGAATCACCATCGAAACCTGCTCTTCGCTCTGCTGAACAAAGGCGGCAAACTGCTCCAGAGTAATGCCCGCCGAGGCGGATAATGACTGGCAGACCACCAGCTTGGGCAAATTGTCATCCTGGACGTCGAGGAAAGCTTTCACGGTCAGCGAGCTGGCGTTAATCGACGATAAATCGGACGCCAGCGGCAGCAGCGCCGACGGCTTGACCTCCGCGAGCGCGGAAAACAGGATGATGTTATCCACAAGATCGATTTTCGCGTCGTACACGCCATCGAAGTTCTGCATATGGGGCAAATGCAATGCCTGGCAGGTATCGCACTCGAAAAAGGTTACGCCGATTTCATCAAGCCAGCGGCGTAAAGTGTCCAGAGTCGGGACGACGAGTGAATCCATAAACGCAAAAACCTCATTACCGGTTCAAAAATTAACGTGCCATCTTACGCAAAAATGACACGTCATACTATGAATAAGCGCCAGTTTGGCGATTATCCTCCGGTTTTAAGACAGTACCCAGGACGTGCCTGTTGCTCTATCCATGCGATCATCAGACTGGCGATATCGACACCGCTAGTCTTTTCAATACCTTCCAGCCCAGGCGAGGCATTGACCTCCATCACCAACGGACCTCGATCGGCGCGTAAAATATCAACGCCGGCAATGTCCAGGCCCAGCGTGCTGGCCGCTTTTAGCGCCACCGCTCGCTCAAGGTCGGTAATCGTTACCTGATGAGCAACGCCGCCGCGGTGCAGGTTTGAACGGAAATCGCCGGGTTTGGCCTGCCGTTCAATGGCCGCCACCACCTCATCGCCCACCACCAGGCAGCGAATATCGCGCCCTTTGGCCTCTTTAACGTATTCCTGCACCAGAATATGGGCATTCAGGCCGCGAAACGCGTCAATAACGCTCTCCGCCGCCTGCCGCGTCTCCGCCAGCACCACGCCAATACCCTGCGTGCCTTCAACGAGCTTCACCACCAGCGGCGCGCCGCCCACCATCTCAATAAGATCGCTGGTGTCGTCCGGCGAATGGGCGAACCCCGTCACCGGCAGATCGATGCCCTGTTTGGCCAGCAGCTGCAGCGAACGCAGCTTGTCCCGGGCGCGCGTAATCGCCACCGATTCATTCAGCGGATAGCTTCCCAGCATTTCAAACTGCCGCAGCACCGCCGTGCCGTAAAAGGTAATAGCCGAGCCAATACGTGGGATCACCGCATCGTAGTGCGGCAGCTGACGCCCCTTGTAGTGCACCGAGGGCGCCGCAGGATTAATGTTCATATAACAGGAGAGGGGATCGATGATCTCCACCTGGTGGCCGCGACGCATCGCCGCCTCGCGCAGGCGTTTGCATGAATAGAGCGTTCCGTCCCGGGATAAAATAGCAATTTTCAACCTGCACCTCTGAGCAACCAGACCAACATTCACCGCCCGGCTATCATACCACTGCCCTCCCCGTTCAACGATGGATTGGGCAGATTTGTTAAGCGCTTAGCGGGTAGCCCAGCCCTGTTTGTGCAGATAATCGAGGATAAAAGGACGGTTTTCTTTGATGATGGTGCGGCTGATATGGTCGCTCCAGGTGTCGCGGCGCGTGTTGCTGTCCCGGCTCAGGTAGTACTGGGCCAGCTGTTCGTCGTATTCTTCAAGCAGCGGTCTGTTCAGCGGCTGGTAGCGGTTTTCATGCACCAGCATCGCAGCAGGCATGCGCGGTTTGATGTCCGGCGCATCAGCAGGCCAGCCGAGGCAAAGCCCGAACAGCGGCAGCACGTATTTTGGCACGCCCAGCAGCTCCCCTACCGCCTCAATATTGTTACGGATACCGCCGATATAGACGCCACCCAACCCCAGAGACTCCGCTGCGGTAAAGGCATTTTGTGCAAGAATGGCGGTGTCTACTGCGCCAAGCAGAAGCTGTTCCGCCAGCCCAAGCTGGGCATCCGGGCAAATCTCCAGGTTGCGGTTAAAGTCTGCGCAAAAGACCCAAAACTCGGCCGCCTCGGCCACGTGTTTCTGGCCGCCGGTGAGCGGCACCAGCTGTTCGCGCAGCGCCCTATCGGTAATACGAATGATCGAGCTGCACTGCAGGAAACTGGAGCTGGAGGCCGCCTGCGCGCCGGCAATAATGGCCTCGCGCTGCTCGTCGGTGATAGGTTCACCGGTAAAATGGCGAATAGATCGGTGAGAACGAAGCAGATCAATGGTCGGCGTCATCGCTGTTTTCCTTTGGCTTTTTTAAATCAGAGTGTTTCGAAGCAGAATCCGGCTGAGTCAGCTGCGGCGCAAGGCGCTGAGCAATCTTCCAGGTCATCACGATTGCGGCCGGCGACATCAGCCCGAGACCTATAAATAGCATGACTATAGCCGCGCTTGCACTGGCGATTGGTGCGGGCAAGGAGAGGTATCCCTGCAACGAGAGAAAGGCCAGGGCCAAAAAAACAATGCCAACCGCTTCCAGCACAACCACCGTTTTGGGTAATGCTCCGAGCGCGCGCATAGCGTTATCTCCTGAATGTTTGGGCTAATTATAGCCCCGGCAGCCCAACGCCAGATAGCCTACGGGCATCGAACTAACAGGCAAGGCCTTCTTTCAAAATGTGACGGATATCGGCATTATAGGGTTATTCGCCGGTTCGTATCGGCCATAAAAACTGAGGAGAGAGCATGTTTGCCGTAATTTTTGGACGCCCTGGTTGCCCATATTGTGTTCGCGCTAAAGAACTGGCTGAGAAACTGACCGCCGAGCGTGATGACTTCAACTTCCGCTATGTTGATATCCATGCCGAAGGCATTTCCAAAGCGGACCTGGAAAAAACCGTGGGTAAACCGGTTGAAACCGTGCCGCAGATCTTCCTGGATCAGAAACACATCGGCGGCTGCACTGATTTTGAAGCTTATGCGAAAGAACATCTGAATCTGTTCCAGACCGCGCAATAAGCTTTGCGATCCAGAAAACCGACTCTCAGGAGTCGGTTTTTTTATGGCCGCGAGTCCGCCTGCAGCACAGAATAAAGAGCAGGTAGCAAAGCGAACCAAGCGATGACCAGAACACCGCGCTGAGCAGCCACGCCACCTCCTGCCAGAAGGATCGTGTCACGGGTAAAAACAGGTGGGCCATCATCAGGCAAAGCGGCGAAGCGAGCATTGCGCCAGCCAGCGGTTTGACCACTCTGTCGCCCCGGGAAAAGAAACTGGCCGCCGCGCCGGGAAGCAGGAAAAACAGCAGCCCAAGCTCATAGTGCCCGGTCGCAATAAACTGCCCCATCACATGTAAACGCAGCGAAAGAAAAACCAGAATAAATAGCACGAAGCAGCAGGCAATTCCCAGCCACCGTTGCGCTCGTCTGTGCATTTTACCTCCTGACATCTGCTTCTGCTCGAAAATACCCTGCCTGAAACGCCCGCAGAGTCTTTACCCGATTTGATAAAATCCTGGCCATCCCTGCCGATAAAGCATTGCCACAATTAGCACAATATTCTTACTAGCCGCTGTTAGTTAGAAAGATTAAACTAGCGGCGGAAATTCGGTCATCGCGTGAGATATTTAGATACGTGATATTTTGCCGGTCGTCACTGACGAAACCGTCAAAACAGTAGCGCATAAATCTATCTCTTTCAATAGCTTACTGGTAAACAAGAAGTTAGCCTTCGTGAATATAAACGTCGCAGATTTGTTAAACGGGAATTACATCCTTTTGTTATTTGTTGTACTAACGCTGGGACTCTGCCTGGGGAAATTACGCCTCGGTCCGGTGCAACTGGGTAATTCCATTGGTGTTTTGGTGGTCTCTTTATTACTCGGGCAACAACATTTCTCGATTAACACCGATGCGTTAAATCTTGGTTTTATGCTGTTCATTTTTTGCGTGGGCGTCGAAGCCGGACCTAACTTTTTTTCTATTTTCTTCCGCGACGGCAAAAATTATCTCATGCTTGCGCTGGTCATGGTCGGCAGCGCGCTGCTGATTGCCCTCGGCCTTGGCAAACTTTTCGGATGGGATATCGGCCTTACCGCCGGTATGCTCGCGGGGGCGATGACGTCAACGCCTGTGCTGGTCGGCGCCGGGGATACCCTACGCCACTCCAGTCTCCCTGCCGCCCAGCTTGCAACCTCGCTGGATAATCTGAGCCTGGGTTATGCTCTGACCTACCTGATTGGCCTGGTTAGCCTGATCGTAGGCGCCCGCTATTTGCCGAAGATGCAGCATCAGGATCTGCAAACCAGCGCCCAGCAGATCGCACGTGAACGCGGTCTGGATACCGACGCGAGCCGCAAAGTTTATCTTCCGGTGATCCGCGCTTACCGCGTCGGGCCGGAGCTTGTTGCCTGGGCCGATGGCAAAAACCTGCGCGAACTGGGCATTTATCGCCAGACCGGCTGCTACATCGAACGTATTCGCCGCAACGGCATTCTGGCTAACCCGGATGGCGATGCGGTGCTGCAAATGGGTGATGAAATCTCCCTGGTGGGCTACCCGGACTCGCATGCGCGCCTTGACCCGAGCTTCCGAAACGGCAAAGAGGTCTTCGACCGCGACCTGCTGGATATGCGCATCGTCACCGAAGAGATCGTCGTGAAAAACCATAACGCCGTGGGCCGTCGCCTGGCGCAGCTGAAGCTCACCGATCACGGCTGCTTCCTGAACCGTGTGATCCGCAGCCAGATTGAAATGCCTATCGACGACAATATCGTACTGAACAAAGGCGATGTCCTGCAGGTCAGCGGCGACGCAAGGCGCGTCAAAACCGTTGCCGAGCGCATCGGCTTTATCTCTATCCACAGCCAGATAACCGACCTGCTGGCATTCTGCGCCTTCTTTGTGATTGGCCTGATGGTCGGCATGGTTACCTTCCAGTTCAGCTCGTTTAGCTTCGGCATCGGCAACGCCGCCGGGCTGCTGTTCGCCGGGATCATGCTTGGGTTCCTGCGTGCCAACCACCCAACCTTCGGCTATATACCGCAGGGCGCGCTAAACATGGTGAAAGAGTTTGGCCTGATGGTATTTATGGCGGGCGTTGGCCTCAGCGCCGGCAGCGGCATCAGTAACGGCCTCGGCGCGGTGGGCGGCCAGATGCTGATTGCCGGCCTTATCGTGAGCCTGGTGCCGGTGGTTATCTGCTTCCTGTTCGGCGCCTATGTGCTGCGGATGAACCGCGCGCTGCTGTTCGGGGCAATGATGGGGGCGCGTACCTGTGCGCCAGCGATGGAGATCATCAGCGACACCGCGCGCAGCAATATCCCTGCGCTGGGGTACGCCGGCACCTATGCTATCGCTAACGTGTTGTTAACCCTGGCCGGTACGCTCATTGTCGTCATATGGCCAGGTTTGTGATCGCAATAACAGACAAAGAAAAATACTTTTTTTTTATACCTGAGCGAACTTTCTTTCGGGGCGTCAGTCTGAATTAGTGCCACTGCTTTTCTTTGATGTCCCCAATTTGTGGAGCCCATCAACCCCGCCGCTTTCGGTTCAAGGTTGATGGGTTTTTATTTTTCAGGGCATTAATAACAAAGCGTTACCAGCGTCCCCGCTCCCTTTATTCTGCACTCCCCAATCCCACAATCCTTCGCACCATTACCCGCATTTCATCGCGCCCCAGCGGCTCGCGGTCGGTGACGTAGTGGAGAGTCATCCCTTCCAGAAAGGCATCTAACGCTCTGGCGGTTAGCGGGTCGAAAAAGGGTTCCAGCGCCTGCTGGCTGCGGACCATCCACTCCTGCATGATAATTTTTAGCTGTGGATTGCAGCTGGCATAAGCATAAAGCTGGTACATCACCTGCATGTTGTACGGCGTGGCAACGCAGCCGCCGCAAATCATATCAACAATCGCCTCACAGGCCTCATCGCGGTTGCTGGCCTGCTGCATGCGTTCCCGGTAGCTGTCCGACATCTGGTGGGCAAATTGGGTAAATGCCTCGCACAGCAGCGACTCTATGCCAGAAAAGTAGTAGGTCATTGACCCCAGCGAAACGCCAGCCTCGGCGGCAATTTTGCGGTGGGTGATATCGCTTATGCCGTGTTTTACCACCATGTCCAGCGTCGCCTGCAGAATGCGCGAGCGGCGTTCGGGGTCATTCCGGCGCGGGGCTTTGCTCATCATTACCTACCTGAATTTAGAATATGGCCACGAGTCTATCCCGGAATGTGTACAAATGTACACAAGCTTGCTAGTCTGCTCTCCTTGTCTCATTTTCACTGGTTGTTGTTCATGTCTGTTTCGCAGAGAAAAGCCTTACAGCTCCGCACCTGGGCGCTCTTCACCTTCTTCTTCCTTCCGGGCCTGGTGATGGCATCCTGGGCCACACGCACCCCCGCCATCCGCGATACGCTCAGCGTCTCAACGGCCGGGATGGGTATTGTGTTATTTGGCCTCTCCATTGGCTCAATGGGCGGCATTCTCTGCTCCGGCTGGCTGGTGAAACGTTTTGGCACCCGGACCATTATTCGCAGCGGCATGACGCTGATGGTTGCCGGTATGCTGGTGATGAGCCTTGCGCTGTACCTCGCCTCGCCGGTGCTGTTTGCCATTGGCCTGGCGCTGCTCGGCAGCGGGCTGGGTTCATCCGAGGTGGCGATGAACGTCGAAGGCGCCATTATCGAAGGCCTGATGAAGAAAACGGTGCTGCCGATGATGCACGGCTTCTTTAGCCTGGGGACGCTGGTCGGTGCCGGAATCGGTCTGAGCCTGACCGCGTGGAACGTGGTCTCCTGGGGACACCTGCTGCTGATAGGCCTGGTGGTCATCGCGCCAATTGTTATCGCGCTTATCGCCGTCCCGCACGGCGTGGGCAAAGATAACCCGGACAAAAACGAAGCCCATGAGCCACACCGTCCGTTTTATAAAGATATCCAGCTGCTGCTGATTGGTTTTGTGGTGCTGGCGATGGCCTTTGCCGAAGGCTCGGCTAATGACTGGCTGCCGCTGCTGATGGTCGACGGGCATGGCTTTAGCCCTACCTCCGGCTCGCTAATCTACGTAGGTTTCACCCTCGGCATGACGGTCGGGCGTTTTACCGGCGGCTGGTTTATCGACCGCTACAGCCGCGTTATCGTGGTACGTGCCTGTGCGATCATGGGCGTGATTGGCATCGGCACCATTGTGTTTGTCGACAACGCTTTCCTTGCTGGCGTATCGGTGATTCTGTGGGGGCTGGGCACCTCTTTAGGCTTCCCGCTTACCATCTCAGCGGCTGGCGATACCGGTCCCGATCCGGCCAGCCGCGTCAGCGTCGTTGCCGCTTCTGGCTATGTTGCCTTTTTAGTAGGGCCACCGCTGTTAGGCTTCCTCGGCGAGCATTACGGCCTGCGCCATGCCATGCTGGTTGTCCTGACGCTAATGATCATTGCGGCGCTGGTTGCCCGCGCCGTTGCTAAACCCGGTCAACCTTCCGGGCAGGCTTTAGAAACTGAATAACGGAGAGTTCGATGAGCATCAAACTGATTGCAGTAGACATGGACGGCACTTTTCTTGACGACGCTAAAACCTACAACCGCGAACGCTTTGCCGCGCAATACCAGCAGATGAAGGAGCAAGGCATCCGCTTTGTGGTTGCCAGCGGTAACCAGTATTTCCAGCTGAAATCCTTCTTCCCGGACATTGCCCATGAGATCTCTTTTGTTGCCGACAACGGCGGCTGGGTAGTGAGTGAAGGCGAAGACTTGTTCAACGGCGAGCTGACAAAGCAGGAGTTCAACACGGTTGTCGACCATCTGCTGACGCTCCCGCACGTTGAAATCATCGCCTGCGGCAAACACAGCGGCTATACGCTCAATAGCTATGACGACGGCTTCAAAGCGATTGCGGCGAAGTTTTACCATCGCCTTAAGCATGTGGAAGACTTCTCCGGCCTGGATGACGTGTTTTTCAAGTTTGCCCTGAACCTGCCTGACAGCCAGCTGGATGACACCATGGATGCCCTCGGCGCAGAGCTGGAAGGCATTATGGTGCCGGTCACCAGCGGCCATGGCTCTATCGACCTGATTATTCCGGGCATTCATAAAGCCAACGGGCTGCGGATTTTGCAGGAAAAATGGGGCATCAAAGACAGCGAAGTGGTGACCTTCGGCGACGGCGGCAACGACATTGAGATGCTGACCCAGGCCGGATTCGGCTTTGCCATGGCTAACGCGCCGGACAAAATCAAACGCATTGCCGGCTACCAGGCCGGGCATTGCAACCAGCAGGGCGTGCTGGACGTGATTGATAAGATCCTGAAAAAAGAAACACCGTTTAACTGAGGACAACAATGTTAACGATAAGAGCAGCAACGGCGGCAGATTTTGATGCGCTGGCGGAAATCTGGGAGGCGTCCGTACGCGCCACCCATGATTTTCTCAGCGACGAAAATATCAAGGCGCTAAAACCTCAGGTACGTGAACTCTATATGCCGCAGATCCCTGTCCTGCTGGCCGCCACGAATGAAGGCAAGCCATTGGGGTTTATTGGCTGCCATGAAAACCGCATTGAAATGCTGTTTGTTTCACCCGAGAGTCGTGGCGCGGGCGTAGGCAAACAGCTTCTGCAGTACGCCATTGAGCATCTGCAGGTTGATGAAGTCGATGTTAACGAACAGAACCCGCAGGGTGTGGGTTTTTATCTGCACATGGGATTCGAGCAAACCGGGCGGTCAGAGCTCGACGGTGAAGGGAATCCTTTCCCTTTGCTGCATTTGAAGCTGAACCGGTAGTTTTACCCTCTTCCTGAAAAAAGGCGCTGGAATGGGGAGTTTCTGCTCATTCCTTGCCTGTTTCAGCCTGAATCAGAGAGAGCGAAGTAGCTGTAATAAACCGTACCCCACCAGCGCCGCCCAGAGCAGCATCGGCAGAGAATAGAGATGGAAGCGCCACCAGATGCGGCGATCGTTCGCCATACGCAGGGCAATAAGGTTTGCCAGCGAACCCGGCAACAGGCCAAAACCGCCAATGTTGACCGCAAAGGCCAGCAGCAGCGAAGCAGGCACGTAGTTCAGCAGCAAAATGGTGGACGGCACATTACTGATAACCTGTGAAAGCAAAATGCCCAGGCTAAATAACCCGCCGGAAGAGAGCTGAGCCACATCCTGAAGCGAGTGCTGCAGCGCCGGAAGCTGTGTGACAAGATGAACGTCGATAAACATCGCCATAAACACCACCAGCAGGCTCCAGTCGATGCTGAGAAGCACCCTGCGCGCCAGCAGCAGGAACCCAAGCGCAATCAGCCCCAGCCCCCAAAGCTCAAGCCTGAGCTCCAGGGCAATAATAAACACGATATAGAACGCCAGGCAGCACCAGACCAGCCGGGGCTGCCATCTGCTCTCACCGGCATCGCCGCCGTAGCGTAGCGCTTTCGGCTTAAAGCTAAGCCAGGCCAGTACCAGCAGGCTGACGGTCATCGCCAGCGCCAGCGGGGCCATCTGCCAGGTAAATCTGCCGAAGGAGAGCCCTGAATGCCCCCACAGCAGGATGTTTTGCGGATTGCCGATGGGCGTAAGCAAAGAGCCGGCATTGACCGCCAGCGCCTCAAAGATAATCAGTTTGCTTGCCGGCACCGAACAGAGCTTTTTCAAGGTGATGGTCAGCGGAACGATAATGAACAGCGCGACGTCATTGGTCAGGAAGGTAGACAGCAGCGCCGCCGCCGCGACCATAAACAGCGCAAGCTGCCGCTCGTCGGCAAAACGCGCCACCATCTTGCGCCCCAGCACGTCGAAATAGCCGCTCAGCTCCACGCCTTTGGTCAACATCATCAGCCCGGCCAGCGTAATAATGGTGTGCCAGTCGATAGCGGAGGGCCACAAAGCCGGGCGAAACGGCACCTCCAGGCTCAGGGCAACGCCGATCAGCAGCAATAAATGGAGGAATCGATCGCGCAGGAAGGGCTGCGCAAGACGCAGCAGCATGTTTAGCCTATACCCCGCTCTGCGCTGAATTTACGGAAAGCTTCCAGCGTCTCTTCGCTGACGTGGTGCTCAACGCCTTCGGCATCGATACGCGCGGTCTCCGGGCTAATGCCCAGGGCGAGAAAGAAGTTTTCAACCACCCGATGGCGCTCGCGGCTTTGCTGCGCCAGCTTTTCCCCTTCGGGGGTTAAAAAGACCCCGCGCCACGGGATTTGCTCAATCAGGCCAACAGAGGCCAGGCGCTTAAGCATTTTCGCCACCGTGGGCTGGGAAACGCCCAGGCGAGCGGCCATATCCACCTGGCGCACTTCCCCTACTTCATGGATCAAATCAGAAATTAGCTCAACGTAATCATCAATAAGCTCACGGCGGTGCGCCTCGCGTACCTGCCTGAAGCCTTCAACATGCTCTTCAATGTTCGGTAATGGCGTCACTTTTTCGCTGTTCTTTTGCCCTACCCGACGGCTCATAGTGCTTCCTCTTCCAGTGGCGCGGCGTCGTCATCTGACGACGGAAGGCTTCATTGTAAACCAGCATTGCTCATCCACAAAAAATTAACGAAATAGCCATGGCTATAAAATATAGCCTGTGCTATACCTGTATGTAATGCAGTCAGACCTGTTCAGGGAAAAACGGTTGTACGACTAACAGGAGGACGCTATGAACGAATTTAAGAGGTGCATCAACGTGTTTACACATTCCCCCTTCCAGGTACGCTTAATGCTGCTGAATATGATTTGTGACTGGGTTTCAGGTAAACCCCAGCAGAAAGAAGAAACCCCATAACGCCAGGCCTCGCCTGCCTGGCGAATCCGGTTAGCGATAGGGGCTAACGATCATTTTTTTGTCACACTCTTCCTGCAAAATTCCCGCTAATGGCTAGTCTGGCCGAGCTTTAACCCCATCATTTGTCGGATTTGCAATCCGTCTCGCAAAACAGCCGCCTGTTATCAGTTGATCTTCTTATCTTACGGCTCTATCTTCTTGCAGCCCTGCACATGAAGCGGCTCGCAGATGCGGTGCTACTCCCCTTCGTTTCCGTCTGTCAGGCAGGCTCTGCCCTTATCGCCAGGGTCACCGCATGGCGTTTTGCAAGACCATAATAAAGATGAATGTAACGGTTAAAGATACCCTGACTGCCCGCGGAATCATGCTGAATCCGTGGACCGGTTTCTATTTTCTGCAGTCCCTGCTGATCAATTTTGCACTTGGCTATGAATTCAGCCTGCTGTACGCGGTGGCTTTTAGCTGCGTGCTTATGCTGCTGTGGCGGACGGCTCCGCGGCTCCAGAAGTCACTGCTGGGGCTCAGCAGCCTTGTCGCGGCAATGTACTTCCCGTTCGGCCAGGCTTATGGCTCACCCAACTTCAACACTCTGCTGGCGCTGCACTCAACCAATTTTGAAGAGTCCACGGAAATCATGACCATCTTCCCGTGGTACAGCTACGTGGTTTCTCTCTTTATTCTCGCGCTTGGCGTGATAGCGCTACGCCGCAAACGTGAAGCAAAACGTCCATGGGGTCATTTCGATAGCTTATGCCTCGCCGTTAGCGTGGTTAGTTTTTTCGTCACGCCGGCGACCAACCTTGCCTATGGCGGAGTATTTAAATTTAAAGATACGGGTTACCCGGTTGTGCGCTTTGTGAAAGATGTCGTGGTCAATAACCATGAGGTCGTCGAGGAACAGGCCCGTATGAAGGAGCTTTCACAGCAGAAAGATTCCTGGAACGTGCTCTCTGTACAGCCTAAATACCATACCTATGTGGTGGTGATTGGTGAAAGCGCGCGCCGTGACGCGCTGGGTGCGTTTGGCGGTCACTGGGATAACACCCCGTTTGCAAGCCAGGTGAAGGGCAATCTGTTTATGGACTACGTCTCTGCCAGCGGCTCAACGCAAAAATCGCTGGGGCTGACGCTGAACCGCGTGGTAGACGGCAAACCCCAGTACCAGGATAACTTTGTCACCCTGGCAAACCGCGCCGGCTTCCAGACCTGGTGGTTCTCAAATCAGGGGCAAATCGGCGAATACGACACCGCCATTGCCAGCATCGCTAAACGCGCCGACGAAGTGCAGTTCCTGAAGAACGGTGATTTTGAGGCCGATAAAAACACCCGCGACGAAGCGCTGCTAAAAATGACGGCCCAGGTGTTTGCCACCCAGCGCAGCACGCCGCAGCTGATCGTGCTGCATTTGATGGGCTCCCACCCGCAGGCCTGCGATCGTACTCAGGGGAAATACAAAGATTTTGTGCAGTCTAAAGAGACGTCCTGCTATCTCTACAGCATGACGCAAACGGACGACCTGCTAAAACAGCTTTACCTGCAGCTGAAAAACAGCGGTAACAGCTTCTCAATGGCCTATTTTTCTGACCATGGACTGGCATTTAAGGAGCGGGGAACGGACGTGCAGTATCTGGCGCATGACGATAAGTTCCAGCAGAATTTCCAGGTACCGTTTATGGTGCTGTCGAGCGACGATACGACGCACAGGCTGATTAAAGCGCGCCGCAGCGCTAACGATTTCCTGAACTTTTTCTCCGCCTGGACGGGCATTAAGGCAAAAGAGCTGATGCCGAAATACAGGTTTATTTCGGAACAAAAAGCGGGACCAATCTACATCACCAACTTCAATCTGAAGAGAGTGGACTATACTCATCTGCAGACGGATATTTTTGAGACCAGGACGCGCTAGCCATTAGCCGGTTTACAGACAAAAAAAATCCGCCACGAGGGCGGATTTTTTGTTTCTATCCCGGGGGATATTAGAAACGGTAGCCCACGCCAGCGATCCAGGTGCCAACGTCAACGCTACGAATACGGCTCTGCTCGTAGGAGAAGTCCAGAGCAACGTTTTCGATAGGGTTGAACTGCAGGCCGGCACCGTAGGAGAAGCCGTAGTCGCTCACAGAGTTATGCTCCGGGAAAGCAGACTGCTGGAATTTACCGTAGCCAACGCCGACAACACCGTAGATGCTTGCCCAGTCGTTGATGCGGAATGCAGGACCTGCGGTGATACCGTAGTACTGACCTTTGTTGTACACGCCGTTCTGGGTGTCACTTTTCTGGGTGTAGGTAAAGGAACCGATGTAGCCCAGCGGGGATTCGTTTTCGTAGCGGTATTTCAGGTTGAAACCGCCAGCTTTGTTAGCAACGCCCTGCATATCGCTCTGAGCATAACCACCGGTAACGGTGCTGGTTGCTGCAGATGCGGTACCTACGGAGACGGCCAGAACACAGGCCAGAGCTGAAAGACATGCAATTTTTTTCATAATATCCACCTCAAATGTGCTTCAAGTAAGTCCTAAGTTTTAAATATAACAAAACCATGACAGAAACTCTTCGCCAATTGTGTTGTCTAAGAGGCCCTTTGATGTAACATAACATTTCCACTACATGTTAAGTCACTAAGATCCCTGGAAATAGATCCTTTCGACGGCAAATATTAACCCCTTTAACAAAACCATCATTCAGATAATTCTGGATTTGTTTTTGACACAAACTGACAAAACTACCCCGGATCGTACTCCACACCATGAGAATTTTTCTTAATGAAAGTTCAACCGACCTTAACTTAATCCTTTAGACTGAGCTGACTTTTACTTTCTTGACCAAACACAGACAAATACTGACAGGACGCAGGATGCCGCACACTTCCCACAATATGCCGCGCTGGCTGCCAATCGTGGTTTTGCTTATTGCCATGACATCAATTCAGAGCGGTGCTTCGCTGGCTAAATCCTTATTTCCGCTTATCGGCCCTCAGGGCGTCACCTCGCTGCGCCTGTTTTTAGGCACCCTTATTCTGGTGGTGATTTTTAAGCCCTGGCGTCTGCGCTTTAAGCCAGAGCAGCGCCTGCCCCTGCTATTTTACGGGCTGGCGCTGGGCAGCATGAATTATCTCTTTTATGTCTCACTGCGAACCGTGCCGCTGGGGATTGCGGTGGCGCTCGAATTTACCGGTCCGCTGGCCATCGCGCTATTTGCTTCACGCCGGCCCGTGGACTTTATCTGGGTGGTGCTGGCGGTTGCCGGGCTGTGGTTCCTGCTGCCGCTGGGTCAGGATATCTCCCACGTCGACCTCGCCGGTGCAGCCTTCGCGCTGGGGGCCGGTGCCTGCTGGGCCGTCTATATTATTGCCGGACAGAAAGCGGGCGCTGAACACGGCCCGGCCACGGTCGCTTTTGGCTCGCTGATTGCGGCAATTATCTTTGTCCCACTCGGCGCGTGGGAAGCCACCAGCTCCCTGCTGCAATGGTCGTTGCTGCCCGTTGGCCTGGCGATAGCGGTGCTGTCGACTGCGCTGCCCTACTCGCTGGAAATGATTGCGTTAACCAGGTTGCCTACCCGCACCTTTGGCACGCTGATGAGCCTGGAGCCTGGCCTGGCGGCCCTGTCGGGAATGCTGTTCCTCGGTGAGCATCTGACGCTGGTGCAATGGTTAGCTCTGCTCTCCATCATCGCAGCATCCGCGGGTTCAACGCTGACCATGAAGCGTGAAACGCAGATTACCCATGTCGACATAAATTAATTCGCCGCCCTTCATTTAATGCGGTAGTAATTACCGCGTTAAAGGATTTACCCGCAATCAAGCACTTATATTTTTTCAACTCTGTAATACCTAATAAGAATTATTATCTTTCCTCCGTTATATTTATTCATGCTTTTTGACACAATGTTGAACCTTCACTTAACCCTCTGTTCCACAATACATTTGTTTTTACCACTCTTCGCTTACTATTGGTTCGATAGGAACGGCCTACTCAAGCAAAGATAAAAAGCGGTGCTATACTTATTCCCGGTAATTCATTAGGACACCAACATCAAGAGGATGAAAGATTATGAGTACCGCTAAACTGGTAAAAACTAAATCTACAAACCTGCTATATACCCGCAATGATGTGAAAGACAGCGAGAAAAAAGCCACCATCGAGCTGCTGAATCGCCAGGTCGTCCAGTTCATCGACTTGTCGCTGATTACCAAACAGGCTCACTGGAACATGCGCGGTGCTAACTTTATTGCCGTACACGAAATGCTGGACGGCTTCCGCACGGCGCTGACCGAGCATCTCGACACCATGGCTGAACGTGCAGTCCAGCTGGGCGGCGTTGCCCTGGGGACGACTCAGGTGATCAACAGTAAAACTCCGCTGAAAAGCTACCCGCTCGACATTCACACCGTTCAGGAACACCTGAAAGAGCTGGCCGATCGCTATGCCATCGTGGCCAACGATGTGCGTAAAGCCGTTGGCGAAGCAAAAGACGAAGATACCGCCGATATTTTGACCGCCGCTTCACGCGATCTGGATAAATTCCTGTGGTTCATCGAGTCCAATATCGAATAACAAATAGTATTTTCCTATGGCCTCTTCCCCGCCCGGGGTCGGGGCCTGCACCAAAACAGCGCAGACCACTGTTCACTTCATCACCTAAAGTTAATCAAATGTAATAATCACTTCACACAATCGTTAACGAGTGATTGTTTTGTCCACTGATTTCGCGGTAAAACTTCCCCCAGAGCTGCCGGTCCATTTTGCGCACCAAAATGGTGCACCATAACGGTGCGTTATGACCGACTTGCCACGCTCAACGTGCAATGGTAATAAATCACCTCCTTGCAAAACAGTAAGTTGCAAATTTGGCACGATTCTTTCATGAGTCGCCGCTGACGCAGGGGATCGCCCCGTGGATTAACAAAGGAAATGCTATGAAGTCGATTTTGAAAGTTTCACTGGCTGCACTTACCCTGGCTTTCGCTGTATCTTCTCATGCCGCAGATAAAAAACTGGTCGTTGCGACCGACACCGCATTCGTTCCTTTCGAATTTAAACAAGGCGATAAATACGTCGGCTTTGACGTGGATCTGTGGGCGGCTATCGCAAAAGAGCTGAAGCTGGACTACACCCTGAAGCCAATGGACTTCAGCGGCATCATCCCTGCCCTGCAAACCAAAAACGTGGATCTGGCGCTGGCCGGTATCACCATTACCCCTGAGCGCGAAAAAGCCATCGACTTCTCCGACGGCTACTACAAAAGCGGCCTGCTGGTCATGGTTAAAGCCAACAACAACGACATCAAAAGCGTGAAAGATCTGGACGGTAAAGTGGTCGCGGTTAAAGGCGGCACCGGTTCCGTCGATTACGCGAAAGCCAACATCAAAACCAAAGACCTGCGTCAGTTCCCGAACATCGATAACGCTTACATGGAACTGGGCACCAACCGCGCTGACGCCGTTCTGCACGACACGCCAAACATTCTGTACTTCATCAAAACCGCCGGTAACGGTCAGTTCAAAGCGGTAGGTGAGTCTCTGGAAGCTCAGCAGTACGGCATCGCCCTGCCTAAAGGCAGCGACGAACTGCGCACCAAAATCAACGGCGCGCTGAAAACCCTGAAAGAGAACGGCACCTACAACGAAATCTACAAAAAATGGTTCGGCACTGAGCCAAAATAATAATTCTAAGTGTTAAGCAGGACCTGAGGGGCGCCTTTCGCCCCTCTTATTATTAAACGCCTCCAACGCCTTCAGGCCTCGCCTGAAAGCCGAAGAAGGTGAATCACGGTAGACAACAGGAACACATCATGCAGTTTGACTGGAGCGCCATTTGGCCTGCAATTCCCATCTTGTTTGAAGGCGCCAAGATGACCCTATGGATTTCTATCCTCGGTCTTTGCGGCGGTTTAGTAATTGGTTTAATCGCGGGCTTTGCTCGCACCTACGGCGGTTGGATTGCCAACCACGTTGCCCTTGTTTTCATCGAAGTGATTCGCGGCACGCCAATTGTGGTACAGGTGATGTTTATCTACTTCGCCCTGCCAATGGCCTTTACCGACCTGCGTATCGATCCGTTTAGCGCCGCGGTCGTCACTATCATGATCAACTCCGGGGCCTACATCGCAGAAATCACCCGCGGTGCGGTACTTTCGATTCACAAAGGCTTCCAGGAAGCGGGCCTTGCGCTTGGGCTGTCAAAACGTGAAACCATCCGTCACGTTATAATGCCGCTGGCGCTGCGCCGTATGCTGCCGCCGCTGGGTAACCAGTGGATCATCAGCATCAAAGACACCTCGCTGTTCATCGTTATCGGTGTAGCAGAGCTGACTCGTCAGGGTCAGGAGATTATCGCCGGTAACTTCCGCGCGCTGGAGATTTGGAGTGCCGTTGCGGTCTTCTATCTGATTATTACCCTGGTGCTGAGCTTCGTGCTGCGTCGCCTTGAAAGAAGGATGAAAATCCTGTGATTGAATTTAAAAACGTCTCCAAGCACTTCGGCCAAACCCAGGTGCTGCACAATATCGATCTGAACATCAAACAGGGCGAAGTGGTGGTGATTATCGGGCCAAGCGGCTCCGGCAAATCTACGCTGCTGCGCTGCATCAACAAGCTGGAAGAGATCACCAGCGGCGACCTGATCGTTGACGGCCTGAAAGTGAACGACCCGAAAGTGGACGATCGCCTGATTCGTCAGGAAGCCGGCATGGTGTTCCAGCAGTTCTACCTGTTCCCGCACCTGACGGCGCTGGAAAACGTCGCCTTCGGCCCGATTCGCGTTCGCGGCATGAAAAAAGAGGCGGCTGAAAAGCTGGCGAAAGAGCTGCTGGCGAAGGTTGGCCTGGCGGAACGCGCTCACCATTATCCGTCAGAGCTTTCTGGCGGCCAGCAGCAGCGCGTGGCCATCGCCCGTGCGCTGGCCGTTAAGCCGAAGATGATGCTGTTTGATGAACCAACATCGGCCCTCGACCCGGAACTGCGTCACGAAGTGCTGAAAGTTATGCAGGATCTGGCAGAAGAAGGGATGACCATGGTTATCGTGACCCACGAAGTCGGCTTTGCCGCCAAAGTGGCCTCCCGCCTGATCTTTATCGATAAAGGTCGCGTGGCTGAAGACGGTAATCCGCAGGAGCTTATCGACAACCCGCCGAGCCCGCGCCTGCGCGAGTTCCTGCAGCACGTCGCATAACGCTTCACCCAGGGCGGCTGGCTGCAAACCCACCGCCCTGCTTCTCTGGAATAATCCCGCTTTTCTCCTCGTCAGAATCTCAGCCACTATACTTACTCCTTTGTCAGATTTTCTCAGTCCGGAGGAGCGCTGTGCGATGGATCCTGATATTACTTTTTAGCCTGATGAGCCTGCCCGGCCACGCCGTCACCCTGCCTGCCGCCGCGGTCGCCGCATCAACGCCCCCATCCAGCAGCACGGCACCGGCAGAGCCCAGCGTAGAAGAAAAGAAAAAGGCTTACTCGGCGCTAGCCGACGTACTGGACAACCCAAAGTCCCGCAGCGAACTCATCGGGCAGCTTCGCAAAGTCGCCGCTGATGACGCCTCGCAAACCGTTCCCGCTATCACGCCGCCGGATACGCTTACCGAAGATAAAACGGTGCTCGAAAACGTCACTGACGTCAGCCGCCGCTATGGGGGAGAGCTCACCCAGCGCTTTGAGCAGCTGCAGCAAAATATTGCCAGCGCACCGAGGAAAGCTTTTAACCAGCAGACTTTCTTCAATGCGCTGAGCCACTTCGCGATGCTTGCCAGCGCCGTCTTCGTCTTTTATTTCCTGCTTCGCGCCTGCGTCAGGCCGCTGTGGGCCAAAATGGGCGACTGGGGACGACGCAAAAACCGCGACCATACCAACTGGCTTCATCTGCCGATAACCATTCTCGGTGCTTTTGCGGTGGATATCCTGCTGCTGGCGCTGACGCTGTTCGTCGGCCAGCTCCTCAGCGACAACATGAACGCGGGCAGCGCCACCATTGCGCGCCAGCAGGGGCTGTTTCTTAACGCCTTTGGGCTTATTGAATTCTTTAAGGCCGTGCTGCGCCTCATTTTCAGCCCCCGTTTCCCGGCGCTGCGCCCCTTTCCCATTGGCGATAGGGGCGCATGCTACTGGAGCCTGCGTCTTTCGTGGCTGAGTACGATGATCGGCTATGGGTTACTGGTGGTCGTCCCGATCCTTGCCAACCAGGTCAACGCCCAGATCAGCGCCATGGTCAACGTGGTGGTGATGCTGCTGATTACCCTCTGGGCGCTGTACCTGATTTTTCATAACAAACGCGCCATCCAGCAGAGCCTGATCCACCTCGCAGACCGTTCGATGAGCTTCTTTAGCCTGTTTATTCGCGCTTTTGCGCTCGTCTGGCACTGGCTTGCCTGCCTCTATTTTGTGGTGCTGTTTTTCCTTTCTCTCTTCGACCCTGGCAACAGCCTGAAATTTATGATGGGCGCCTCGCTGCACAGCCTGACCATCATCGGCGTGGCGGCGTTTATCTCCGGCATGCTTTCACGCTGGATAGCAAAAACCATTACGCTCTCTCCGCAGGTCCAGCGCAATTATCCCGAGCTGCAAAAACGGCTTAACGGCTGGATCTCCGTCTCGCTGAAGCTGGCACGTATTCTTACCGTCTGCATCGCGGTGATGCTGCTGCTGGATGCCTGGGGCCTGTTTGATGTCTGGCAATGGCTCACTCAGGGCGCTGGCGAGAAAACCGTCGATATCCTTATTCGTATCCTGCTGATCCTTTTCTTCTCCGCAGTCGGCTGGACGCTGCTGGCAAGCCTGATTGAAAATCGCCTCGCCTCCGATATCCATGGCCGCCCGATGCCCAGCGCACGGACCAGAACGCTGCTTACCCTGTTCCGCAACGCGCTGGCCGTGGTGATAAGCACCATCACCATCATGATCCTGCTTTCTGAAATTGGCGTGAACATTGCGCCGCTGCTGGCCGGTGCCGGTGCCCTGGGGCTGGCGATCAGCTTTGGCTCGCAAACCCTGGTGAAGGATATTATTACCGGGATATTTATTCAGTTTGAAAATGGGATGAACACGGGAGACTACGTCACCATCGGCGCAATTACCGGCACCGTGGAGAAAATGTCTATCCGCTCGGTGGGCGTGCGTCAGGATACGGGGGCCTACCACATCATTCCGTGGTCATCGATAACGACCTTCGCCAACTTCGTGCGCGGCATCGGCTCTTTCGTTGCAAACTACGACGTCGACAGGCAGGAGGACGTGGATAAAACCAACCGCGTACTGAAAGAGGCGGTCGAAGCGCTAATGAGCAAGGAAGAGATTCGTATGCTGGTGATTGGCGAGCCGCTGTTCTCCGGCATCGTGGGCCTGACGAATCAGGCATTTACGGTACGCGTCACCTTTACCACCCTGCCGCTAAAACAGTGGACGGTGCGCTATGCGCTCGACGGAATGGTCAAAAAACACTTTGATGAGGCGGGCATCAGGCCGCCGGTGCAAACCGTACAGGTTATGCAGCCGGGTGCCGATGCGGCGCAGGCCATGCAGGCCTCAGAAGCGGCGGCCAGCGCGTTGCCGCCCGCCAGCCCAACAAGTTAACTATTTACCGCGGTTTTTTGCCCAGCGTGCGCGCTGGGCATCATCCATAAAGCTCCAGGCGATAAAACGGCTCTGCTTTTGCCCCTGAGCCATCTCCTTTTTCACCACCTTCACGACGCCGGTTTCCTGCATCACGCGGTACAGCGCAGGCAGGTTTTCCCCCTTCGACACCAGCGAGGTGAACCACAGAACCTGACGGCCAAATGCCTGACTTTCTTTGATCATCTGGCTTACGAAGGCCACTTCTCCGCCTTCGCACCACAGCTCCTGCTGACGGCCACCGAAGTTAAGGGCGGCATCTTCGCTCTGGCCAAGATTGCGGCGCTTACGTTCGCTCACGCTGCGGGCTGCTTCCTCTGAGTCATGGAACGGCGGGTTGCAAAGCGTGGCGTCGTAGGTTTCATTTTTATGGATAATCCCGTCCAGAATACTGGCGGCATTTTTCTGGCGGCGAAGGCGAATCATGCGGCTAAGCCCCGGATTGCCGTCAACAATTTGCTGCGCGCTGCGGAACGCGTCTTCATCCAGCTCGGAACCGGTAAAGCGCCAGCCGTATTCATGCTGACCGATCAGCGGATAGATACAGTTTGCGCCCACGCCGACGTCCAGTACGGACGCCTGAGCAGGCACAGCGCCGCCGTTGCTTTCCGCCAGCAGATCGGCGAGATGGTGAATATAGTCCGCACGGCCCGGCACCGGTGGACAAAGGAAGCCTTCCGGAATATCCCACTGCTTGATCTGGTAAAAGTGGGCCAGCAGAGCCTGGTTAAGCGCCTTCACCGCCAGAGGATCGGCGAAATCAACGGTGGTGTCACCGTGCGGCCCCTGACGCAAAAACGCGGCCAGCGCCGGGCTGCTTTCGGTTAACGCGGCAAAGTCATAGCGACTGCGGTGGCGGTTGCGCGGGTGCAAACCAGGTTTAGTAGCGGCTGGGGTTTTCATCGGGGCTTCTCCTTGTGTGGGCGCGTAAGATACTCTGCTCTCCGCGTCGGGTAAATACATCGCTGACGATTTGACCTTTCCAACACAACTTCAGGTGCGTAATGAGTAAAAAACGTTATTACTACGAGCCCGTGGAAGGCCACGGTTTACCGCACGACCCGCTGAACGCCATCGTCGGGCCGCGCCCGATTGGCTGGATCTCCTCCTGCAATCTGCAGGGCCAGCGTAACCTTGCGCCGTACAGCTTCTTTAACTGTTTTAACTATCGCCCACCGATCATTGGCTTCGCCAGCAGCGGCTGGAAAGACAGCGTCCAGAACATCCTCGACACCAAAGAATTCGTCTGGAACCTCGCCACTCGCCCGCTGGCAGAGCAGATGAACGAAACCTCCGTGACGCTCCCAAGAGGCGAAGATGAGTTCCAGCGCGCAGGCCTGACCCCCGTCGCGGGGACAAAGGTAAAAGCAAGCCTGGTGGCGGAAAGCCCGGTCCACTTCGAGTGCCGCCTGTCGCAGTGCATTCGCCTTACCTCGGCCGACGGCGAGGAGTTAAACAGCTGGCTGGTGCTGGGCGAAGTGGTTGCCGTCCACATCGATGAGGACCTGCTTATCGATGGCATCTATCAGACCGCACTGGCGCAACCCGTGCTGCGGGCCGGAGGGCCAACCGCTTATTACACGGTAGATGAGTCCCGGCGTTTTGACCTGGTTCGCCCGGATGCGCGCTAAAGCTAAAAAAATCAGCCACATATATGTGGCTTTTTTGTCAGCATTGGGTCAAGTTTTATCGTTCAAAAAACACGCACAACTCCATCAGTTTTTTGCGTCATCACCTGCCAGCGAAGGAACTAGACTGTAGTTGTCAGACAACAAAAAGGTGTTTTGCTCTCAACGCTCAAGAGGATGTAAAGATGAAAAAGCTGCTGTATTTCTCTGCGGTTATCTCTCTTGCTGCACTGCCTTTTGCCTCCATGGCAGCCCAGGAAATGAGTGACGCAAACCTCGGCCAGCTGCGCCCGGTGGGTACCGTAACCGCCAAAGCCAGCAACCTTGACGATCTGCAGGCCAAACTGGCAGAAAAAGCCAAAGAACAGGGTGCAACCGGCTTCGTGATTAACTCTGCGGGCGGTGATAACCATCTGTACGGTACCGCCACTATCTACAAATAGCCCTCTCCCTGACCGCCACAATGCCCCGCGCTGCGGGGCAATTTTATTTTTATCCCCCGAAAATAAATTAAGTAATCATATGATACTTATATGGCCCATCTGTGAATTAACTCACTTTATTGCCGCTGAACAAACACTAAGGTAATGGCACGCAAGAATTGTCTCTTGTGATTACTTACGGAGCGGTAAAATGAAAAACCTGATGGCCGCATTAGAAGCCCGGCTGATGCCTCTGGCCGCCAAAATGGCGCAGCAGCGCCACCTCGGCGCCATTCGCGACGCCTATATCTCGTTCATGCCGTTTATTATCGTTGGCTCGATCCTGCTGGTTATCTCGTCATTCCCGAGCAGTCACTACCAGCAGTTTATGGCCGCTATTTTTGGTGAGGGGTGGTCCGCCACCGTTGAGATCCCTTTTAACGCAATCTTCTCGACAATGGCGGTATTCATCAGCTTTCTGGTGGCCTATCGGCTGGCAGAGCGCTATAACATCGACAGAATGTCCTCCGGCATTTTGTCACTCTCCTGCTTCCTGATCCTCACCCCTTTCGCAAAGCACCCTGACCTCGGCAACCTGATTCCGTTGGAGTGGCTGGGGTCGAAGGGGCTGTTTGTCGCGATGCTTGGAGCACTGGCCAGTACGGAGCTGTTTGCCTGGATGCTGCGTCAGAACTGGGTGATCAAAATGCCGGATGGCGTCCCTCCGGCGGTACAAAAATCTTTTGCGGCGCTTATCCCGTCGCTGCTGATCCTGATTCTCGCCCTGGCCATTCGTGTGCTCTTTGCAAAAACCGACTATCACACCATTCATCAGTTCGTTTATGAAGTGCTGGCGACGCCGATCCGCCACTTCGGCACCTCCTATATTGGCGCGCTGTTTACCTGCTTTAGCATTACCAGCCTGTGGTCCGTGGGGATCAACTCAGGCTCAATGGTCAACGGCATTCTTCGCCCCTTCTGGATGGAAAACCAGATGGACAACCTGGCCGCCACTCAGGCCGGCATGCCGCCGCCGCACGTGGTCACGGAGCAGTTTTACGACATGATCTGGATGGGCGGCGCGGGTGCCACCTTGTCTCTGGTGATTGCTATGCTGCTTTTCGCCCGCAGTCAGCACATCAAAAACGTCTCGCGGCTGGCCGCCGGCTCCTCCATTTTCAATATTAACGAGCCGGTGCTGTTTGGCCTGCCGGTCATCATGAACCCCGTCATGCTGATCCCATTTAACCTTGTGCCGCTCGTGCTGGTCACGGTGCAGTACATCGCCATGTCCGTCGGCGTGGTAGCGACCACCACCGGGGTGTATATCCCCTGGACCCTGCCGCCGGTGTTAAGCGGATTTATCGTCACCGGGCACCTGAGCGGCGCGGTTATCCAGCTGGTTAACCTGTGCCTCGGAGCACTGATATACCTGCCGTTCCTGAAAGTTGTCGACAGACAGTACCGGGCCAGTGAAACCCCGGCACCGGTGACCGAACCTAAACCCGCCACGGAGTAGTTAAACATGACGCTATCAGCAAACTGGGGAACGATCGCCACCTGGCGTATGGCATGGGAAGGAATTGGTGAAGCCGCAGAGCGTCTGCAGCAGGGCGGTTCAGCCAGCGACGCTGCGGTCCATGCGGTCAAATGCGTAGAGGATTATCCTTTCTATAAATCGGTCGGCTTCGGCGGACTGCCAAATGAAAAAGGCGAGGTTGAACTGGACGCCGCCTTTATGGACGGTACCAGCCTGGCGCTCGGCGCCGTCGCAGGGGTAAGAAATATTGCTAACCCGATTCTGGTCGCCAAAGCTCTGAGCGAAGAGCGCTTCAACAGTTTTATGGTCGGCCAGGGAGCGGAAGCGTGGGCAAAAGATCGGGGCTTTGAAAGCAAAACCATGCTGACCGAGCGCGCACATAATCACTATCTTAAGCGCAAACGTGAAACGCTGGATCGCGGTCTAAGCCCCTACACCGGGCACGATACCGTCGGCGTTATCGCCCTCGACGGTCAGCAAAGAATGTCGGTCGCCACCTCCACCAGCGGCCTGTTTATGAAGCGCCCTGGCCGCGTAGGTGACTCGCCGGTTTCCGGCTCCGGCTTCTACGCCGACAGCGAAGTGGGCGCAGCCACCGCCACCGGCCTTGGCGAAGATTTAATGAAAGGCTGCATCAGCTACGAGATTGTCAGCCGCATGGCGCGAGGAATGTCACCGCAGCAGGCGGCGGAGTCGGCGGTTTACGACCTGGAAGCAAAGCTAATGGCTCGCTACGGCCGCGCTGGCGACCTCTCCGTCGTCTGCATGAACAACAGGGGCGAATACGGCGCGGCCACAACCATCGACAACTTCTCCTTCTCTGTCGCCACGCCGGCACAGCCTGCCCAGGTGTTCCTCACCGCCAGGGAAGGTAATCGCACGCTCATCCGCCCGGCCGATCGCGAATGGCTGGACGCCTACCAACGGCGCATCACCGCGGAGGTTATCCAATGAAGTGCCTGCTTGTCTCACCCGACGCCGCATTTAACAATGCCCATCTGATCTTATGGAATACCTCCCTGAGCCGCTGGCCAGACGCGCTTCAGCCCCTGCTGAAAGAGATGTCTGCTCACGATGAGCCGCAAACAACCTCCTTTGGTTTACAGGGCATATGTAGGCGTCTGTCACTGCTGCCTTCTGCAGAAGTTGCCCAACCAGCGGTGCTCCGAAAGCTGCTTTCAGCTGTTGAAACGCTGCTGCCTTCTCCCGTTTTACAGCCCGTCGCGCTGGATCTCGCGGGCTTTAATCTGGCGGATGAAACCACATTTGTGCGGCTACGCACGCTATTAATTGCCGTGCTCAACTGCTTCTATCAACTGCCGCAGCTGGGATATCGCCAGGATCTGCCGCAAAGCGACGGCGAGCTGTGGCTGATTACCGAACCCAATAACGCGCTGGCGCGACGGCTGGCTGAGCAGGCCGAGGCTATCGCTCAGGGAATGCGGCTTTCCCGCCAGTTGGCGGATTTACCCGCCCTGGACTGCCGCCCGCAGGATGTGGCGCAGCGGGCGGAAGCCTGGGCCAGCCAGCACTCGAAAACCCACTGCGAGATCCTCGACGAGCAGGCCATTTTCGACCGCGGGCTCGGCTGCCTGCACGCCACCGGAAAAGGCAGCGTCCACCCTCCCCGGCTGGTTACGCTGCGCTGGCAGGGTGCTGCCCAACAAGAGCCGGTTTATGCCCTGGTCGGCAAAGGAATAACCTTCGATACCGGCGGGATGTGGCTGAAAGAGGGCGAAGGCATGCGCACGATGAAATACGACATGTGCGGTGCGGCGGTGGTCTTTGGCATGATGGAAACCGTTAAGCGCCTGAACCTGCCCATCAACGTCGTTGCGGTCATGGCGCTGGCGGAAAACATGCCCGGCAGCACCGCAATGATGCCGGGTGACGTTGTGCGTGCCCATTCGGGCGCGAGCGTAGAAATCATTAATACCGATGCCGAAGGCCGTCTGGTGCTGGCCGATGCCCTCAGCTACGCCGCAGAACGCTTTAAGCCTGCCGGCATGATTGACGTCGCCACGCTGACCGGCGCGGTGGTAAAAGCCCTGGGCTACGACATCTCGGGGCTGATGAGCAACGATGAAGCGTTAAGCCAGCGCCTGCAGCAGGCGGGAAACCTGACGCAGGATCGCGTCTGGCCGCTGCCACTGGATGAAAGCTTTGACGGCCAGGTAAAGAGCGCGATTGCCGACTATACCAACACGCCGCCCAACAACGCTGCCATCGCGGTGTCTGCCGCACAGTTCCTCAGTAAGTTTTGCCGCCAGCGCCCCTGGGCGCACCTCGACGTCAGCGGCACCGCGCTGTCACGGGGTAAATTCACCCAGGCGAGCGGCCGACCGGCACATTTGCTGACGCAGTATTTACTGGCGCTTTGTGAGGGGAAATAGCCTTGCGATCGTTAAAGCGCTCTTCGGGCGCTTTAACGACTGGGATGATTGAGTTTCAGCCACGCCTCAGGCGTCAGGTTTTTCAGCCGGCTGCGAATCATCCTTTTATTAAGCAGATCTTCAAACTCCAGCAGCACGGCGCCTAACCCCAGACGCTTATCGAAGCGCTCGCCGTTTAACAGCGCTTCCAGCGGCTGGTGATAATTGCCCTGCCCGGCTTTTTCAAGCCAGCTTTCCTGCGGTGCCGCAGTTAAGGGAACGCCAAGCGTCTCTGCAAGAGTCTGTGTAAACGCGCACGGTTTCGCCGTTAAGGAAAGCACGGGCAGCGGAAGCCCTTCGCGCAGGAACCCAACCAGCGGATCAGCAACGCCCTCGCATCCTCTTTCCCTTAGCGCAACGGCTATATAGCCGGAGACGCGATCGCTGAACGCCAGCAGCTCGCCCTGCTTATGGCTAAGGATTTCGGGCAGCGGGAAAGTATCAAGCACAAAATGGCCCGGTTGCTTATTGAGATCCGGCTTGCTCATGCGCGACTGCTGCCAGTTTTGCAGCATGCGGCTGACGCTTGCGCGAGAAATTCCCTGCTGAATCAGCAGGCGTGCGGCTTCAAGAAGTTCGTCCAGCGAAAGGGCCAGGCGCAGGCGCAGAAACACCAGCATCGACTCCTGCTCGTGGCTTAACGCCCGATGAATCGTATTTGGTCGATGAGATTTGTCGTAGCAGTCGTCGCGCCTGCGCCAGCGGCGGACGGTATCGACCGAAATGTTCAGCTCTTCCGCCAGCTCGCCGTCCGTTTTTTCGGATTCCTGAATGTACTTGCGCGTACGCGGCGTTGTTGTGGCGTTGGAGTGCAGCTTTATCTCCATCGAACCTCATCCATCGGGTTGAAAAGGAAAGACATCATTATAAAAGCTTCCCCTGAAGGATGCTGCGCTAAAAATCAAACTGATGCCGAAAAGGGGGCGCAAGCGATTGCACATCAGGTACGACCAGCGTTGGTAAAAAGAGTAGCAAAATGTGCGCAAACTAAGTGTTCCCAGGGTTAACGTCACGCAGTGAAACTATTTACCCCGTAATCACTATTTATTTCAACAGGTTATAACTAATTCAATTTTTTTGATTAAGGTCGTCAATTCTCTTCGATTTATTCTTCCGTCTAAAAGTGTGACCATAATCACATCGACGGAACAACGTCACCTTAACAGAACAACCTGCGAGAATTAAGCCATGAAAACCATCAAATATGCTGTAGCTGCACTTGCTCTCTCTACTCTCTCCTTCGGTGCTTTCGCTGCACAGTCCGTTAACGAAGCACAGGCACAAAATCTGAACAAAGTCGGCGTCGTTTCCGTGACTGGCGCAACGACCCTGGACGGCCTGGAAGCAAAACTGGCTGCTAAAGCTGAAGCTGCTGGCGCAAGCTCTTATGCCATCACTTCTGCCAACACCGAAGGCCACATGAGCGGCACCGCGGTTATCTACAAATAATCACGCGCTCAAGCTTTACCCTCATTACCCTCATTGAGGCCGATACCCTCATCGGCCTTGATAGCACTACCCTTGTTAAACCCTGATGTTACCCTTGTTTGCCCGCGATGCCTGTCGCGGGCTTTTTTTTGCTCGTCATTCAGAAAACTTCAGCAACGCGTGCAAGGCCAGCCTCAAGCGTCGCCGCGTCCCCCGTCGCGACCAGGCAACAGGCCATCTGAATTTTTAGCGATTGCGGCACCGGCTCAACGCCTGCGACGCAGCGCTCAATCCAGCGGGCTGTCACCTCAGGATCTTTTCCTGACGGCAGCGCAACGGCCTCGCCGTCGGTGTCGGTTTGCCGCTCGCTGACGACGCGAGTTCCCAGGCCATCAATCAGCGCAATCTGCGGGCAACGCAGCGGATTAGCGTACACCTCGCCTTCGGTACCGTGCATCAGCAGCCCACGACCGCCGATATCGGCAAAGAACTTCGCCACTTTGGGCACATATTCCGGATGAGACACGCTGGCGAGACGCAGCGCGGCGTCTTCGGCAAACGGCGTGGCCAGCTTGGCCAGCGTATGCGCGCTGTTACGCACGCCCATCCGCCAGCGCATCGCCAGCTGGGTCTCCATCGGCGGGCAAAGTACGCCAATCGGCAGGAAGACGGGATGATGATTCTCGAGCTTCGCCTGCGCCTGCCCGGCGTGGCGGGTCGGCTCAATCCCCAGCAGCGTAAAAATCGTTTCCGTTAACACCCGGCCAGGGTCTTCACTCACACCGTGAACCACCACCGGGTAGCCGAGCTTGTTGAGCAAAAGCGCCAGCAGCGGCGTGAGGTTAGCCTGCTTGCGGGCGCCGTTATAGGAGGGAATCACAACAGGCATCGGTTTGCCCTGCGGCGGCGTAAGCGAAATGACGTGCTGCTTCATCGCCTCATAGAAACCGAGCATCTCCGCTTCGCCTTCCCCCTTAATACGCAGGGCAATCAGCACGCCGCCCAGCTCCAGGTCCGGCACTTCGCCCTTAAGCATGTGGCTGTACAACCCGCGCGCGGTATCAAAATCGAGATCTCTGGCGTGGTTTTTGCCACGGCCAATTTCTTTAATGATTTTGCGATAGTCCATTCAGACTCTCCTTGCTATTTCTTGCTCACACGTTTGCGCCGTACGGTGTGTTTCGGCGTCGTTATTATCACCTTCGCTTCCGGCGCATCGGGCTGCTCAATCGGGAACACCGGAAGCGCGGCCAGCAGGCGCTCGCCGTAGCGTTTACTCAGCAGGCGGCGGTCGTATATGACTATCTCACCATAGCAGGCGTGGCTGCGAATTAAACGCCCTACTTGCTGGATCAGGTTAAAAGAGGCGCTGGGTAAACTCTGCACTTCAAACGGGTAGCGGTTGAGGCTTTTCAGCCATTCACCTTCGGTGACAACAACCGGGCTGTCCACCGGTGGGAAAGCAATTTTATGAATATGGACCTGGGTGAGCAGATCGCCTTTCAGATCCAGTCCTTCGGCAAAAGATTGCAGGCCGATAAGTACGCTGGTCTCACCCTGTTCAACGCGCTTGCGGTGCAGCTCAACCAGACGGTAGCGAGGCTGATCGCCCTGCACCAGCAGCATCAGCCGCAGGTCGGTGACGTGGGTTAAAAACTGCTGCATCGCCCGGCCGCTGGCAAACAGCACCAGCATCGCTTTATGCTCGCCTTTCGCCAGCTCCGCGCGAAAGAAGGCCGCCATCTCGGCGATATGCTGCGCTTCATGCTCCATCAGCGGCTCAAAGCGCATTTTCGGAATGACGATTTTGCCCTGCTCGATATGGTTAAACGGCGAGTCGAGGTGGATAAAGCGGTCGCCCGCTTTCTCACGCAGCCCGCTCATTTCCTGCAGGCGATCAAATCGGTTAAGCGAGCGCAGAGTGGCAGAGGTCACGATCACGTGCGGCACCTTGCGCCAGAGCATTTTTTCCAGCTGATCGCTGACGCGGATACCCACGCAGTGGAAGAGCAGGTGCGGCTGCCCCTCACGAATTTCACGCGTAACCCATTTCGACACCGGCGCGCCGGAGGCCTGCTCCATCGCCGACAGCTTCCACAGCTTGCTCTGCGCTTCGAAGAAGCCTAACGCCCTGTTCATCTGCAGCAGCGCGCGGTGCAGACGCACGATGTCATGGCTGGCGGTTTTTTCACTCAGATCGTTAAGCAGGGCCTCCGCGAGGCTTCTCAAGGCCTCCATCAGCTTCGCCAGACGCTGGCAAATGATCATCACCTCTTCCGGCAGCGTGCCCATCTCAAAGCGATGTTCACCCTCCCTGTCGCCCGGCAGCCAGAGGCTGACAATGTTATTAAACGACTGCAGCAGCTCGTAAACTTCGTCGCAGTGGTTGGTCAGGCGCTCAGGCACGGTCAGCGGCGGCGGGCTTTTGGGGCGGAACTGCGCCATGCAGGTTTCCACCAGCTTGCTGAACAGATCAAGCTGCAGGCGACTGTAGCCCGGCGTTACCTCTGCGCTCATCTCAAGCGCATCACGGGCAACGTCGGCAAGATGGTGGCCTTCATCCAGCACCAGCAGCAGATTTTTGGCTTCCGGCAGTACCGCGTCGCTTTCCAGCGCCGCCATCACCAGCGCATGGTTGGCAACCACCACCTCCGCCTCGTCGATTTCACGGCGCGCCACAAAGAACGGGCACTCCTTATACCAGTGGCAGTTTCGCCCAAGACAGCTGGCCTTATCGGTGCTTAGCCGTCGCCAGAGATCGTCCTCGATGGCCTCGTCGGTATGATCGCGCAGCCCGTCCCACTTATAGCCGTCGAGGCTGGCTTTCAGTTTAGCGCAGCGCTGCTGCTCGGCTTTGCTGGTCGGCGCCATCTCATCATCGAGAAAGGCCAGCAGATCGCCCTGCGTAAAATTGTCGGTCGCCAGCGCGGCCAGGTTTCGTGGGCAGACGTAACGCCCGCGCCCGAAGGCGGCGGTAAACTTCAGATCGGGGATAATTTTGCGGAGCAGCGGAAGATCTTTGCTGTAAATCTGGTCCTGAAGCGAGACGTTGGCGGTGCTGACCACCAGCGTTTTTTGGTCTCCCCGGGCAATGGCGATGCCGGGAATCAGGTAAGAGAGGGTCTTGCCGACGCCGGTCGGCGCTTCGATAGCCAGATGCCGCCCTTCATCACCGGCAAGGGTCTTCGCCACCTCGGCGATCATCTGTCGCTGGGGTGCTCGCGGAATAAAGTCCGGGATCTGCTGCTGTAACGCCTTATACCAGGCGCCGATTTGCGCTTTTTGCGACGACGACAAAGCCATAACATCACTTCTTTCTCTGAATAATTTAAGTCACAGAACTGCGCCTGTGGCTTTAATTATGACGAGATACTGTATAAACAGCCACTATTGTTTCACTTTTACTCCCCTGGCCCTGGCATTTTTTCCTGTTTTGGGCGGCTCATTCAGAAAACGTTTTAACCGCACCGGGCGGTTAAAACGTGAGACTGAGATTTACACCAACCACGCGGCCAGCTTTTCGGCCTGCAGGGCAAAGCGGTTAAACAGCCGCTTAAGCACTTCCGGCTCCAGCTGATGGAACGGCAAACTGCTCCACTGCACCACCTTCTGCTGGTCCGGCAGCAGCCCGGTGAGCACCGGCGGGTAGTCCATCCCCAGCAGATTGGCCTGCAGCAGCACAGTGAGCGTTTCCGGATCGCTGAGTCGGGTAGGCTGAGCGGGCAACAGACAGCTCAGTAAAAGGTGCCCGACCGGGGATTCGCTGATCTCCAGGGTCACGCCCTCGCCAAGCTCCAGGGAATAGCCTTCCGCGTTCTCCAGTTCGGCTTTCTGCCCCAGCTCATCGGTCAATAATGGCTGCAAAATTTGCGCTAATTTTGTCGGTGCTGGCATCGTTAGTTACCTAAAATCCGCCGGAATGCGGCCGTGACGGAGTTAGAGCGTGGACGAGTACGGGATGGCGCTGGCGCGGTGCCGTAAACGTCGGAAGGAATCACTGGCGCATCGCGGTAAACCGCATGACTCCCCATGGCGTGTGCGGGCGCGTGGGCGTGTACCGGCGGAGGCCCATAGCTATAAACCGGCGCTGCCGCGGGCGGCGGACCATAGCTGTACGCGGGTCCGGAGGCCGGAAGCGGGATAGTGCTGTACATATTTCCCGGTGCCGGAGGAGGCGCGTAGATCGGCATCGCCGCTGGCCGAATATCGGTGGAGTTTGCCCGCCGGCGAGACGAGGTAGGCGGTACCGCATTCGATGCTGTTCGTGGACGACGTCCGCGGGAGGAGGATTCAGCGGCGAACGATTCCGTGCGCTGACGAGGGCGATCGTTACTGCTAAACGTTGGTGCAGGCGTCCCGCGCTGCTGGGCTTCGGCGGCAGCATAGGGACCGCTCATTCTTGAACGCATCTGCCCGACGGAGAGCGACTGGTCAAAATGCTGCACTACGCCGCGGCTGTCTACCCCGTCGTACTGAACGCCCAGGTTATTCGAGGCGTGGCGCTGAACGTATCCCGGCCCGGCAACCACCGAGTCGCGCAGCTGCTCCGGGCTTAACTTAGCCAGGTTTGGCGCTGCCTTGCGGAACGCTTTATCCACCTCGGCCTGCGTCGCTTTCTCGCCCCGCAGCAGCTTCTCACGCACGTCATCGTCCCTGTAGCCCGGCTGGAACGTTTGCAGGACGTGGAAGGAGTCGCCGAATTTCGCGTCCTTCAGCCGCATGGCGCGTCCAAATTCAGGCCAGGGATCGGAGACGATGGATTTGCCGTCGGCGCGAGGATCGCCGATGACCACAAAAGCATGGTCAACGTTACGGTTATGTACCACCGAAACAGGCTGTTTAACGCGGGAGTTTGCCAGCAGCAGCGCATTTACCGCCGCCATTTCACCGCAGTTGCCTGCACGAAACTTCGAGGCTTCCCAGGCGCGAACGGTGTAGTCCCCATTGCCCGTTGCCTTCTGAGACAGCAGCGTTCGTTTATAGGATTCCCCCGCCGTGGCGCGAACATGGTTCTTTTGGTTGCCTGACCCCATGTCAAGAATGCGCCAGGTATCGTCTATCGCTTTATTGGCGTAATAGAGCGCGTCCGCCTGGCGCGCTGACACATTCACGGCGCGGTCATAGTGTTGATTGTTGTTGGGCTCCAGCGCGATGCGCATGGATACCCGCCGGTTTGAATTACCGCTTATCAGGCCAGGATCGACCCGCAAGCTGGTATCTACGCTGTTTAACGGCATGATATCTCCCCACTTGAGTTATTAAGTCAAAGGTTAAGTGGGGAGAGTGGTGCGGTGGTTCCTGAGGCGGGGTAATTTATCCTGCGGCGTACTGCCCGCGCAGCGGCAGGCCGTGCTCCTGGCGAATACCGTTTTCGGAAAGCGCTTCCCCCGCGTACCGGCCAATACCTACCGCCCGAGCTTCCTCCTGTCCGGCAGGAGATTGAGTATCGTAACGGTTCGAAGTCCCTCCGGTGTAAGTTCCCTTCATCATGCGATAGCCGTGCACCAGCTCATGCCCGAGAGAAACGAAAGCCAGCGAATGATCGTTCAGCAGGCTTGGCCGTCCATGGGCGTCAATGGCCAGCGACTGCCGCGGGTTCCAGTCTACGCTAACGCTGGTTCCCTCACCTTTCTTCCCGAGCGGCTGCTTTTGAGCCAGCTGCGTCGCTTTTTTATTGTGGGCCTGATCGTATTCACTGCTCGACAGATGGAAGCGACGCACTTGAGATTCGGTCAACACCGGACGAGCAACCGTGTTTGCCATCGCCGTGACTTTCACTTTGACGTAGCGGCCGTTGGTGCTGAGGCCTCGCAGTTCGTCCACCAGGCTTCTGCCGTTAGGGCGGCTGAGCAGCTGGCGCAAAGCGCTTTCAGCCAGGTGGTAGTCTTCCGGACGGTGGTATTCAATCGCGATATGCGGCGCAACGTGACTGGCAGAAATTGTACTCATTTTTTCCCCTTTGATATGACGTTAACGTCGGGACATCAGCGCTTCGACCTGGTGGCGCTGAAGCCGGTCTTTTTGTGCCTCAGGCGTAGACAGGCGCTGGCGCGGTACGACCGGCTGGCACCAGCGGCCAATCACCGACAGCGTCCAGCTCAGGCGCTCAAACAGAGGAAGCAGCGTGTCGAGGTGCAGCCCATCGAGCGGCAGAGAAGCCCATACCACCAGCTGCGCGCGATCTTTATCCGCGGCAACAATGATGGCCGGCTGCTGGTCAATATTCAGGTTGGCCTGCAGCAGCTCAAGCAGCAGCGCCTCACCGGGCTGCTCGGGCAGCGCCAGCATGCCCATCATTACCAACGTCATGTTTTCCGTCAGTTCCAGAAAGACCTGCTGGCCGCCGTCAAGCGTTAACGAGTAGTAGCCCTGCGGGTTTAAGGCCATAGAAGGAACATTCAGCTGTTTAAACAGCGGCTGGAGTTTGTGGTAGAGCTGTTCGGCAATCACCATGATTACGCCTGTGTCAGTAAGCAACGTGAGCCGTAAGTGTTCGACAGAAGCGGCCAGTTCCGGGAGCAACTTGTAACAAGCTGCAACCTTTATCGCCCCCGGCAAAGCTAGATTCGCCGCGGCGAGGCTGCTATGTTCATTTATCACGCGTCTTGGCAATTTGTGCGCGATAATTATTTTTATAAAAAAGAATCATTTGATAACTATAAATTATGGATGACAGACGGTATGGCAATCAGACTCCTCCTCGCGGACGACCACATTTTGATGCGCGAGGGCCTGAAACAGATCTTTTCGCTGGATAAGAAGATAAAAGTGGTGGCGGAAGCCGGCTGTGGCAAAACGGTGCTTTCGCTGCTGACGGAAGTCGATGTTGATGTGCTTCTGCTGGATCTCTCCATGCCCGGTGAGTCCGGGCCGGAGCTGGTGCAGCAAATCACCAGGCTGTGGCCGATGCTGCCGGTGCTGGTCTTAAGCATGCACAACGAGCCACAAATCGCCCAGATGGTCCTCGCCAGCGGCGCCCACGGATTTATTACCAAAGATCAGGCCCCCCCAAACGCTGCTGCACGCCATTCATAGGGTGGCCGCCCGCCAGCGCTACATCGACCCTTCGCTGGCGGAAGCCATTGTTTTTTCAACCCAGGAAAATGACCAGCTGCGCCGCTATGCCACGCTATCTCAGCGTGAAAAGCAGATCCTCCGCCTGCTGAGCAGCGGCGAAAACATCAACGGCATTGCGGAGGTGCTGAACATCAGCAACAAGACGGTCAGCACCCACAAAACCCGGATGATGGAAAAAATGCAGTTCGACAACAACGCCGACATTATCAAGTTTGCTATTCGCTATCATAAGCTTTAGCCGGACTCGACGGGGTATAAGGGATCTCGATATGCACGCAGCTCCCTTTGCCCGGCGCGCTGTGGATAGTAAAGGCCCAGCCCTTCATCATGCAGCGTTCACGCATGCTCAATAGCCCAAATGCGCCGTCGGACACCAGGCCCGGGTCAAATCCCTGACCATCGTCATTGATGCAGATAAGCACGACTTTGCCCCGCGTCATAACCTTCACCTCCACTTCCCGCGCTTTTGCATGGCGCTGAACGTTCGTGAGCGACTCCTGCACCACGCGGAAAATCGCCGTCACCTCATCGTCACACAGCGACACCGGCAGCGGCTGGATAGTCAAAGTACAGACCCCGGAGCGGTGCTTATTAAACTGATCCCTCAGCCAGATAAGCGCGGGCTTCAGCCCCATATTCAGCACCGCCGGACGCAGCTGGGTGGCGATATCCCTCACCACTTTGATGGTGCCGTCCACCAGCTGGGTCAGCGGCTCGACTTCCTGGCCGAGCGAGGGATGGTTCTGGCCCAGCAGCGAGATGCCTACCCGCAGCGAGGTAAGATGCTGGCCCAGCTCATCGTGGATCTCTCTCGCCATGTGCTTACGTTCGTTTTCGACGCTGCTCTGCAGCTTCTGGGTCATCTGCCGCAGCTGCTCGTGGGTCTGGCGCACCTGCTGTTCGGCAAAATATTGCCGGGAGGCTGGGCGAGCGATCACCAGCACGGATTTCAGCCTCTGCTCCAGGGTAAATTCCGGGATAAAACGTGCCTGATAAATCCTCGCTATCCGCGAGTCTGTCCTTGCGCCGTGCAGTACGGCCTCCAGCTGAATATGCTTTCGCAGCACCAGCTGCAGCGACCAGTTGATCTGCTCCATCAGCGTTGAGTCACCGATAAGCGCACTCATCTTCAGGCCGATAGCCGCCGCGCTTTTTGGCATGCACTGCTGCGCGGTTTCGTTGGCATAGAGCAGCCTTTGCTCGCTGTCCACGCGCAAAATCGCGTCCGGCACATTATCCAGAATGTCGCGTAGTTCGTTTTCGCGGTCGTAGTAAAAACGATGAATATCATTGCGATAGCGGGTATCGCAAACCACCATCATCACCCAGTCCTGCCCCTGATGCTCAAAGCGGCTGGGGCAAACCTCCACCGGGATTGCCAGATCCGGCGAGGCGTGGAACCTGGCGTTGATTTTATCGCCGTACGGCGAATGTTCCGGCTGCTCCAGATGCTGTTCCACCACCGCAAGCAGCGGCAAATCGCCGTAGCCTCTCAGGCGGATAAAAATGTTTTCGCCTGACAGGCGCTCGTCGTTGCCCTGCTGGCAAACGCTGAGCGCCTTACGGTTGGCAAAAACAATCCTGAAATCCCTGTCAACAATGAATACCAGCTCGCGCATGCTGTTGAAAGCGGCGCCCAGCAACTCCGGCACGTCTTTGGGCCGTGGACACGGCCCGCCGTCTTGTTTCATAGGTTGTTATTCTTCTCTTTCAGGGGATAACAAAGCGCGCACCGGCTCAGCTCAGGCTATCCCATCCCAGATCCTGTTTTAACGACTGTCGGAGACGGGAAAGACGGGAGCGCACGGTGCCGATCGGAATGGTCATCCGGTCAGCCGCTTCCTGGTAACTGATGTCGTTATCGACGATCAATTGTAATAATTGTTGATAATCTTCAGGGAGTTGAGCAATGCGCTGCAACACTTTCGTCAGGATATCTTTCCCCTCTGTCACGCCATCTGGCTGCTCCGAATGCAGCAGCGAACCGAGCACGTCATCATTTAACTCATCGTGCAGGTAGCTCACTTTGACGGATTTATAGTGATTTTTCACCAGGTTTACAGCAATCCCGAACATCCAGGTTTCCGGCCGCGATGAGCCGCAGAACTTGTGTTTATTGCGGATCACCTCATACCAGGTGTTCTGCACAAGGTCTTCTATATCGGCAAAATTTGCCACGCGTTTACGAATAAAATTATACAGACGCTGCTCGTTATCGCGCATTACTCGCTCCCAGTTAACCACCGGAAACTCCCCCTGCAAAACGTTGGACTCAAAAGCCGGCTGCGCCTCAGGGAAGGGCTGTGAATCGAAATCAAACATCGCTGACATAGTGAACACCTTTTTTGAATGGATTCAGGAGTTCGTCCTATAGCAAGCGCCATGCCAGCGAAATAAACCAGTTCAAGTAATTGATTTTAATAATATAAATATTTTAACAGCGCCTGATTTGAGTAAAAACAGACACAGCGCCAAAGCCGGTTTGTGCAACTTCTTACACACCGCTTAACGGCGGAAATTATTTTATTTTCCGGGGAACCTCCCCAGGCCTTAGCCCACACACAGACAGGCGAATCGGGTAAGGCAGACCGCAATGAACATGAGAATCCCCCAGCATCACCATCACCATAATCTGCGTCTTGAAACCGAACAGGCGGACGCGCTGGTCGATGAACTAATCAGTGACACCAATAACGACAAGAGCGCGGCGAGCAGTTCGTCGTCCGCCACTCGTGCAGCCCCCGCGCCCCAGCGGCCCGGCGCGGCTCAGGAGTCGATGGCGTCGGCCTTTGCGGAAAGCATTGAGCAGAAAATTAAACATGAAGAGCAGCGCACGCAGGGGACCCAGCAGCGCCGCGTTTCCGTGGCGGCCATCAAGGTTACCCACCTGGTTGAGCTGGGCCGCCTGCTTGAAAGCCCGTCGGGAAAAGATCAGGCCGAGCAGGAGTCCGCGTTTGAACGGCTGCTGTCAGGCTCGGGCGAGAAAAATCCCGACCTTGAGGAACTGCTGGACCAGGCCAATAACGACCCGGCTTCAGCCTTTGTTACCTTAAGCCTGATGGCAATGCGTCTGCGCAACGGCAGCAACCCTGCGCTTGCGGCACACGTCGAGCGTATGCTCGCCGAGCTTCAGCAGCTGCACCGGGAAAAAATCAACGCGGGGGTAAATACCGCCCCGGCGATTGCCGCCTTCAGCAGCGACCCGGCGCAGAAGCGTGAAATGCGCAAGCTTTACTACAGCGGGGTCATCAACCAGCAGTCGGCCGACAACATCATGGACGTATTGCTGGACAAATTTGGCGTCGACGGCTTTGTACCTGCGCTACGGACTTTGCAGCGTGCGCTTTCGGATGATATCGCCGCGCTGGCGCCATCGGCCCCACCGACGGCCCTACGCCGCCTGCTCTCCGGGTTAAACGATACCCGTGCTATTACGCACACGCTGTCGGAAGTCGCCCAGTTCCTTGATCGGCTGAAGAGCAAGTACTCCCACGTCACGATGGGCGCCGATGTGATGACCCGCTCTTTGCTCAGCATGTGCCGCAATGGTTTCTACTCGCGCGATCTGACCCAGCTCGGCCTGCAGGTTGTGGGCGAAAAACCTTTGCAGCAGTCGCTCTTTTTCAACGGACTGCTGACGCTACTTCAGGCATTGCCGGAGAAGATTTGGGGCGGCAACGATGAGACCCGCAACAACGCTCTGCTCCTGCTGCGCACCCTGAACGGCGAATACGCCGCTTGGGAAAAACGCAGCCAGCTGACGCAGTAAACGGACTTCATCAGGATTGAAAAGACAATGAACACGCTGTTTAACCTTCTCAACCGCCTGGCGATAACCGCCATGCAACGCTCCGAAGTGGTGGGGGCTTTCATCGCGCTGGCGGTGGTGTTCATGCTGATCATCCCGCTGCCGCTGGGGCTGATAGATGTGCTGATCGCGGTCAACATCAGCGTCTCGTGTCTGCTGATCATGACGGCAATGTATCTGCCGAAGCCGCTGGCGTTCACCACTTTTCCGGCGGTACTGCTGCTGACGACGATGTTCCGTCTCGGGCTGTCGATCTCCACAACCCGCCAAATTCTGCTGCAGCAAAACGCCGGGCATATCGTTACCGCCTTCGGCAACTTTGTGGTCGGCGGAAACCTGGCGGTCGGGCTGGTGGTGTTCCTGATCCTGACGGTGGTGAACTTCCTGGTCATCACCAAAGGCTCTGAGCGTATCGCCGAGGTTGCCGCCCGCTTTACCCTCGACGCGATGCCGGGCAAGCAGATGTCCATCGACAGCGACCTGCGCGCCGGGCTGATTAACGTCCAGCAGGCAAAGAGCAAACGTGAAGATCTGGCGAAAGAGAGCCAGCTGTTCGGGGCGATGGACGGCGCCATGAAATTCGTCAAGGGCGACGCCATTGCCGGCATCGTCATCCTTAGCATCAACATGGTCGGCGGCTTCTGTATTGGCGTGCTGCAGCTCGGCATGGCCGCAGGCGACGCGGCTAACGTCTACTCGATTCTGACCATCGGCGACGGCCTGATTGACCAGATCCCCGCGATGCTTATCTCCCTGACCGCCGGGATGATGATCACCCGCGTCTCGGCCAACGAGGACATCCCGAACAACAACATCGGTCGCGAGATAAGCGACCAGCTCACCAACCAGCCCAAAGCCTGGATCATGTCCGCCATCGGCATGTTCTGCTTTAGCCTGCTGCCGGGGATGCCGACGGTGGTGTTCATCGTGCTAGGGGTCATTGCCCTCAGCTCGGGGCTGTTTCAGCTGTGGCGAGCCAAACGTGCGGCGGCCACCAGCACCAGCGCTGAATTTGTCGCGCCGGAAGCCAACGGCGAGGAGGATATTCGTACCTTCAACCCCAGCCGCCTGTTCGTTCTAAGCTTCTCATCCGCCCGCGCCGGCGATCCGGCGGCGATGGCGCTTATCGAGGATATACGCCGCCTGCGCAACCGCATTGTGAACCAGTATGGCTTCACCCTGCCGGTGTTTAACATCGATTTTTCACCGTACCAGCCAGACGATGAGTTCCGTTTTCTGGTCTACGAAGTGCCGAAAGTGATTGGCACTTTTACGCCCCATAAGCGGGCGCTGGACTATCGCCTGCTGGAGCAGGAAGAGATCGGCACCGAACTCAGCACCGAAACCTACCCTCAGGAAAAGGGCTGGGCGTGGCTGGAGGAGAACGATCCCCTGCTGGATAAGTTCCAGATGGAATCCTGGAGCTCACACCAGCTGCTGCTGGCCCGCATGGAGGAGGCTCTTTTTGCCAGCGGCCCGCGCTTTATCGGCCTGCAGGAAACACGGGCGATTATTTCGTGGCTAGAGATGGACCTCCCTGAGCTGGCGCAGGAATTCCAGCGCATCTTCCCGATCACCCGCCTGAGCGCCGTGCTGCAGCGGCTGGTGGCCGAGCGTATTTCCCTGCGTTCGGTGCGCAGCATCACCGAATCGCTGATTGTTCACGGCCAGCACGAGCGCGATGTTGGCCTGCTGGTCGATCAGGTCCGAATCGATATCAAAGAGCACATCTGCCACCAGTACAGCCACGACGGCGGCATACAGGTGTGGCTGCTGACGCCGGAAACCGAAGAGATCCTGCGCGACAGCCTGCGCCAGACGCAAAATGAAACCTTCTTCGCCCTTAGCCAGGACAAACACGCCCTGCTGCTGGAACAGCTGCGGGAAGTCTTCCCTCTGTTCCAGCGGCAAACCAGCGTGCTGCTCTCCGCCCAGGACTTACGCAGCCCGCTGCGCCTGCTTATCCAGGACGAATTCCATCACGTCCCGGTGCTCTCCTTCGCCGAGCTGCAGTTTAACCTGCCGGTCAACGTGCTGGGGCGTATTGATATTCACGAGAACGCGCTTGACGCCTTCACTGCCTAAAGGGTGCTGCCATGTATGAGCTGAGAGTATTAAACGGATTACATGAAGGCGCGGCGCTGCCGCTCAGCGGCGAACGCTGGCAGCTGGGCAACGCGGCGGACAGCGATTTGCAGCTCAATGATGGCGGCATTAAAGCCAGTCACGCCCTGCTCAGCCGCAGCGCCGAAGGCTGGATGCTGACGCCAATGGAGGGCACGGTTTGCCATCGTCACGGCGAACGGCTGAGCGAACAGCAGCTGTGGCAGCCTGGCGAGATCTTCGCGGTGGGTGGCGTCTGGCTGACGCTTGCCGCCGCCGACGAAGAGTGGGATAACCGCCCGCTCCCTCCGCCGTTGCCGGTAGCCACCAGCCAGAACGAGCCGGCTTCCGCGCCACGCGAGCCTATCGGCGGGACACAAAGCAAACCCGCGCCTGCCGCGCGCCGCTCGCTGCTGGCCAAAATTCTGCCGCGCTGGGCGCAAATCTTCACTCTGTCCAGCCTGATGCTGCTGACCTTTACCATCTTCAGTTGGGTGCTGCAGCCCGGTATTGCCCAGCAAAACAGCGATGAAGAGCCGCAAATCAAACCGGCTATCGCCAACAGCAACGACCTGCGCAGCCTGCTGGAACAGGATCTTCGTGAGCGCGAGCTTTACAACAAAGTTCAGCTCAACAGTACGCCGCAGGGCATCACGCTGACCGGCGAGCTGCAGGAAAACCAGCTGCCTATTGTCAGCCGTATGGTGGACAGCATTCGCAGCGATTATCAGCTGAAGGTCGCGCTCAACAACCAGACAAAAGTGCGCGAGGCCGTTCTGCCCTTCCATATCGTGCAAATTACCGCCGGGCCGCACGCCAACATCGTAACCGAGGACGGGCAGCGCCTGTTTGTCGGGGATGAGCGCAACGGCCTGCGCCTGACCGGCATTACCGCCGACAGCGTGCAGTTTGGCGGTAAGGAAAACATCGCGGTGAAATGGTAATGGTGCGCTATCAGAACGACCTCAACGACTGGTTTGCCGGGCGCCATCGCAGCCTTAGCCAGCTTTCCGCCGTCAGCGCCCACGGCCGCATCACCGGCATCAGCGGCATTCTGCTGGAAAGCAGTTTGCCTCAGGCGCGCATCGGCGACCTGTGCCTGATCTCACGCAGCGGCGACACCGAAGTCATGGCCGAAGTTGTTGGCTTTAACCCGCGCCACACTTTGCTTTCCGCCCTGGGGCCGCTTGACGGTATAGCCCAGGGGGCGCGCGTCACGCCGCTGTTTCAGCCCCACTCTATTAGCGTGTCCGATAGCCTGTTCGGCAGCGTGCTGGACGGCTTTGGCCGCGCCATTGACGAAGAAAGTCTCTCGGCGTTTGCTTTGGCCAGCGAAACGCCAGACGCCCGTGGCGTGCTCGGTGATGCTCCGCCTCCCACGGACAGGCCGCGCATTGATACTCCGCTGCCAACCGGCATACGTTCCATTGATGGCCTCCTGACGATTGGCGTAGGCCAGCGCGTTGGCGTTTTCGCGGGGGCCGGCTGCGGTAAAACAACCCTGCTTGCCGAGATGGCACGCAACACGCCGTGCGACGCCATCGTGTTCGGCCTGATCGGCGAACGTGGCCGTGAACTACGTGAGTTCCTTGACCACGAGCTGGATGCCGAGCTTCGCTCCCGCACCGTGCTGGTCTGCTCAACCTCCGACCGCAGCAGCATGGAGCGTGCCCGAGCGGCATTTACCGCCACGGCCATTGCTGAAGCCTTCCGCAACAAAGGCAAAAACGTTCTGCTGATTATCGACTCGCTGACGCGTTTTGCCCGCGCGCAGCGTGAAATCGGCCTGGCGCTCGGGGAACCTCCTGGCCGGGGCGGGCTGCCGCCGTCGGTTTATACCCTGCTGCCGGGACTGCTTGAACGCGCCGGAAAAACATCACGCGGCTCCATCACCGCCCTTTATTCGGTGCTGATTGAACAGGACTCAATGAACGATCCCGTTGCCGACGAAGTCCGCTCGCTGATTGACGGCCACATTGTCTTAACCCGTCGCCTGGCGGAGCGCGGCCACTATCCCGCGGTCGACGTGCTGGCCAGCCTGAGCCGCACCATGAGCAACGTGGTGCCAGCAGAACACATCGCCGAAGCCAGCACGCTGCGCCAGATGATGTCGGCCTATCAGCAGGTCGAAATGCTGATCCGCCTTGGCGAGTACCAGCCGGGCAACGACCCGATGACCGACGCTGCGGTGCAGTCACAATCGGCGATTAACGCGTTTTTGCGCCAGGCGAACCACGCGCCAGGCGACTTTACCGACACGCGTCGGCAGCTCCAGGAGGTGATTGCCTGTGCGCCGTCATATTGATGCCGAGACCCCGCTATCTCCTGACCCGCAGCGGGTCGCCCTGGAACAGGTTCTGACCACCCTGCTGCCCATCCGCCGCCGCCGACTACGCCAACGCGAACGTGAGCAGCGCCAGCATGAGCAGCAGCTTAAGCGCTGCCGGGAGGCTGTCGAACGGGGTCATCAGCTGCTGGAAGAGAAGAAAATTGGCTATCTGCAGTTGCGCAATGACTTTGTTCCCCAGCACGCGGGCGTTATCCAGCCGCTTAACGATCTGCGGGAAACGCTGGACGCTGAAAAAAACAACCGTGCGGGCGTCATCCAGCAAATTCAGCAAACGCACCGGCTGCAGGAAGAGGCGGAGCAGCAGGAAGAACGCCTGACCGCCGCGCAGCTGGCCGTGCAGCGCTGTCAGCGGGACATCGAAAAAATGGAGTATTTGCTCAACCAAAATCAGGGGAACGCCTTATGATCCATCACGCGCTAAAAACCGCCCATCCGCAGCCAAGGCTCTGGCAACAATCCCATCCGGCTCCGCAGCCGCGCCACCAGCCTGATAGCGCCCCACAGGCGCCAGCTCCGCGCGCACCGCAGGCTCCGGCTAACAACGCGCCCGCCAGGCCGCCGATGCTCGCTCGCAGCACCCCCTCCTTTAGCCGGGCCAGCGATCGCCAGAAACTGTCGCGGGATGAAAAAGAGTTTAGCGACTTACTCTCCGATGATGAGCCTGCGCCGCTGATGCCAATCCTTTCCCTGAACCTGTTCGACGGCTCGCTGGGCGGTACCGAACAGCCGCAGCAGGCCAGTGAATCGCAGGCCTCCACTCTGCTGGCCATGCTGGAACCGCACCTGGTTCAGGGCATTGAACAGCAGGAAAGCCTGCCCGCCAGTTTTAGCCTGCTGCTGCCTGATCTGGGTGAGGTCGTGGCTCAGGTCACTCCGGCAAATGGCGATGTGCTGGATATTGCACTCGGCTTTTCCGCCCATGCCTGGGACAAGGTTCGCGGATTTGAGCAGGACGGACAAGGTTCGCTCAGCGGTCGCCTGGGGAAAAAAGTTCGCCTGCGCTTTAAGCGCCGGGAGGCGGTATGAAACGGCTGACGTTTACCGCCCAGTCTCCCGATGAGGCCCGGCTGCGGCGCTGGACGGGCAGCGGCTGGCGGCTGCCTTTTTCCGTTGAGGGGACGTCAGGTGAGCTCTACCTGCTGCCTTCCGGATCGGCAACGCAGACCACAACCCAGTCAGGTGCTTTTCGCTGTGCGGCCGGGACACTGATCTTTAGCGACCCGCTGCCGGTGCTGGGGCTGATGGCTGACTGCCCGGCGCTTCCGGGCGTATCCACCGAGGAGAATGCCTGGTACTGGCCCTATTTCAGCCAGCAGCTCAGCCCTCAGCTGGCCGAACTCTTTGAATTTCTGCAGCCCGCAGAAGAGCAGGAAAAACCTGATATCACGCTACGCCTTGAAGTCTGCCTGGGTACAGAGCGAGCCAGCACGCTGCTATCGCTCTCCTGGGCCACGCTGCATCAGCTCACGCAATACGCGGGCTGGCAGCGGCGAACCGTGCCGCTTAACCCCGATCTTGGCCTCCAGCTGCCGCTGACCGTTGGCAAACTCCAGCTTTCAGCAGGCTATGTCCGCGCTCTGGCCGTCGGTGATTTGCTGCTGCCGACGGAAGCATTTTTCTCCCCCGAAGGGCACGGCGTGATGCCGCTGGCACGGCGACAATTTCAGGTTCAGCTGGAACTGGCGAGCGAAACCACTCACAGAGATTTACTACACATTACGTATAGCGAGGAGCTAACCATGACTTATCCGAACGCCCCCCTGGAGTACGACGAACAGCAGGACGGCGAAGAAGTGGTATCCGCCGGGGAATGGCAAACAACACGGGGGAGTTTCGACGATTTATCGCTGGATTTAACCATCCGCTGCGGCAACTTGCAGCTGACGCTGGGCGAGCTGCAGCAGCTTGACGCGGGCTCGACGGTATTGGTGCAGCACGTGACGCCGGGTGAAGCGCTGCTGTGCCACGGTAATAGCCTGCTGGCTAAAGGTGAGCTGGTTGATGTTAACGGCACGCTAGGCTTTCAGGTGACCCGCATGCTTCGCCAGGCAGGTCCGGCCATGGAACCCGTCTGATGGCAGAGAATATCAGCTCATTTAATCCGCTGGCGCTAGCCATCCTGCTGGGGGCCATTTCGCTTTTGCCCCTGCTGCTGATGATAACCACCAGTTTTCTCAAGATTTCCATGGTGCTGATGCTCACGCGCAACGCCATCGGGGTGCAGCAAACGCCGCCCAACATGGCGCTTTATGGCATCGCGCTTGCTGCCACGCTCTTCGTGATGGCCCCGGTGTTTGACGGCATGCAAACCCGCTTTAAGGATAAGCCGCTCGACACCACCAGCGCCGAGCGGCTGGAGAACAGCCTTCAGTACGGCATAAAGCCGCTGACCGACTTTATGCTGCGCAACAGCGACCCGGACCTGGAAACCCATCTGATGGAAAACAGCCAGCGCATGTGGCCTAAAGATCTGTCGGAGAAGGTCGTGCACCAGCGCGACAACCTGCTGATCCTGATCCCCGCGTTCGTGCTCTCTGAGCTGCAAAACGGCTTCAAAATTGCCTTTTTAATTTTTATCCCCTTCCTGGTGGTGGACCTGATTGTCTCCAACGTGCTGCTGGCGCTCGGGATGCAGATGGTCTCACCGATGACTATCTCTTTGCCGCTGAAGATCCTGCTTTTTGTCATGGTCAGCGGCTGGACGCGCCTGCTGGACGGCCTGTTCTACAGCTATATGTGAGGGCGTTATGGACATGATTTACATGTTTAAGCAGGCGGTACTGATGGTGGTGGTGCTCTCCGCGCCGCCGCTGGTGGTGGCCGTGCTGGTGGGCATCGTGGTCTCCTTGCTGCAGGCGGTATTCCAGCTGCAGGATCAGACGCTGCCCTTCGCCATTAAGCTGGTCGCGGTCGGCACGACGCTGGCCCTTAGCGGACGCTGGATTGGCCTGCAGATGGTTGAGCTGGCACAGTCCGCCTTCACCATGATGGCCGCCTCCGGAACGCTGCGATGATCGCCGCCGAACTGACGCCCATCTTCAACGGCATGCTGGCGCTCGGGCTGGGGATAGCACGTATCTACCCCTGCGTGCTGCTGACGCCACTTTTTGCGTTCTCCGCCCTGAAGGGCATGATCCGTACCGCCATTGTGGTTCCGCTGGCGCTCTTCGTGACGCCTACCATTGTGCCAATGCTGACCCATGCCCCGCATACGCCATGGGGTATCGTCGCCATGATGCTAAAGGAGGTAGTGCTCGGGATTTTTCTGGGTTACCTGCTGGCGCTCCCCTTCTGGCTGTTTGAGTCGGTTGGCGTGCTGTTTGATAACCAGCGCGGGGCGCTTAGCGGCGGCCAGCTTAACCCGGCGCTTGGCGCCGACGAAACGCCGCTGGGCTATATGCTTTTGCAGTGGTCAATGATGGTGCTTATCGTCAACTTTGGTCTTTCTCTCGGCACCCAGGTTATCTGGGACAGCTACCGGCTATGGCCGGTAGACAGCTGGCTGCCTGACTTTCGCGAGCAGGGATTCCTGGTGTTCCTCGGCCAGGTTAAGCAGATGTTTATCGATACCATTCTCTACGCGGGCCCGCTGGTGTTGCTGCTGCTGTTTCTCGATTTCGCCGTGGGCGTACTCAGCATCTACAGCCCTCAGCTGCAGGCCACGGTGCTGACCGTACCGCTGAAATGTATCGCAGGGCTGCTGTTCTTTATCTTCTATTTGCCGACGCTCGAGTACTTCGCCGGCCACCAGTTCACCACCCTGCGCGACATGATCCCCCATCTGGCGGATATTCTGCCTGCCCGCCAGTCTAGCTGGTAACACCGTTTCGAAGGGTGCAAATCCGTGAGTGAAAAAACAGAGAAGGCCAGCCCCCATAAGCTTCAGGAAGCCCGTAAAAAAGGCCAGGTCAGCCAGAGTCAGGATATCCCCAAGCTGCTGATTATGTTTGGCGTGCTCCAGCTTATCTTCTCAATGATGGAAGCCAGTATGGCGAAGCTGCAGTCGCTGATGATCCTGCCGCTAATGCGCCTGAGCAGCCCGTTTAACCAGGCGCTGGGAGAAGTCGGCGGTGCAGCATTGCTCACCGTTGGGGTGTTTTTTATGATGACGGTGGGCACCGTTATTCTGCTGCGCATCGCCGCAGGCTGGATCCAGTTTGGCCCTCTGTTCGCCATCGCTGCGCTGGCGCCCAAGCTGGAGGCCCTTAACCCGCTCAACAAATTTAAAGAGATGTTTTCGGTGAAGCAGTTTATTCAGATCCTGAATAGCCTGCTGAAGGCCATCACCCTTTCCGTCGTGTTCTGGCTGCTGATCAAACCTCGCCTGTCGCAAATGGCCAATCTGTCAGGCGGAACGCTGGACGGCTTCTGGCACGCGGGCGTGGCGATCCTTGAAACCCTCGCCCACACCATCGTGGGCGTGATGCTGGTGTTTTCCGTTGCCGACTTCGCGCTGCAGAAATACTTCTTCCTCAAGCAGAACCGCATGAGCCATGAGGACGTGAAAAACGAGTACAAGCAGATGGAAGGTGACCCGCACACCAAAGGCCACCGCAAACATATCGCCCACGAAATCCTCAATAGCCCGACGAAAAAGGTCACTCCGCAGGAGATGGAAAAAGCCGACGTTCTGCTGGTGAACCCGACCCACTTCGCCGTAGGGCTGCGCTATCTGCCGGACGAAACGCCGCTGCCGATGCTGCTGTTTAAAGCGCAGGACGAAGACGCCAAAGCGCTGATCAAAATGGCGCACGCCGCCAATATCCCGGTGGTGCGCTACGTCTGGCTTACCCGTAACCTTTACCGCACCACCGAAGAAGGCGCCTATATTCCGCGCGACACGTTAAAAGCCGTGGCCGCTATCTATCGCCTGCTGCGCAAGCTTGAAGGTCGCCTGAAGGGCGAGACAATTGAGTTTGAGGAGTAGCGGGGGATCGCCTGTCGGCGAATATCCACGACTGTGCAGGACTGGATAATATTCCTTTCACTTCCAGTTCTGTTTCATATGCAGCCACCGAACGTCCAACGCTTCCCTCAGCTACAACGTCGCTTCTGGTTTTTACCCTCACCCTAACCCTCTCCCTGGAAGGGAGAGGGAATAAAAAAATTTCCCATCGCTTCTGTTTTCACCCTCGCCCCCTTGGGAAGAGGAATAAACAATGTTTGCCATCGCTTTTGTTTTCACCCTCGCCCCTGGGGAGAGGGAATAAACAATGTTTCCTATCGCTTTTGTTTTCACCCACGTCCCTTTGGGGAGAGGGAATAAACAATGTTTCCCTGCGCTTTTGTTTTCACCCTCGTCCCTTTGGGGAGAGGAATAAACAATGTTTCCTATCGCTTTTGTTTTCACCCTCGCCCCTTTGGGGAGAGGGAATAAACAATGTTTCCCATCGCTTTTGTTTTCACCCTCGCCCCTTTGGGGAGAGATACCGTCTTGTCGGCTATCCGGCAAGCGGTATTTCGGCGTCAAATTCACGCCCTGATTTCACCACGCCATAAGCCAGCTGCAGTAGCTTTCTCATTCCTGCACATACTCGCTCTTTTCCTGCCTTACCTCTACTCTCCAGCCGCCTCATCAGGTCTTTCACCACTTCATTACACCTTCCCGCCACCACCGCAGGCATATACAGTACGCTACGCAGCTCACGGCTCCCCACTTTCGACAACCTGCTTTTTCCTTTCCACATCCCGGATTCACAACGTCGTGGGTTCAGGCCTGCATAAGCCACCAGAGCCTTACTGCTGCTAAATCGCCTCAGGTTTCCCGCGAAGGCCAGAAGATTCGTACTCAGCACATCTCCCACACCCGGGATACTCTCCAGCAGCGCCTTGTCTTTTCTCAGGTCCGGGTCATCGTCGATATGCTGTCTGATTTTCTTTTTTGTTTCTTTTATCAGTTCGTCCAGCGTGGCGATGTGTTCTTTTAACGAACCGGTTATGACCTCATCTGCGGCCTCCAGCCTGTTCTCTTCCATCTGTCGCATCTCTTCAAGATTTTTAAGATGCCGTACCAGCGCGGTCAGCTGTCGCTGGCTGAGAGGGGCCGGATGCCATTGTGCTGGCTGATACAGGGCACAATACCGCGCTATCAGTGCGGCATCGCTTTTATCCGTTTTATTTCGGGCCAGTTCGGTATGACTGAAGGCATGAATACGGGCAGGGTTTTCCAGACTGACTCGATAGCCGCCATCGGACAATGCCGTGGCGAGTTCCGTGCTGTAGCTGCCGGTAGCCTCCATACAGACGTGACAGTCTCCAAAACGGGCCAGCCAGTGAATAAACTCACGGCATCCCGCATGCGTGTTAGCAAACTTTTTAGTTTTGTATTTCTGATTAGGCAGCAGGACAGCGACATCAAATTTTAGCTTAGCAATATCAACGCCGACAGAAGTGAGGGTCATATGATTCTCCGTAACCTTATGAATAATATCGCCAGACCATCCTTATGTGTGGGTGCTCAGAGGCACAGGATACCGTTCGGTCTTGAGGCGACAGGGAGAAAGGCTGCCGGGGCATAATCTCTCCCGCGGGCTCAGGGGCACCAGGGCTAGGGGATGCTCACCGGCAACCTCCCGATGATCAGTCGGGGATCTTCCCCGCACTGGCGGGGAGGATCAAGACATAAGGGCTGGGGTGAGGGGAAGATTGGTCCCCGGCTCTCATCGCCCCCGGTTATGACCCAACTCAGGCGGGGTTGAGCTGCCGGCCGCCGGGGGTTGCCTGGGGGCATTACCGGGACAAAAAAAAACCGGTCTCCACGCAAGTAGCGCAGAAAACCGGTCAAATAGAGGGCGAAGAAGAGTCTGGCGAAATGACGTGTGGCGCCGTTATCCTGCGCCGCACGTCAAAAAGAACATCTGTGGACTACGGCACTGTCAATCAGGCCAGCGCGGCAGAAGCCAGGTTCAGGATCGCGCCGTGATGGTGCTTCAGAGCATCTTTGATAATGTTGCCGTTAAACAACTGGGCATCCGCATTGACCAGCAGGCTTGAAGAGCCGTTACCCAGCGCCGTCGCGGAGCCAGGAATTGAGCCACCCACCATAGAGGTTTTCAGGTCGTTTTTCGCCGACTGGAAGGCTTTCAGCGAATCGCCGCTCAGCGGCTTGCTGTGTTTCAGCGCGTCTTCCCAGCTACTCGGGCCTTTGCCCGTGTGAACCAGGCCAGGGATACCTTCACCCGCGCTCTGCGGCTTGCCGTAGATTTCCGGGTGCTGATCCATATATTTACCGATTTCGGCACGGGTCTCTTTGGAGCCGCCGTCGACTTTACCGCCGCCGCCCAGCATAGCGCACAGGCCGCTGCTGTCAGACTTCACGTTATCCAGCGCCTGCAGACCCATTTTGCTGCCTAACTGGCTGCCCATGCTGTTACCCAGCTGGTTGAAATTGTTTGCACTGTTAGCGCCAGTGGTGGACAGCGGCAGCTGAACCAGGCCAATGCCGGTAGACGGCGACTGCAGGCCGTTGCTCATGCCGGTGTTGAACGCATTGATGTTGCTTGCGCCAGCATGATTGTTGAACGGGGTGTTCTGTGCATTCACGCCCATCTGCTGGACGACCTGCTGAAGCATCTGCTGCATGTTGCTCAGCGCCAGGGTATTCCCCATGCTCGCCCCGCCCTGACTCTGCGGAGACATAAAGGTGTTGTTATTGTTACCGTTCATATTGCCGGAGAACAGCAGGTTAGTCAGCCTGGATGCAATATCGTGCACCATCTGATCGCCTACGTTTTTCAGCAGGTTAGCGGCCATACCTTCTGGGGTCGCATTCAGCGCCAGCTGCGGTAATGCAGTGGCCAGATTCAGCATATTTCCAATCGTACTCATTAGATTACCTCACCATGACAACGGGGTTGATACAGGCGACCAGCCCTGCTGGTTCGCAGTATAAAGACGCCTGTTAAGTGAAAAGAAACCGACCTCGGTTCCACAAAACTGCATAAAATCATGAAAAAAAAGATTTTTTTATTTGCAGGCGGGAGAACCTCCGCGCCTGCTATGCGCTCAACGCACCGGCATCTGTGTGTAGTCCTGCACACCGTTACGCATATCGCTCGGCCACCAGATGGTCAGGTGGTGGTTATCTGACAGCGGCCGACATGCCGCGCTGTCGCAGCCGTTGTCATTGCGGGTCGCGCAGCCGCTCAGGGCAAATGCCAGCGCCACCAGTAACAAAATGGAAGGTTTCATAATCGCTCCTTAGCGAAGTACGGGGCGCGGCGGCAGTAAATAGCTGCGCGATCTCGATGAATTAACCGGCAATGACGATGAGGTTGTCAGCAGCGACTGGCGGCTGCGACGCCCTTCTCCCCGCGTGCGGTAGGCGATGTAAACCTCCGCCGACTGACGTGGGGCGAGGTTTCCGCCCGGCCAGGCCGCCACCGCCAGCACGTCGTCGTCCCGACAGCTGGACTCATCAAAGCGCTGCGGCTTGCCGCTGATATTGCGGATAAGCCCGACGCTTATCTGTACCGAGGCATTGCTGTACCACTGGCTGTGCGAGCTGTCGGAGGAGAGCCCTGGCCCTACATTACACAGCTGGCCGATTCCCATGCCTTCCCCACCCGCCTGGAAGCCGGTAGGCACTTTGTCCTCTGCAAGGTCGCGCATGGCGTTTTCGATATCGCCCTTCATGGAGCTGTACCGCTGGCGAAGCTGGACTTCGCTCATCGCCGCAGAGAGCTGCTGGCGATCCTGCTCGTCGATGTAACGCGTCGGATCCACCTGGTCACCGACCAGATGAGGAGTAATAATGAACAGGCGCTCGCGCTGCGACGTTTCATGGCTGGTATAGGAGAAGAATTTCCCCAGGTAAGGGATATCCCCGAGCAGCGGAATACGGTGGTCGGTATCACCGGTCTCACGAGAATGGAAGCCGCCCATGACGAGCGAGCCGTTCTGCTGAACCAACGCCTGGGTGCTAACCGTCGCTCGTTTTGCGCCGGTTGCCACGCCGTCATCATTGACCTGTACCTTGCCGTCTTCCACATCCACCACGAGCTGTACCGTGCTGGTTGGCCCGTTGCCGATAGCACGCGGCACCACCTGCAGGCTGGTGCCGGCGGTCACGGGCTCAATGGTCGCCACGCGTTCGCCGGTGGCAGTAATGAAGGCGGTGTCGCTCATGTCGATAACCGCTGGCTGGTTCTCCAGCGTCAGGATAGAAGGGTTAGCCACAATGGAGGCGTTGCCCTCGCCCTCCATCGCCTGAATCTGGGCAAAGAAGCGGCTGTAGTCGGTCACAAATAGCGTGCCCGCGCCCTGCAGCATCGAGGAGCCGGCGGTGATATTGCCAAACGTGCCGCTGAGGTTGCTGGAGAATTTCGAAAATGCATGGCGATCGACATCAATAATCATGGCGTCGATTTCCACCAATTTTTGCGGGACGTCGATCTGCGAGATCAGCGCCTGATACTGCTCTCTGCGCTTGGGATCGTCCCGGACTAACAGGGCATTGTTACGTACGTCGGCGGAGACCAGCGGGTTCATTTCACCGTCGTCATCGCCGCCCGCGCCGCGCATGCGGCTGTCCTGGCCCTGAATCAGACCGGAAAGAATGTTGTCCGACTGCTCCTGGAACGATTTATTCAGCGCTTCACGAGAAGTTCCTTCCCCGCCGGGCACAATCCCCTGAGAGGAGCGGGTGCTTTTCTTGCCCAATAATTCGTTGAGGATGGAGGCCACGCCGGGCACCAGCAGCGTTTTCTCGCGGTATTTGATTTCGCGGTCGGCTACCGAGGCATATTTAAGCGGGAACGCCATCATCTCTTTGTTCTGCTTTTTGTCTTTGTCTTTGGCGCTAAAGTCCGCCACCAGCGTGACGTACTCAGGCGGCCCGGTGACAATCACCACGCCATCATCCGGCAGTTCGCCGTAGCCAAATTTGTCTTCCAGAAGACCTACATCGCGCAGAGCCTGTTTCAGGTCCGGCGCGGCATCCGCCGAAACGCTGATGCGCTTTGACGTTTCTGCCGACTGTGGGCTGACGAACAGCGAACCGTTATAGACGAACCACTGGAAGCGATACTGCAGCGCCAGGCGGTCAAGGAAGGCCACGCCGTTGTCCGAACGCAGACGCCCATCTACCACGCTGTCGGGTACGTCTGCTAAGCGCAGGTTGACGCCGTGGCTGCTGGCGAAATCCTGCAATACGGTGCGCAACGGCGTACCCTGTGCAGAGTAGGCATAGGCGCCATTTTGCCAGTCGGCGGGCGTTTGAGCGCTAACGGCTGCGCTGTAGCAACCGGCGGTAGCGGCCAGGGCAAACATGGCTGAGCGAAGTAAACGAACGTGCTGATTCAACGACTCATTCTCCTGTCATCGGCGGCAAAATGGGTGGCCGCCAGGGGTACAAACTGCGTTAAACAACGGCTTACGGATAAGCCGCTGGCGGCATAACTAGTTGATAGAGTCGATGATCTCCTTGCTCAGGCTGTGCTTGAGCGACCCCAGCTGGCTGTCGGTAAAGGTCGCCGCAGCCTCTTTCATCAGGGCGTTTTTAAATTCCACCATGTCGCCCATGCTGGGCGCGGGTTGCCCAAGCGTGCTCTGCGCCAGCTCGGCAACCGAGTGGTGAAGACGAGACAGCTGGCTGTCGAGATTGCGCTGAATATCAAAGGAATTGCTCATACGTTTCTCCTCGCGTTGAAATCGTATGATGAGTGGCGGTAAAAAAGCGGAGGTTCCCGCCGGGAAAAAATTAACTTCCCGGCGCTTAATGAGTCAGGCGCAGCAAGTGCTGCTGAAGCGAAGCCCAGCTGATGCTGAATTCGCCCTGTGCGGTTTGCAGCAATAGCGTTTCCGCCGCCAGCGCCTCGTCGGCGCAGCATGTCCAGCCGAGCCGCGGATGCGCGGCCAGCCAGCTTGCCAGCGCCGCTTCATGCTGTGGGGAATAATAGAGGGTCACCTCCGTGGCGCGGGCGCCCGCCACCTGAAGCTGGGTCAGCAGCGCCGTCAGCTTTTGCTGCTCGCTCAGGCCGCCAAACAGCTGCTCAAATGCCGCATTGATCAGGCGCTGTGCCTGGCTGACAACTTCCGCACTCTGCGCATCCCGCTCCGCCTGCCACTCGTTAAACAGGGAATCTGCCCGCTGCCAGAACTCACCTTCGGCCTCTTCAGTGCGCAGGACAACCAGCCGCTCAGCCTCTTGTTCTGCCTCAAGGATCAAACGCTCAGCCTGCTGCCGGGCTTCAGCCAGCAGGGCCTCACTTTTCAGGGTGGCCTGCTCCACCAGGCTTCGCGCCTGCTGCTGCTCCTGCAAAACGGCCTGAGGTAGCAGAACCCCTTCAACAACGTATGAGTCATCCTCTAAGGCAACTTTACGGCCAATCCACATGCTTTATTGCTCCCGAGAAAAATCATTCATTGCGCTCGCCTGCCGCTGTTGAATCTGCCAGATCGCGCCATCCCACAGCGCCTGCAGC